>CAYTWZ010000018.1:0-26205 GCA_964442035.1 uncultured Oscillospiraceae bacterium
ATACATATATCATTGATAATATCCGCACGTTTTGCCATGGCTGATTTCTCCTTTCCTGTTGATGTTTTTATTATACTCATCTGTTTTCTTTTTGTCAAGTATATCATTTTGATATCCTGATATAGGTTGAACCTATATCTCTAAGCTTTATTCAGTCTTTTTTCCCGGACCAGCCTTCCACTCACGTATTTTGTCCAGCCTTTCCTTTACGGCCTTTTCCTGACCCTGCTCCGTGGGGCGGTAATACCGCTTCCCGGCCAAGGAGTCCGGAAGGCACTGCATTCTGGCAAGCTTTTCCTGAGTGTCATGGGCGTAAATATACCCTTTTCCGTAGCCTGAATTTTTCATCAGCGTGGTGACGGCGTTGCGTATCTGAAGGGGGACAGGCTCCGCCGGAAGCTCCCGTATGTCGGACTTGGCCTCCTCGCAGGCCGTATAAAGGGCGTTGGACTTGGGAGCCATGGACAGATACACCACAGCCTGAGTGATGTGTACGTCACATTCCGGCATACCCAAAAAGTGACAGGCCTGATATACGCTCACCGCCAAGGTAAGGGCATAGGGATCCGCCATGCCCACGTCCTCGCTGGCAAAGCGGACAAGCCGCCTTGCGATATATAAGGGATCCTCGCCCCCGTAAAGCATACGCTGAGCCCAGTACACCGCCGCGTCCGGGTCACTGTTGCGCATAGACTTGTGCAGGGCGGAGATCAGATTGTAATGCTCCTCCCCGCTTTTGTCATACATAAGGGAACGGCGGTTCATGCACTGCGCAAGAGTGTCCGGGTCCACCCTTACTGTGCCGTCAGCCAGCACATCCCCGTTAAGAACAGCCATTTCAAGGGTGTTGAGGGCTGTACGGGCGTCCCCGTTGGCAAAGCGGGCTATGGCGTCAAGCTGATCCGAACCGATATCTATTTTTGTATTCCCAAAGCCCTTGGGGCTTTTAAGAGCGTTGTCTAAAAGCTGCCTAAGATCCGACTCATCCAGCGCCTTTAATATAAACACACGGCACCGGGACAACAGGGCGGAGTTTATCTCAAAGGACGGGTTTTCCGTAGTGGCCCCGATCAAAATCACACTGCCCTTTTCCACAAAGGGCAGGAACGCGTCCTGCTGAGCCTTGTTAAACCGGTGTATCTCGTCGGTAAACAGCAGCGTCCGCTGTCCCAGCTGCCGCTCTGCTTCGGCGGCTTCCATTATGGCCCGGATCTCCTTTACTCCGCTGGACACAGCGCTGAGCGGGGTAAATTTAGCCCTTGTGCTTTTGCCGATAATGCGGGCAAGGGTAGTCTTGCCCACCCCCGGCGGGCCCCAGAATATCATGGACGAGATATTGTCGCTTTCGATCAGCCGCCGCAGTATCTTCCCCGGCCCTAACAAATGCTTCTGTCCCACATATTCCTCAAGGCTTTCAGGCCTCAGCCTGTTTGCCAAGGGCTCTGACACGGACCGCTGATCAAACAGATTCAGCTGCTCCATGTCATTCCACCTCCGACAGCGTAGTCCCGTCAAATTTAAGGCCGTAGTCCTTTTCCCCATCGGTAAAGATGATTTTTTTGTCCGTCTCCTCCTTGAATTGGAGAGCCGTTTCGTGGAGAAGGCTCTGCTTGCCGTCAATAACATTGACCATATAAAGGCCGATATTCTCGTAGTAAAGCCATTCTCCCCGGGCGTAAATTATTTTGCCCTTGCCAAAGGTCTTGATCTTGCCGTTTTTAGTCAAAACATATCTGGCTTCGCCGCTGGCGTTAAAGTATACCTTTCCGTTGCCAAGGACAAACAGCTTGTCCTCAACTGCCCCCACGTCTGAGGCCAGTACGGCTCCGTTGACTGTTATGGTGTCGTCGCTGATCTCATAGACCTCGCTTCCCGCCGTGACACTGGCTGTGGCGTTGTTTTCGATCACAATATTTTCATCGATCTTCTGCCCGCAGGAGCAGAGGGCGGCGGTCAGAGCAATGACCGCCATGATTTTAAAGCAATACACGCGCCTTGGCTTAAAATTCTTGATCAACACTGTCACCGTCCTTTGGATATTCGCTGTAGATGGCATTCTTCAATGCCTCCATTGCCTGTCCGAATTTTTCCCAGTCGCCGCTTCGCTGGGCTTCCTCCACGGCCTCATATGCCTGAACAATGCTTGTCACATTTGTATTAGTGAGCGCAGCGTCCCCCGTATCCGTTTCTGTCGGCGCGGTTTCAGTGCCAAACAGCTTATCCAGCGCGTCCCTAAGAGTACGCTCCATTACGACCTCCTCATCGTAAGCCACTATCACTCTCTTTACCTCCGGCAGAGCGGCGTTGTTTGAGGTGGTCAGATATATGGGTTCTACATACAGAAGGCTGTTTTTGACCGGAATAACAAGGAGATTGCCTTTGATAACGTTGGAGCCTCCCTGATCCCAAAGGGATATTTCCTTGGAAATACTGTCGTCGGAGTCAATGCGGTTTTCAATATGCAGCGTACCGTATACAGTCTTGTCCGTGGGGAAGCGGTAAAGCATCAGCTCTCCGGTGGATGTGGAGGCCAGCCAGCCCATAAGGTTTTCCTTGTTTATCGGGGCAAAGGGCTTCATAAGCACCAGCTCCGCGCTTTCGTCCCCAAAATTCTGCAGCTGCATAAGATTGTAATAGGGCTGTATATCCACAGTTTCGTTGTTCATGTATTTTTCCTTTGGAGTGGTCCAAAGGTCCGAATTTCCGTAAAAGTTGGTAGTATCGGTCATGTGGTAGCGAAGATATACCTCGTATTGAATTTTGAACAAAAGCTCCGGGCAGCGGATATGGGCGGCAATGTCCTCCGGCAGCCCCTCCCCGGCAAAGGCGTCGGGGTAAATTTTCGCGTAGGTGCGGATTATAGGATCGGAGGTGTCAGTTATATATATTTTTACCTCTCCGCTGTAGGCGTCGATCACAGCCTTGGCGCTGTTGCGGATATAGTTGACCCCGCTGTAGGTCTGGCTGTATGGCATCTTGTCAGAGGTGGTATAAAGATCCAACACCCATTTGAGGTTTCCGTTGTCGTCAATGACAATATACGGGTCGTCATCCTGCTCCATAAAGGGTACGGCGGTCTTTACCCGGTCAAAAATGTTGCGGTTGATAAGCAGCTTGCTGTCGGAATGAATGTACCCCGAGATCAGAAGCTTGTAATCCATGTTGTCAATAGCAAACAGCAGCCTGTTAAGGCCTTTCATCTCTATGCCGCCGCTGCCGCTGTAGCCTTCACCCGTCTGCTCATCATCGGTAACATAGTCCAGCTCGTCATAGTCCGTATTGACTACAACATAATTGTCAGTCTTTTCCCCATAGTATATCCGAGGCTGGGTCACTACCGGAAAGCCCTCCTGACTGACTATTGGCATGCTGTCAATGCGGTATACCGGCTGACCGTCAGCGTTGACATCATTGATGGTATTGGCCACAATTCCGTAGCCGTGAGTGTAGCGCAGGTGCAGATTGATATAATTCTTAGCGTTTTCGGGCAGCTTGTCAGCATCCAGCTCACGAGGAGCGATGTTAAGAGCGGTCTTTTTGCCGTTTACGGTGTAAGGCACAATGTCCGAGTCCGTGAATGTGTAATAATTCCTCACGCTCTTTGTGGAATTTGAAACCGAGAGGGTTGCCGGCATGTCTGTAATGCGTATATTGTCCACAGTCTCGGCATTGTCCTCAATATCCTGAGCCGTAAGATCATTCTTTATATCAAAGGTGCTGGTCTCTATATTATCCAGGCCAAAGCCCAGCTTGGTATATTTAATATTGCTTTCAATGTACGGCTGCTCCAGAGCAACCTCCTGGGGCGCGACAACAAAGCTGTTGGTAAGGGCTACGACCGCCCACATTATTACCAGCAGCGCCGGGAATGTCAGCACGCATATTCCCACCGCCTTATATTTTCGCTTGAAAAGGAACACCGCCGCCAATATAATAAGGACGCCTATAATATAGGGCGCGGCAGTGTAAAACGGAAGCCTGATCTTAACGTCAGCGTATCCGGCGCCGGTCACATCGGCGGTTTTGGAATACACAAGCCCCTCGGCTGTAAAACGGTATGTCAGGGCCTTCACCAGTCCCATCAAAAATACCAGCGCCGCGCAGTGACTGAACACGGCCTTATCCTTCAAAAATTCCAGCGCTCCCCCATCCCTGCCGTCAGAGATATACATCACAAAATATGCCCCGACGGTGTAGATCAGCAGCGCAAAAATCACAAAGTCAAGCACCCCCGCGGCGTCGATCCAAAATTCCCGTTTAAAAAGGAAGTAGCTTATATCCTTGCCAAATACCGGGTCAGACTCTCCGTAGTTCACCGCGTTTTTGAACATAAGGAATTTGCCGCCAATATTGCGGGCGTTGAACAGCGCCACGATCAGTCCCAGCAGCGCACCAAGCCCAAACACATACTTACGCTTCATTATCCATACAAGCTCACCCCGGCGTATAGCCGCGCGGCGCAGCACTGCCCCGTTGACCGCTGTCAACAGCATCGTCAAGGCGAAAATCACAACCCCCGCGATTAAAGCCGTAGCAATACGTATAATATACACCGATACATACTCCGCGCCTACCTCCCGGACCTTAAGATATTCTATATATAACCCAAATCCGGCCATCACCGCCGCCGCGACAGCTAAAACGACAATGATCTTAAACGCCTTTTTCAAAAAGCCCTCTCCGTTTTCCAGCATATCAAAAGTCATATGGAAAAGCTCCCTTCTTTCAATAAGGGCTGAAAGCCCCTTTACATATAGTTTCGTCCGCTGTATGAACCAAAGCTTCTAATTAGTCCTCGGGGAAAAGCGCCGCGGCAAAATCACCGGCGTCAAAGGGCTGCAGATCGTCGATACCCTCGCCCACTCCCACGAACTTTACCGGTATACCCAGCTTCCGGATTATCTGAATTACAATGCCGCCCTTAGCGGTGCCGTCTAGCTTGGTAAGTACAATGCCTGTTATCTCAGCGGCCTTGTTAAACTCCTCCGCCTGATTTACGGCATTCTGTCCGGTAGTAGCGTCAAGCACCAGCAGCACTTCTTTCCTCGCTCCGGGAAGCCCTTTTTCAATAACTCGGTAGATTTTTTTAAGTTCCTCCATCAGGTTTTTCTTGTTGTGAAGCCGTCCCGCGGTGTCGCATATAAGCACATCCGCTCCACGGGTACGGGCGGCATTGCAGCCGTCAAATATGACCGCCGCCGGATCCGCGCCCTCTGTAAGGCGAATGAGCTGAACATTATTCCGCTGCGCCCATATTTCCAGCTGATCCGCCGCCGCCGCGCGAAAGGTGTCCGCCGCCGCCAAGACCACTGTCTTACCATCGTTTTTTAGCTTGTTGGTGAGCTTGCCGATAGTTGTAGTCTTGCCCACACCGTTTACGCCTATCATCAATATAACGGAAGGTGTAGTGTCAAGGTGGAGCTGACTGTCCCCGCCTTCAAGAATTTCGGTGATGATACGCTTAAGCTCCTCCTTTGCCTGAGCAGGATCCGTAATGCGCTTTTCCTTTACCCTGTTTCGAAGCTCATCCACGATCTCCATGGAGGTCTGTCCGCCGACGTCCGCAAGTATAAGAGTTTCCTCCAGCTCGTCATAAAGCTCGTCATCCAGCTTACTAAAGGACTTAAACACCGTGTCCACCTTGTCCGTAAAGGCTCCCCGGGTCTTTCCCAAGCCCGCCATAAGACGACTGAAAAGTCCCTTTTTTGAAGGCTTTTCCATAGCCGGTTCTTCTACAGCCGGGTCCTCGGCGGCAGGTGCTTCTATTTCCGGTTCCTCGGCGGCAGGTTCCTCGGCGGCAGGTTCCTTGGCGGCAGGTTTCTCTATATCAGGCTCGCCGTCCCGGGCTTCCTCCGCCTCGCCGGTCTCTTCCGCTTCCTCTATAACAGGCTCCAAAGCGGGCTCATCCTCATACTTTTTCTTTTTCAAAAAATCAAGCAAAGCCATTTTTTATTTCCTCCGTTTTCAAATTGTTTTATGCCTAACCAGATTTTCTACATATCCTCATTCCGAATATCGTCAAGCTTCATTGACAATAGCGTACTTACTCCCTTTTCCTGCATGGTGACCCCATACAGTATGTCCGCCGCCTCCATGGTACCGCGCCTGTGAGTTATTATAACGAACTGGGTAGTGTCGTCATAATTGCGTATGTAATCGGCAAATCTGTATACATTTTCATCATCTAATGCCGCCTCGATCTCGTCCAGTACAATAAACGGCGTTGGCGTAGCCTTAAGCAGAGCGAACAGCAGCGCAATGGCTGTCAGCGCATGCTCACCGCCGGAAAGCAGCGATATATTTTGCAGCTTTTTTCCCGGAGGCTGTACCTCTATTTCTATGCCGCTTTCCAACACGTTGTTGGGATCCGCAAGGCGCACCGCCGCGTGCCCTCCTCCAAACAGGTCCGCAAATATTTTTCCAAAATTTTCATTTATCATTCGGAATTTTTCCGTAAATTGGGTTTGCATCACAACCATCATTTCATTGATCAGCTTTTCAAGGTTCCTTTTGCCTTCTTCCAGATCGCTGACCTGACTGTTCATAAACTCGTAACGCTGCTTGACCTCCTTGTATTCCTCAATAGCGTCAATATTGATGTTGCCCAGCGCCTTGATCTTTCCTTTAAGCTCACTGACCTGCTTTTGAGCCGCTCTCAGTGAGCCAAGCTCCTTCTTTAGGGGCAAAGCCGCATTATATGTCAGCTCATAATCGTCCCAAAGCCTGTTTGCCGCGTTTTCGTGTTCGCTTTCCAGCCTTGAACGGGCTGTCTCCAGCCGCACTACCTCCTCCTGAGAGGTAAACACAGCGTCGCTGAGGGACTTAAGCTCCTCCCTTACCTTTTCCAGCCGGGAATTTGCCCCTCCCTTTTCGCTGTTGCGCCTGTCGATATCCGCCTTTAGGCTGTTTATTGTTTCATCCTGACGCGCGGCCTCGGTCTTACTTGCGGCAAGCTCCGTCTCCATGTCCCTTATTTTAGCTTCCAGCTCTACGACAGCTGCCGCGCCGGTCTCACAGTCCGCTGCCGAGCCCGCCAGCCGAGTTTTAAGATCATCGATCCTGCTGACCGATATCTGTATATCCTTGTCCGCGGCGGCAAGCTCCATACGCTTGTCAGTCACGTTAGCCGCCGCCCGCTCCCGCTTTTCCGTAGCGGTCCGCAGCGCCTCCTGCTTGGCAGTCACAAGCTTTTCCGCCCCGGCGATCAGCCCGCCGGCTCCATACAGCAGTCCGTTAAGCTCACTTTTGTCATCCTCCGCGGCAAGGCTTTTGACCGCAAGCTCGGCCTTTTCCTCTTCAAGCCTGGTAACTCGTTCCTCAGTGACCGACAAAAGGCTGCGCTTCATTTCGGCCTCCGCCTTAAGCCGGGACAGTCTTGCCTCCGCCTCGCCTTGTTCCTGACGCAGACTTTCCCCTGTTTTTCTGGCGCCATCCAGCCTTTCCAAAAGCTCGTCAACAGTGTTTTCGGCATTTTCGGCCATTTTATCCAGTTTTGTACATTCCTCCGCCAAGGACGCGATCTCGTCCCCGCGCCGCAGCAGAGCCTGGCTTTTGTTTACACTGCCGCCTGTGATGCTTCCTCCGGGCTGCAGCAGCTCTCCCGAAAGAGTTACTATTTTAAAGCGGTAACGGTTTTCCCGGGCAATACGGGCGGCATTGTCCATGTTATCCACGATCAATGTCCGTCCCAGAAGAGACTCCACCACATTGTCAATGGACGAATCCCGGATTACAACATCGGAGGCTATGGCCACAGCTCCGGGGGAAGCCAGTATCCGATTTTCCCCGTCCAGCCGCCGTCCCTCCTGTGTGCTTACAGGCAGGAACGTCACCCTTCCCAGTCTGTTTTGCTTAAGATATTCAATGGCCTCCTTTGCGTCGTCCTCGTTCTTTACCACTATGTTCTGCATAGCTCCCCCAAGAGCCACCTCCACAGCGGTAATATACCGCTTGTCAGTCTTGATCAGCTTGCTCAGTACCCCTACCATCGCGCCCCGATAGCGTTTGCTCCGGCTGTCGCTTACAAGCTGACGCACACTGCGGGCATAGCCCTCAAGGCTGTTTTCCATATCCTTAAGCATATTGTGCCTTGCCCGCTTTTCGCTGAGCTGACCAACGATAGAGTTATACTCGTTCTTTTCGTTTTGCGCCCGGCTTTCCAGCTCCGCTATGTTCTCAAGGGCGTCCCGCAGCTTCCGGGACGCGGTATCGCGCTCATTGACAGCGGCCTCCTGCCTTTCGCCGAGAGCCTTAGCGTCAGCCTCGTATCTTTCCCTGTCGTTTTTTGCCGACGCTATTTCCTCGTCAATGGCCGATCCGCGGGTCTCATAGGTGCGCTTCAAGGCTTCAAGGCCCTCGATACGGGTCTTTGCCTCAGCCTTTTTCTGCCCAAGCTCCGCCACCTGCGCCCGAGCCTCCTCAAGGGCATTGTTTCGGGAAGCCATTTCCCTTGTGGCCTCCCGGAGGCGGCTTTCCGCTTCCTCCAGCTGACTGTTCAGCTTTTCCCGTCCATTGAGCAGGGCGGACCGGTGATCCTCCTCGGCGGCTATGCCTGTACGGAGAGTCTCCTCATGTTTGCCACGGTTTTCCAGCTCTAATTTTAGACGCAATATATTCTCCCTGGTATTTTCGATGTTGTTTTCAATGATAACACGCCTGTTTTCAAGAGCGGCTCCCGCGGACTGCGCCTGGGCCAGCTCCTGCCGCGCGGCTTCCAGCTCCGCGTCCTTATCCTTCATCTGAGCAAAAAGATTTTCGCTCTGCTCCGACGCCGCCGCGTGGGCGGCCTTTGTCTCCTCCAGCCGCGCGGCGGCGGCAATGTAGTTTTCCTCCGCCTGTGCCAGCTGAGTCTTTTTTGTGTCGATTATTTCCAAAAGGGCGCTGACCTCAATGCCCTTCAGCTCTTCCCTCAGGTCAAGATATTTCATGGCCTTTTCGCTTTGCCTGTGTAACGGCTCCACCCGTCCTTCCAGCTCCGCAAGTATATCCCGGACCCGGACAAGGTTGTCCTCCGTATGACTCAGCTTGCGCTCCGCCTCCTGCTTACGGTAACGGTATTTGCTGATGCCGGCCGCCTCCTCAAATACGCTGCGTCTTTCGTCCCCCTTTTGCGAGACTATCTCCGCGATCTTGCCCTGACCCACAATGGAATAGCCGTCCCGGCCCATACCCGTATCCATAAAAAGCTCGTGTATATCCTTAAGCCGGCAGGGATTGCGGTTTATCATATAGTCGCTTTCCCCGCTGCGAAACACCCGCCTTGTCACCTCGACCTCGCTGTACTGGCTGGGCAAAAAGCCGGAGCTGTTGTCAAATACCATTGACACCTCCGCGTATCCCAGCTGGCGGCGCTTCTGAGTTCCGTTAAAGATAACGTCCTCCATCTTGCCTCCTCTCAGAGTACGGGCGCTCTGCTCGCCCATTACCCAGCGGATAGCGTCAGAGATATTGCTTTTTCCGCTGCCGTTGGGGCCAACAATGCCTGTTATGCCTTGACCCACATCTATTACAGTTTTATCCGCGAAGGACTTAAAGCCCTGCATCTCTATCCGTTTAAGATACAACCTATTCACCTCAAAACGCCCGGGCGCCGTGTTTAAACCCCGCCGGGCCATAAATTTACAGATTACAGTATAACATATCCGGGAAAAAATTGCAATAGATGAAAAAAATAAAAAGCTCTAAGCCTCTATAGACCGGTTCCGCTTTCATCCTTCGCTTAGATTGAAATCCCGCCAGAACGCTTTATGACGGGATTTCAGCCCTTGTTTAAAATTTCCGTATCCATATCAAAATTTAATATATCCCTATTAAAATTTTAATTGACAAAGGATCAGAATTATGATACAATTTACCGTGGGTTGATGTATGACCAAACAGCTTAAGCGCGGTTGTCCCCCGGTCTAAGACGGCGGGAGTTCGATTTCAGGCCGAAGCGCCCTATAGCGGGTTTTCAGTCCTTATTGTTCAGTCCCTATTGAATGTTTTTGCGTTTTTTCACACTATTTAGCAAGGAGAGTCGGAAGCGTGTTTGATGAATTAAAAAAACTTGGAGTTAACACCGAGGAAGGTATTTTTAGGTTTATGAACAATGCGGAGCTTTATAAGCGAATGCTTTCCGCTTTTGCGGAAATGGTAAGGGAGTCGCGAATTACGGCGGATTTTGATGACGCGGCCTGTGATAAAGAAATCGAAAAGATCCACGCTCTTAAGGGCGCGGCGGGAAATCTTTCTATTGAGCCGCTTTACACCGCTTACACCGAAATTGTTCGCCTTTTAAGGGAGGGGGACTGTGCGGGCGCGAAGGCTTTGATAACAAAGATCATACCGACGCAGGATAAAATAATAGAATGTATTGAAACGTATTATAACTAAACGAAAGACGTCCCCCCCCCGAGTCTGCCAACTCGGTCGGCGCTTCCGCTTTGCGGAGCCTGCCACCGGCAGATGGCGCCCTCCGCCGGGGACGGGCAACGCTTTCGTTTTCGGTGAGAGGAATCTCTCCCGCCGAGAACGACCCTTGTCGGGCTTTCTGCCCTTATTTAACAAATGTCGGAGGAATTTTTATGAGTTTTGCGGAAAAATCCATTTTGGTAGTTGACGATGTTAAAATAAACCGCGTTGTCCTTACCGAAATATTTAAAGATGAGTTTAATGTCATAGAGGCGTCGGACGGCAGCGAGGCTATTAAAATCATAAACAGCGGCGAAAATCTCGGCGTTGTGCTTTTGGATCTTATCATGCCCGGTATGGACGGCTTTGATGTACTCGAAAATATGAACGAGACAGGGCTTATAGAAAAGATCCCCGTGTTTGTTGTAACGAGCGCTGAGGATAAGGATATGCTTATGAGGGCGTACAATCTTGGGGCGATAGATATTATCACAAAGCCCTTTGTTTCATATTTCCTGAAAAGACAGATCAGGAATGTTATGGAGCTTTACAGCCATAAAAACGAGCTTGAAAACATAGTGACGGAGCAGGTCGCGAAAATGAATAACATGAGTTATTCTATTATAGAAGCCTTGGCGAACATAATAGAATTTCGCGACTGTGAAACCGGAATGCACGTAAAAAACGTGTGCGAAATGACCAGAAAGGTTATGGTAAAGCTTGGAGAGATGTACCCCGAATACAGTCTTCCCGCTGAGGAGATCAGCAAGATATCAATAGCCTCGGCTCTTCACGATGTGGGGAAAATTTCCATACCCGACGCTATTTTGAACAAGCCGGGAAAGCTTACCTCCCAGGAATATCAGGTCATGAAGCTGCATACCGTAAACGGCTGCGAGCTGCTTGAAAAGGTTAAGGATATTATAGACCCCGGCCTGTACAGATATTGCTATGATATTTGCAGGCATCACCATGAAAGATGGGACGGGAATGGGTATCCCGACGCAATTACCGGGGATGAGAACGAGATATGGTCGCAGGTTGTGGCCATAGCCGATGTATACGATGCTCTCACATCGAACAGAGTTTATAAAAAAGCCTTTTCGCCCGAAGTTGCGGTAGATATGATTTTCAACGGCGAATGCGGGCAGTTTAACCCTATTGTATTAGAAGCGTTTAAGGCGGTGCAGCATGAAAAATAAGCCGGAATACAAAATAAAAACAGGTGAAGTGGAAAGCAAAAAGAAACATGACCGAAATTTTTTTATTAAAAGCGGCGCCATTGTCATTTTATTGACTTTAGTTCTTCTTATAGGCTACAACGGCTATATGGGAGCGAAAATAAATGATACTATAAGTAACATAAGCAGAATTCATATGAGCGAGATCAATCTTCAGCTTCAGGAGAAGTTTAAATCCATTATGGAGCTGAGGCTTATGCAGGTTGATGAAATTATGCTTGAAACCGCTTCCGATGCGCGAAATGGCTGGGAAGCGTTCTATGAGAAAGTAAAAGAGATGGGGATGAGACGGCAATTCAGCTTTGCGGGCTTTTTGGACGAGGACTATGAGCTATGCCCCATCTACGGAGGGAATTATACCATAGAGGGCAGCAACGACATTGGAGCCTCTATTGAGTACGATGGAAATGTTTTGGAATATGCCACAGACGAAAACGGCACAAAATATCTTATGTTCGGACGAGGAACGACCGAGTACGCGCTGGAGAACGGGAAACGCAGCGCCGCTTTTGTTGTTTGTGTAGAAATGACTTCCGTAGACGAGCTGCTTTTTCTCGATTCGGAAGCCGGAAACGTATTTACTCACGTTATCAACAACAACGGTGATTTTATCATAAGCAACGGTTTTATTGAAGGAGACAATTATTTTGACGGCGTCCTTAAAACAGAAATTCACGACGTCAAAGAAGCCGAAAAGTGTATAAGCGAGTTGAAGCACGCCATTGAAACCGATACACAGTATAACTTCAATTATCTTCTTAACGGCGAAAGATTTTACGTATGCTGTTCCTCCTTTGCGGATAACAGCGAATGGTATTATGTGACAGTAATGCGCAGTGATATTTTCGACGAATATTTTGACAAACTAAATCGAGTAAGATTTATAGCGTTTGTTGTTGTTCTTATAATTCTTCTTTCAGCTATCATGGCAGTAATTGTTATTTACTACTTAAATAATCAAAAACAAATAGAGGAGATCAACAACGCAAAAATACTTGCCGAAAAAGCAAACAATGCCAAAACCGATTTCCTGTCAAGTATGAGCCATGATATAAGAACGCCTATGAACGCGGTTATAGGCATGACCAACATTGCCTTAACACATATGGACAATAAAGAAAGAGTTAAATACTGCCTCGAAAAAGTTTCCGCGTCGGCAAAGCATCTGCTTTCAATGGTAAATGATATTTTAGACATTTCTAAAATAGAGAGTGGAAAGATGCAGCTGTCGATCAGATCGGCTTCACTTAAATCCATAGTTGACGATCTTGTGGCTCTTTCTCAGTCTATGTTAAAGGAGAAAGGACAGAAATTTGACGTTTTTATTCATAAAATAATAGCGGAAGATGTTTATTGCGATGATATAAGGCTTTATCAAATTCTGGTTAACATTGTTTCAAACGCCTTTAAATATACCCCCGAAGGGGGAAAGATACTTGTGGAAATTTATCAGGAAGCGTCGGATAAGGGCGAAGATTATGTAAAAACACACTTTGAGATCGCCGACAACGGCATCGGAATGTCGCCTGAATTTATGGAAAAAATTTTTGATAAATTTGAACGTGGAGAAAGCGACATTGTCCGCAATTCAACAGGCACGGGGCTTGGAATGTCGATCTCGAAGCAGCTGGCCGACCTTATGGGAGGCACGCTTGAGGTAGAGAGCGTATTGAACGAGGGCAGCGTTTTCCGGCTTACGGTAGATTTTAAGATAGCGGAGAAATTTGAAATGACAGAAAAGCTGCCCAATTGGGATGTGCTTGTAGTGGACGATGACGAGCTGCTGTGCAAAACGACCGCTTTAAATCTTCAGGAGCTGGGCGTAAAAGCCGAATGGACAACCGAGAGCTTAAAGGGCGTTGAAATGATAGAAGCGCGTCGAAAAGCCGGAAATGAATTCGACTTTGTTTTTCTTGACTGGAATATGCCCGATATGGATGGCGTTGAAGCAATCAAGAGAATAAGAGCCACAGGAAATGTTAATCTGCCTGTATTTCTTATTTCGGCATACGATTTGGGTGATGTTGAAGATAAGATCGATTTGACAGAGTTTGAGGGATTTATCGCAAAGCCCCTGTTTAAGTCAAGACTTTATCAGGTTTTGGGAAAGTACGCCGGACATACGGTCACGAAAAAACCGGCTTCTAATGATTCCGCCAAGGGCTTTCCCGACAAGAGAGTTCTTGTGGCCGAGGACATAGACATAAATTGGGAGATCGCGAAGGAAGCTCTTACCTCCGCGGGCTTAAAGGCGGAAAAAGCGGAAAACGGCAAAGAGTGTTTAGAAAAGCTCTGCGGCTCGCCTGAGGGATATTATGACCTTATTCTTATGGATATAAGAATGCCTGTTATGAACGGTATTGAAGCAACCAAAGCAATAAGAAAGCTTGACAGGAAAGATAAAGATCTGCCTATTGTCGCTATGACAGCCAATGCTTTTTCCGAAGACATTCAGCAATGTCTTGACTGCGGTATGAACGGGCATATAGCCAAGCCCATTGACATTAAAAACTTTTTTACCGTTCTCCATAAATTCCTTGACGATTAAAGCGTGTTCACATAAGCCTGCGCCATGGATTACGGCGTCAGCTTTCGTTTTCGGCGGGGGAGTTACATTCTCCCGCCGAAACGCTTTTAACGGGCTTTCAGCCCTTATCGGAGAGAAAAACATTCCGAAAATAAGCGCAGCCGCTTTTATCTGACAGCGACACTTAAAGCAGCGTTTTCATAGAGAACAGTTTCTATTTTGCAGTCTTTCATGCCGCTGAAATCCGGCCTTGTAAACCCCGTACCCAACATTTTGAGATAAGCCTCCTTGCGCGTCCATATTTTTGTAAATTCAATATCCCCGCCAAGGACTGCGGCCTCAATTTCCGCGTCGGTAAAAAACCTCCTCGCCACCGTCAGCCGGCATGGCGTCAGAGTTTGAATGTCCACCCCCACAGCTCTGTCACAGACGGCGCAGGCAACATATTGCCCCGAATGGCTTATGTTAAAATTCACATCCGTACGCCCTGCCAGATACGGCTTTCCAACGCTGTCCGACAGTATAACCTGCTCCCTTGCGGGGATGGCAAATTCGTTTTTTATAGCGGTCATGGCCAGCATCTCTCCTGTAAGCATACTGTCAGCGGCGCTTTTGCTCACAAGGCGCATAATGCGCCGCCTTTTATCTTCACGTATAAGCCTAAGCATACAGCCAAACTCATTTTCGGGGATTGGCTCTTTTATTTTTACAATATATATTACAGGCTCCATAATAAAACCGGCTTTCAATGATTGATAAATAAGGGCTTTTCGGGTACTTTTTTAATTACAGCTTCAGCAGCTTTTCCGCGTTTTTGTGATACATAAGCTGAAGCTCCTCATCACTGAAGCCAAAGCCGGCCAGCATTTCCACAAAATGCTTCTGATCCGCCCAAGGGGAGTCGGTAGCAAACAGCACCTTGTCTACCCCATGGGTACGTATCACTTCCGCCGCCTTTTCCGGGTAGCGGTCAAGAACCACAGCCGTGTCCATATACACAGGCTTACCCGCCAGCTTGGCTATCACCTCATCGGGCATGTCACAGCCTCCAAGGTGGGCCAGCACCAGCTTGTTGTCAATAAGGCCCTTAAGCCTTTCCAGCACATTGAGTACCATGTCAGGGGTACAGTGGACATCGTCGGGATATCCAACGTCGATCCCGGCATGAGTCACGGTGATAAGATCGCGCTTTGCCGCCTCCCCCATAATTTTAACATACCTTTCGTCATCAAAGTATGCCCCCTGATAGTCCGGGTGTATTTTTATCGCGGCAAGACCTGCCGCCTTGATACCGTCCAGTATCTCCCCCACATTTTCGCTGTCAGGGTGTATTGCTCCGGCGTAAATTATGCCGTCCTTTCCGTTTAGCTCAAAGCCCATACGGTTGATGGACTCCACTTGCCGCGTTGCTGTGGCAACAGGCAGTACTACGCTGTAATCTACCCCGGCTTTTTTCATCGATTCCTTAAGGGACGAAAGCGTCCCCTCCAGATAGGGCTGTACATTGCCCTTTTTCGCCAAAAAGCTGATCGTCTTTGCCGCAATCTTGTCGGGAAATACGTGTGTGTGAAAATCTATTACCATTAATTATTCCTCCTAACACTCAGTTTATTTTACCACAAACCATAAAAAAAGTCAACGTAGCGCATTTGAACATATCAAAAGATGTTATACGTTAAAAAAATTTAACATAAAAACAAAACTTATCATTGCAATTTTCGTGAAAATCTACTATAATAAATTAGAATATTTCATTCTGGAGGGTAGATTATCAAAATGACTATTATCGATTTACTTGAGAAAAACAGCCGCGAGTTTAAGGACGAAACAGCTCTGGTAGAGATCAACCCCGAGCTGGAGGACAACCGAAGGTTGACCTGGCGGGACTATGAGCTGGTGCAGTCTACTGTAAGAACCAGCTACCGCCGGGAGATCACCTGGGGCATTTTCAACGAAAAGGCCAACAGGTTCGCGAATGCCCTGCTCAGCTGCGGAATAAGGAAAGGCGACAAAGTAGCTATTCTGCTTATGAACTGTCTGGAATGGCTTCCGATTTATTTTGGAATACTCAAGACAGGCGCTATCGCTGTACCGCTGAACTTCAGATATTCTTCCGATGAGATAAAGTACTGTCTTGATCTGGCGGAAGTAGACCTGCTGGTTTTCGGGCCGGAATTCATCGGACGTATTGAAGAGATCGCCGATACCATCAGCAAAAGGAGACTGCTGATATACGTAGGCGACGGCTGCCCCTCATTTGCGGAGAGCTATATGACCCTTACCGCTGACTGCCATAGCAATAACCCCGACCTTGGAATAAAGGAGGACGACTTTGCCGCGATATATTTTTCGTCCGGCACTACAGGCTTCCCCAAGGCTATACTTCACCGCCACCGGGCGCTTATTCATTCCTGCCGCGTGGAGCAAAACCATCACTCCCAAAGTCACGATGACGTATTCCTCTGCATTCCTCCCCTATATCACACAGGGGCCAAGATGCACTGGTTCGGCTCACTCATCAGCGGTTCAAAGGCTGTGCTGTTAAAGGGTACAAAGCCGGAGTTCATACTCCGAGCGGTTTCCGAGGAAAAATGTACCATTGTCTGGCTGCTGGTACCGTGGGCTCAGGACATTCTTAACGCGCTTGACTCCGGTAAGCTTAAAATCGAGGATTACCGGCTGTCCCAGTGGCGTCTGATGCATATCGGCGCTCAACCCGTACCCCAGAGTCTTGTTAAACACTGGCTGGAATATTTCCCCAATCACCAGTATGACACCAACTACGGCCTTTCCGAATCCATCGGGCCGGGTGCGGTCCATCTGGGCGTGGAAAATGTACATAAGGTAGGCGCTATCGGAATACCAGGCTACGGCTGGCAGGTCAGGATCGTGGACGAAAACGATAATGACGTCGAGCAGGGCAAGGTTGGCGAGCTTTGCCTCAAGGGAGCGGGAGTAATGGAATGCTACTACAACGATCCCGAGGCCACCGCGAAATGCCTTAAGGATGGATGGCTTTACACCGGCGATATGGCTATGCGGGATGAGGACGGCTTTATCTACCTTGTAGACCGTAAGAAGGACGTGATCATCACCGGCGGTGAGAACCTGTATCCTGTCCAGATCGAAAACTTCATCAGCGGATACAGCAAGGTTCATGATGTGGCGGTGATCGGTATTCCCGATCAAAGACTTGGGGAAATTGCGCTGGCCATTATCAAGATCAAGGAGGGGATGACCTGCACTGAGGAGGAAATTATGGACTTCTGTAGGGGAATGCCAAGGTACAAGCGTCCCCGCAAGATCGTTTTCGCCGACGTTCCGCGCAATCCCACCGGTAAGATCGAAAAGCCGCTTCTTCGCAAAATTTACGGCGCGGAAAACTTTGTTCTTGAACAGAACAAGGGCTGATACTCCGTTTTTACGCTATTAATATTCGGATAGAAATTTCTTTAATACTATTTTGATACTTAAATTACTCGCAGGAGGGTCAAAAATGACAACCACCATGATAATTACATCCTGCCTGATCGTGTGCTTCTTCGCGCTGATGATCGGCATAGGAATTCATTCCCGCAAGCACGCTTCCGACGTCAACGGCTTTGTTCTTGGTTCCCGCTCTGTGGGGCCTTGGCTCAGCGCCTTTGCGTTTGGCACATCTTACTTTTCCGCGGTTATATTTGTAGGCTACGCCGGACAGTTCGGCTGGAACTTTGGTCTTGCCTCCACATGGATAGGCCTTGGCAACGCATTCATAGGTTCGCTGCTGGCATGGAGCGTATTGGGCAGACGGACAAGGATAATGACCCAACACCTTTCCAGCAAAACAATGCCTGATTTCTTCGGCGCGCGCTTCCAGTCACGGGGACTTAAAATTGCCGCCTCCGTGATCACCTTTGTATTTCTCATTCCCTACACAGCTTCTCTTTACAACGGACTTTCCAGACTTTTCTCAATGGCGTACAATTCCATTGACTATTCCGTCTGCGTAATAGTAATGGCTGTGCTCACCGGTGTTTATGTGCTCATCGGCGGCTATATGGCTACAGCTATCAACGACTTTATTCAGGGTCTTATTATGCTTGTGGGTATTGTGCTGGTTATAGGTTCCGTGCTTGGCGACAACGGCGGCCTTCTTGAAGCCACCAAAAGCCTTGCCGCCGTTACGGGAGACGCGGGCTGGAACGGAGCTTACTCCTCCTTTCTTGGGCCAAATCCCCTTTTCCTGCTTTTTGTCGTAATGCTCACCTCCCTTGGCACATGGGGTCTTCCTCAGATGGTAGGCAAATTCTACGCAATCAAAAATGAGGACTCTATCAAAAAGGGTACTGTTATTTCCACTCTTTTTGCCATTATCGTAGCGGGCGGCTGCTACTTCCTTGGGGGCTTCGGCAGACTGTACAATGTTGACGTAAAGGCCGACGGCTTTGACGCTGTTATTCCCGCCATGCTTGCCACGCTTTCCCCGATAATTATAGGCATTGTTATCGTGCTGGTGCTTTCAGCCTCAATGTCCACGCTTTCCTCACTGGTACTCACCAGCGGTTCCACCATTACCCTTGACTTTATTGAGCCAATGACCAAAAAGGGTATCAGTGAGAAAAAGAAAATGTTTGTTATGCGAGCCTTTATTGTTGTATTTATTATTATTTCCGCAATAATCGCCATATTCCAGGCCAGGAGCAAAAACATATTTATCGCGCAGATGATGGGCGTATCCTGGGGTGCGCTGGCCGGCGCTTTCCTCGCTCCGTTCCTATATGGTCTGTATTACAAAAAGACCACAAAGGCAGCTGTAGTCGCTTCCTTTATCTTTGGTGTAGGCCTTGAGATAATTCAGCTCTGCGTTTCCTTGGGCTGGATGAGCGTGGCAAATATCCCGGTGCTCAACTTTGTATTCACCAACTCCCTGTACTCCGGTACCTTTGCCATGGTTGGCGGTTTGATTATTGTTCCCGTCGTCAGCGCTCTGACGGCGAGTACCTGTCCCAAGGACACCGAAAAAATGTTTGAATGCTACAATGATACTAAGACAGTTGAAATCACCGACAGTCTGGGCAAGTAAAACCCGGCTATTGTAATATGTACATAAATGAAAGGATGATATATTTTGAAAAAATTGATGCTTGGCAACGAGGCAGTTGCCCGCGGCCTCTATGAGGCGGGGGTAAAGGTCGTATCAAGCTATCCCGGTACTCCGTCTACGGAGATCACCGAATTTGCCGCAAAATATGACGACATATACTGTGAATGGGCTCCCAACGAAAAAGTGGCAACAGAAGTGGCCTTCGGCGCTTCCCTACGGGGTGTGCGAAGCGCTTGCGCCATGAAGCACGTAGGCCTTAACGTCGCCGCTGACCCGCTGTTTACACTTTCCTACACCGGCGTAAACGGAGGTATGGTAATATTTGTAGCGGATGACCCGGCCATGCATTCCTCACAGAACGAGCAGGACTCCCGGCACTACGCCATAGCCGCCAAGGTTCCCATGCTGGAGCCCTCCGACTCGGCGGAGGCTAAGGCGTTTGTCAAGGAAGCTTACAAAATATCCGAGCAATATGACACACCCGTACTTTTCCGCATGTGTACAAGGATAGCTCACTCCCAGTGTCCCGTTGCGCTTGAAGACAGAGCGCAAAAGGCTCTGCCCCCGTATGAGAAAAATCCCCAGAAATACATAATGTCACCTGCCAATGCCGTCCGCCGTCATCCCTTTGTGGAGGAAAGGACAGACAAGCTTCGCGCTCTCGGAGAGACAAGTCCCCTCAACCGTGTGGAAATGGGCGGCAGCGAAACTGGAATTATCTGCGGCGGCACCTGCTACCAGTACGTCAAGGAAGTGTTTGGCGACAGTGTTTCGGTTTTGAAGCTGGGTCTTGTAAACCCTCTTCCCGAAAAGCTTATCCGCGATTTTGCCGGCAAGGTAAAAAAGCTTTATGTTATTGAAGAGCTGGACGGCATCATTGAGCAGCACCTTAAAGGGCTGGGCATTCCCTGCATCGGTAAAGAAATGTTCTCACCGCTTGGGGAATACAATCAGGCCACCATCCGCAAGGCCTTTGGTATGGAGCAGCCCCGGGGCGTTTCCGCTGACAGCCCTATTCCCGTACGTCCGCCTATCATGTGCGCCGGCTGCCCTCACAGAGGACTGTTCTATGTGCTTTCCAAAAACAAGATCACTACCCTTGGGGACATAGGCTGCTACACCCTTGGCAGCGCCGCTCCCCTGACAGCGCTGGACTCCACACTGTGCATGGGTGCGTCAGTGTCGGGCATCCACGGCTTTAACAAGGCCGGAGGAGAAGCAACAGAGAAAAAGACCGTCTGTGTTATAGGCGACTCCACCTTTATGCATTCGGGCATAACAGGCCTTGTAAACATTGCCTATAACGGCTCAAACTCCACTGTAATTATCCTTGACAACTCCATCACCGGCATGACCGGCCACCAGCAAAACCCCACCACAGGCTACAACATCAAGGGCGAGCCCGCCAACGCTGTCAACCTTGAGGAGCTTTGCCGCGCTGTGGGAATTGAAAGGGTAAGGGTAGTTGATCCCTACAACCTGAAGGAGTGCGAGGACGCCATATTAGAGGAAATTGCAGTTTCCGCCCCTTCCGTGATCATATCCAGAAGGCCCTGTGTGCTTCTTAAGTACGTAAAGGCCAAGCCCCCTGTCAAGGTCAACGCGGAAAAATGCGTCGGCTGTAAAATGTGCATGAAAATCGGCTGTCCCGCTGTCAGCATAAAGGACAAAAAAGCCCATATTGACAACACACTGTGCGTAGGCTGCGGAGTATGTGAGCAGCTTTGCCGGGCGGGAGCCATCGAAAAGGGGGAAAACTGAATGGAAACCAAAAATATAATGATAGTAGGCGTAGGCGGTCAGGGCAGCTTGCTTGCAAGCAAGCTTTTGGGCTCTCTTCTCACTGACGAGGGTTATGACGTTAAGGTCAGCGAGGTTCACGGAATGAGTCAGCGGGGCGGCAGTGTTGTCACCTATGTACGCTTCGGGGACAAGGTCTACTCCCCTGTTATAACACAGGGAGAAGCGGACTTTATAGTTTCCTTTGAAAAGCTTGAGGCCGCACGGTATGCCTCCTGCCTGAAAAAGGGCGGAAGAATTGTGGTCAACACTCAGGCTATTGACCCAATGCCCGTAATAACCGGTGCGGCGGTCTACCCTGAAAACGTGCTTGAGGAGCTTAAATCCAAGGGCGTCCTTGTGGACGATATAGACGCTCTGCAATTGGCTTCACAGGCGGGAAACGCCAAATCCGTAAATATAGTGCTTATGGGCAGACTGGCAAAGTATTTTGATATTCCTTACGACAAATGGCTTGCCGCGATCGAAAAAAGCGTAAAGCCCCAGTTTGTGGAAGTAAATAAAAAGGCCTTTGCCTTGGGATATTCATCCCCTATAGAGAATGGAGGAAGAAAATGACAAAGTATTACCAGCCCGAAATCGAAACCGCGTCCAGAGAACAAATTCTTGCGATCCAGAACGAAAAAATTGTTAAGCAGGTTCGTCATGTTTACGACAGCGTTCCCTATTACAGGAATTTGATGGACCAAAAGGGTGTAACCCCTGATGACATCAAAAGCGTAGACGATATAAAAAAGCTTCCCTTCCTTACAAAAGCGGATCTCCGCGAAGCCTATCCCTACGGGCTTCTTGGAACAGACCTGAAGAACTGCGTCCGCATCCAGTCCACCTCCGGAACCACCGGCAAGCGTGTAGTGGCATTTTATACCCAAGAGGATATTGACATCTGGGAAGAATGTTGCGCCCGGGCTATTGTGGCCGCAGGCGGCACAAACGAGGATGTATGCCAAGTATGCTACGGCTACGGCCTTTTCACCGGCGGCCCGGGGCTCAACGGCGGCTCTCATAAGGTGGGATGCCTTACGTTGCCCATGTCCTCCGGCAATACCGAGCGTCAAATTCAGTTTATGATGGATCTGGGGTCAACAATACTCTGCTGTACTCCTTCCTATGCGGCATACATCGGCGAATCCTTGGCTGAGGCAGGCTACAAGCCCGAGGACAACAAGCTCAAGGCCGGTATCTTCGGCGCTGAACCATGGACTGAGGAAATGCGCCACAGCATTGAAAAAAGCCTTGGTATCAAGGCCTATGACATTTACGGTCTTACTGAGACAAGCGGCCCCGGAGTATCCTTTGAGTGCGAGGAACAAACCGGAATGCACATCAATGAGGACCATTTCTACGCCGAGATCATTGATCCTGAAACCGGCGAAGTGCTTCCCGAAGGAGAAAAGGGCGAACTGGTATTTACCTCTCTTGACAAGGAAGCCTTCCCCCTGCTCCGGTACAGGACAAGGGACATATGTGTACTCACACGCAAAAAATGCTCCTGCGGCCGCACTCATGTAAAAATGAGCAAGCCTATGGGACGCAGCGACGACATGCTGATCATCCGCGGCGTCAACGTATTCCCCAGCCAGATCGAAACAGTGCTCCTTAACGAGGGCTACACACCCAATTATCAGATCATTGTGGATCGCGTTAAAAACAGCGACACCCTTGATATTAATGTGGAACTGGCTCCGGAAAAGTTCTCCGACAAGGTCAGCGACTATCAAGCAAGGGAAAAGGCTCTTGAAACCGCAATGCGCACAATGCTTGGCATCGGCCCCAAGGTACACCTTGTGCCGCCCAAGTCCATCATACGCAGCGAGGGCAAGGCTGTAAGAGTAATAGACAAACGCAAGCTTCACGATTAAAAAGGAGGATAATAAAATGGCGTTAAAGCAGTTATCAGTTTTTGTTGAAAACAAACCCGGCAAGCTTCTTGAAGCAGTAAAGGCGCTGGCCAATGCTAACATCAACCTCCGTGCCATGAGCATAGCTGACACAAAGGATTTCGGCATTCTCCGGCTGATCGTTTCCGACATATCCAAAGCCAAGGAAATCCTTTCGGAAGATATGCTTGTAACAGTTACGGATGTTGTCGCGGTGGAAATGAAGGACGAGGCCGGCTCACTTTTCAGTATTCTCACCGCGTTGTCTGACGCCGGTATCAATATTGAGTATATGTACGCATTTACGGCGTCCACAGGCTTCGGTGCGTATGTGGTTTTCCGCGTGGATGACAATGCCGCCGCTGAAAACGCTCTTAGCGCGCAGGGCATAAAGCTGCTTTCGGACAGCGACATATTTTAACACTTAAAGAAGCGCTGATCAATTCTAAAATACTTGTTGGCGATAAAATTTTTCTCGCCGACAAGGCAAAAAGCGCGTGAATACTTCTGTATCTTGTCTTTTTAAACGACGGCGGGAAGCTCCCGCCGTCAGGCAGCGCTTTGATCCATAGGCGCGAATTATTCAGCGCTCCCTTAGCGATACAATATAGACAGATCACGTCAGGCATTGCCTTACACCATTTACGGAGGAAAACAACATGTCAAACCTTACCCAAACCCGGTTGAGCGAACAGACCCAAAACTTTTTGTACCTGTTGGCCTTGAATATACATCCCGACTTTAAGCCCGTACTTGATCGGCCCTATGATTGGGACTGCATCTTCTCAATGGCAAAGGCACACAATGTTCTGCCGCTGATTTACGAGCAGGCCATCAGACTTTGCCCCGGCTGCGCCGGTGACGACATACAAACAAGAGTGTTTTTAACGGTGATGCGTCAGTCCGGGATGACTCAGACGTTTTTGGATCTGTACAAGCAATTTGCCGCCCGGGGGCTTTACCCCATAGTGATGAAGGGGATCGTATGCCGTAATTTGTACGGCGAACTCTGTGACCATCGTCCTTCCGGGGATGAGGATATACTGATACAAAAAAAGGATTTCCCCCTTGCGAAAGAAATTCTTGAAAGCAGCGGCTATATAACCGACCGGAATGAGCTTTCCGACAGTCAGCTCGAGTTGATGCAGGAGGTATCATTTTTTGACAAAAAAACAGATCTGCACATTGAACTGCACCTCAACCCACTTGGCAACAATATCTCTAAGTGCAGCAAGCTTAACAAATATTTTGAAAATGTCTTTGAAAATTATATTGTTCTTAATATAGGCGGCGTAGAGCTACACACCATGAACCACACGGATCATCTTCTGTTTCTCATTTGCCATGCCTTCAAGCATTTCCTGAACAGTGGTTTCGGTATACGTCAGGCAATGGACATTCTCATGTATTACGAGAAATATGCTTCTGACATAGACCACGACTACATAAAGCTAATATGCGAGAAGAACGGTATGCTTGTCTTTTTCTCCGACATAATGTATATCGGCAACAAGTATATGGGCTTTGACCACCGACCCTTTTGCAGTGAAAACTGCCCGGAGGATATGTTAAATGATATGATGCAAAGCGGGGTCTTTGGCATCGAAACTCAGGAGCAGCGCACTGCCATCAATATGACCCAGGCCGCCATTTCCGGAGGCAAAGCCTCGTCAATTGGAAGGCTTAAGACGCTTTTTCGCACAATATTCCCTTCCAGAAGGCAGATGATTGATGTACATCCGGAGCTTTTGGAAAAGCCGTACCTTACGCCTGTCAGATGGGTACAGAGGTGGATAAGGTTTTTGAAACACAACAAAGTCGCGGGCAGAAGCCTTGCAGCCAAAAGCATGGAAATAAGTAATCGAAGAATTAAGCTGCTGAAAAAGTATAAGGTAATATAACTAAACGAAAGATGTCCCCGGGTCTCGTCTACCGACTCAATCGGTAGACGAGACCCGGGGACTATTTGCATCAATAATTTTTTGTCAAAACATATCCGCCGAAATTCCGGTCATCACGGTCGGACAAAATTACTCTCCTGCCGAAAACAAGCATTGACTTACCGCTGTAGGCATTGATTAAAAGCTTGCCCTGAGCCCCGTCCTCCAGCTTCCATAAAAGGCGCTTTTCGCCGGGGTCGTATTCCGCGACTATTCCGTCCCCGCTGAGGCAGCGTCCGCTATCCTTATGACGCAGGATCGCCAGAGCGTCCTTTTCCTCCATTGTCCAAAGCAGACTTGTGTCCTTATATCCAAGGTGCTTTGCATAAATATTATATCCGTCACTGCCCACATAGTCGGTGCAGTTCCAAAGCATGATCCTGAAATCATCAATATTTCGGGCGGAGGTCTTCACCGTTCCGTTTTCAAGGGTTACCTCATCCGCCCACTGAATGGAGCAGCCTCCATCCTCAAAGTCAATGGGAAGATAAACGATGGTAGAATTTTCGTACTCCGACGGATCCCACCTGTCGCCAACGTAAATGTACCTGTCCCCCGCCTGCACTACCGCTGTGGGCTGAGTGTTGAATGTAGTCTTGTCACCAAAATCGCGGATCGAGCTCCAATGCCCGTCAATGGCGTCCGCCACGGCGTAACCGCCCTGATTCGGGTTCCAGCCTGTGCAGCGGCTGGAAAGCATATAGTATTTTCCCTCCCGCTTGAACACGACCGGAGCCTCCCGATACTGACCGGGCCAAAGTGTCTTTACCTGCTCATCGACAGAAAGATAATCATCGCTGAGTCGATACACCGCCATATCCGCATTGTCTCTGGACGTGGAAATAAAGTACGCTGTCCCGTCATCGTCCTTGAAAAGCGTACAGTCACGGGAGTTGTTCCCCGCAGGGGCAAAGCAGCCAAGGTAGTCGTAATCCCCGTCAACAGTGTCGCACACAGCCACTGCGCAGCGGGCGGCGTTGTAGTCCCTGCCGTTTTCAAAGTGCATCCACATCACAAATTTCCCGGTATTCCGGCAGTAGAGAACCTTTGGCCGTTCAATGTTGGCTCCCCTGTGTCCCACCGACACAACGCCGAATTGACCGGGCTTATTTGGAGAAAGCTGATGGTCAGTGCGTACATAGTGGTGTACGGGTCTGCTGTTAAGAGTGAGGACAATGTTGCGGAATTCCCAGTTCACCAGATCCTTGCTTCTGTAGCAGGAAACACGGTTATCCCCCCGCCGGTCCTCCCCAAACATATAGTAATATCCGTCATGGAATATTATTCCGGCGCCATGGCAGTGAACAATATTCCCGTTTGTATCATAAAGCGTTTTTCC
>CAYTWZ010000019.1:0-25933 GCA_964442035.1 uncultured Oscillospiraceae bacterium
CCCAACGACTTTAACCGGAAAATAGACGGCGATTACACTGTATCCATGTGGGTCAACGCTGATTCATCTTATGAATTTGCGGGAAAAACACGTATCTTTGACTTTGGCAACAGAGCTAATGGCGATTATTACAACAGCATTTTTGCCCGGTATGATACATCCAATGAAGAACTTACCGTATGGGACAGGGAACTTAATAAAAACTTTGGCGGGACAATGGAGGACCAGCCCTTTATGGACAAATGGGGACTGCTGACAGTTACCTATAGCAAGGCTGAGGAAGCCTTTACCTTGTACATAAACGGCAAGGAGTTTAAATCTGCCGATGGATATACCCGCACTCTTGCGGATCTTGGCACTCTTAACGATGACAGCAACGGCATGTTCATAGGACGTACCCAGTGGTACAGTGACGGAAACGCTATGTCCGAAAACCCCGATTTCAAGGGGAAGATGGATGACATACGCATATACAACCGCAGCCTTACCCCGGAGGAGGTGGCCTCCCTTTACGACAAGACCAATCCCGAACGTAAAATTGATGTAACGGTTACCACAGTAGTTTACGGTGAGGAAATAAGTGACAGCGGCATAATTTATTCTAATGAAGAGACAGTTCAGGTGCCGGCAAATTCAGTTTATGACGCGGCTCCCGAACAGACAATGACAATAGGCAATGAGGAATACACCCTGTCTCAGGTTCTTTCGGTAACAAAAATTGCGCAGGTCACTGATGATAACAATCTCATAAAGCTGGTTTACGCAAAAATGAAGCCTGTTTCCGCCGAAATGCAGTCTGTCAGGACATATAAAGGAATCTGTCCCGTGCTTCCCGAAAAGCTGACTGTTACATATCAGACCGGAGATACCGACGAGGCGGAGGCGGAATGGGAAGATATTGCTTCCGATAAGTATGCAAAAATCGGCAGCTTCAACGTAAGCGGAACAGCCGCAGGCATTAATGTTACAGTGCTTGTTACAGTTTACGGCGTAAAGTCAGCCTCTGTAGCTGAAAATGTGTACGCTGCTTTTGGCGAGTCTCCTTATTTGCCTGAATACGCAAGGGTCGTATTTACAGACTCCGAAAATGAATTTTCCGAGCCCGTCTTGTGGGACAGTGTGACTGACGAGCAGATTAGTGATGGAAAGGATTTTGAGATAAGCGGCAAGCTGGTAAATTACCCCGATGTAAAGGTTTCAACCAATGTTTGCTTTATTGTTGAGGCGGAGACGGTGTCTGAGGCAATAGCCGACACTTATACATCCACCGAAAGCGGCGGCAGCAGAAATTATGGCTCAGAAACAGGACTTAAAATCACTTCCACCGGCGGATCAGGCGCGGCGGGCTATGACCGGAACGTCTTTCTCAGGTTTAAAGGCTTTACCGATGACACTACGCTTGGAGCCAGAGTTAGGATGTTTGTACAGTATATTAATAATAACAGAACTACCACATATACACTTTATGCCATCGATAAGGAACATAACGGCTGGGATGAAAGTACCTTGACGTGGAATACTCAGGACGAATTTATAACTGATGCACAGAAGGTCGCTTCCGCCACTGTCAGCCCAAGCATAACAGATGAGTGGGTGGAATTTGACGTGACGGACTATGTACTGTCAAATCCCGGCATGGAGCAATATGATTTTTATATTTCCTGTGACACCTGCGCCACATATATAACATCCCGGGAAGCGGGAGAAAATGCCCCTGCTATCGTATATGTGTCCGAGGGACAGCTGATTGAGATAAATTATATGTACGGAGACGAGCTTCTTAAGAGCGAGACTGCAATTGCGGCAAAGGGTCAGAGGTTTGAATATAATAACCCCAGAAGAGCGCTTGTAGTTGACGGTAAAGCCTATTCTTACAAAAGCGGTGACGACAGTATCGAAGCTGTGGACGAAAACAACTGTACCCTTACATACCAAATGAAATCGGCGAACAGTATATCCTTTGAGGATATTACCGTAAGCGCCTATTACGATGAAATTCCGGCCATGCCATCCAATGTTATCGCCAATATTGACGGATATGAGATAGTTCTTCAGGCGGAATTTGAGGCTACTGCCTTTGATGACATTGGAGTATATACCATAACAGGCAGTGCCGAAGGGCTTGAATTTCAGGCGCAGGTAAAGGCCTACGGCAGGTATGAAAGCTCCTCCGGTATTACAATTGGATATGCCAGCAAAATAATCTATGAATTTGAGGACACGGAAGGACGCGCTTATGATCCGGTTGAGGTGATTGTAAAGACCGGCTCGGCATTGGACGTCAAGGCAATGACCGACTATTATCCGCAGCTTGAAAACGCGTCCGCTGAAGATGTGCCTTCAGCTGTCACTGAACCTGTACACACTGTTGTGATCAAAGGAACTAAGGTTCCAGGCGTAAGCGGTTATATCAGCGCAAGCCTCAGCGGCAGTGATCCGGAAACTTACACAGTAAATGTCAGCGCTGCCGCGGCCAATACAGGTGACAGCGCGTCCAGCGCAAGAATTATCATTGTAAAGTATGATGAAAACGGCAGGGTTGTTGATTTTAAAACACAAAACGTTGATCTGGAGGCTGATATGAGAAGCCGTAAAGATTTTACTGCCGAGTGGAGCTACAACCGAAGCAAGGATGAGGACATACGTATATATATTTGGGATTTCGGCCAGCTTCGTCCTTTGGTAGAGTCAATATTTGTTTCTGAACTGCCGGATCCTCAAAAGTATAGCGACGAAATAATGGCTCTCATCCCAACCTATGAGTCAGTGCGGGAAAATGTGATCAGAGCCAACGATTACCGACAGTCCACATGGGGCCCGACCACATGGGTAAACGGCATTGATCCGGCATTCTGGGATACGGCTGCATATCACACCGGCAATATGGAGACGTACTTCACCTTTGGTAATGAGGACTATAAGCAGTACTCCACAGACTGGGCCAATGACAACAACTGGATGGGTAACGAATATACCGGCAGCAAGGAAAATTGGACTTGGGGCTACAATCAAAGCCAAGGCTCCAATGCGGTGCTGTTCGGTGACTGGCAGATCTGCTTCCAAAGCTATCTGGATCTCAATCTGCTTGATCCCGACACCGAAAAAACGGCCCGTGCCGAAGAAGTTATGGGTTACCAGATAACCAAGGATAACGATGACTTCTGGTGGTGGGCGGACGCCCTTTACATGGTTGCTCCTGTTATGACAAAGATGTACCTTACTACAAATAATGAAGATTACCTTGACGCTTTGTATAAATATTATCTCTATGCCGCTGAACTTATGTATGATGGGGAAAGCGGAATACCCAACGAGGGCGAGGATTATAAGTCATCCGCAAGTCTTAATAATGGCGCATCCCCCACCGATCCGAACAACTACGCCAATCTGTTTTTCCGCGACGCGGGTTATGTATATCCTCTTAATCCCAACAGCGGACATGAAAACGAGAAAAACTTCTGGGCAAGAGGCAATGGCTGGGTATTTGCAGGCCTTGCCAAGGTGCTTGCCGATTTGCCTTCCGATTACGAGCATTACGACTTCTTCCTTACGATTTACACCGAAATGGCCAAGGCCATAATCGAATGCCAGCAGCAGGACGAAGAAGGCCGGGGCTTCTGGACGCAGTCTATGCTTCAGGATTATCCCAAGGGCTCCAATGACAACGATGAGGGGTACGAGACTAGCGGCACGGCATTCCTTACATATGGACTGTTCTGGGGACTGAATAGCGGAGTCCTTGACGAAAACACGTATCTTGAGCCGGCGCTCAGAGGATGGAAGTATCTTTCCGAGGTCGCCCTTCAGGACGATGGAAAGGTGGGCTACTGTCAGCCGATTGGCTCCAACGCGACTCAGGCCACAGCCCAAAGCACTGATCAGCCCTTTGGCTATGGTGCGTTCCTCATAGCAGGCTGCGAGGTTAGCCGTTGGGTAGGCGGAGTTACCGAAAACAATCTTCCTTATCTTAAGCGCAAGCTTTGGAACAGCATTGCCTTTAACGGCGGCAATTACTATGCTGACGGAGAGGTAATAGAAGGAACGGTCAGCTTTGAGCGGGACGGCGAGATCTATGTTCCCGTTGAGGAATTTGCGGGATATATGGGTCTTACGGCGACAAAGAGCGATAGTAACTGGGAGATAAAGGACGAGATTAACGATAAGGGCGGAACGATAATTGCCGCCAGCATTGAAGAGGTTGACGGAGTTGATTACGCGCCTGTAGATTCTGTTGCAAGGCTTGTTGGCAGACATGTGCTTACATACGGCAGCGTCACGGTAATAGCCGACAAGACGGCTGTATTCTATGACTGTGATGCTAACTCTGTGGCTCTGCTTGAGGATATGCTTAAATAAAAGCAATATCTAAACGCAAAAAAGGATCTCATATGTGAGGTCCTTTTTTGCTGAAAATATTTTCTTACAAATGTTTGAATAATTTGTGATATTGTCAGAGTACAGAATTGAAAAAGTACTTGAAAAACAAACCATAATGTGCTATGATAATAAATAGAATGTTAGGTCATTCAATGTTTAGGGGGAGAACTCTCGCCAAAAAACGAAAGCGGAGATCGCCATTGGGCGAAGTGCGCCAACAGTCGGCGGCAACCTCCGTAAAACGGAAGCACAGGCCGAGTTGGCAAATAGGCCGATGAGACATCTTTCGTTTAGCTATATTTTACTTGATTAAAAAATTAGAAATGATTTTTGAGGTGAAATAAATGGTCAGGGAAAGGATCACTTTATCACATGATTGGAAATTCTATCAGGGTGAGAATGAGGGAGCCTGGTACTGGGGCTTTGACGACCGTGGTTGGCAAAGCGTTAGGGTGCCTCATGATTGGGCGGTAAAAAACCCGTTTTCAAAGGAATACAGCAGCGGCACAGGGTATGTATGCGGTGGTACGGGATGGTATCGGCGCCGCTTTGACCTGGAGGCGGTACAGGAAAAAAGAGTGTATATAACTTTTGAGGGAGTATATAATAATTCCCAAGTATGGGTAAATTCCAATTACATGGGAAAACGCCCCTTTGGCTATGCCACATTTACTTACGACATTACTGACTTTGTGAAGGAAGGGGAAAATATAGTCTGCGTCAAGGTGAACCACGTCCACCTTGCGGACAGCCGCTGGTACACCGGCAGCGGAATAGTACGGCCCGTTTACCTGACTATAACCGATGCGGCGGCAGTGGTTCCCGGCGGCATAAAGATAACTACCCCTCTTGTGACGGCGGAAAAGGCCATAGTACATGTTGAAACGGAGACCGTCGGGGACGGAATTGACGTAGCCAATACCGTGTTTGACTGCTTTGGGCGTAGCGTTGCCGGCTGCGATGGGGGCGAGATAGATATCGACAAGCCAATGCTCTGGAGCCCGGAAAATCCCAATCTGTACACTTTGAAAACAGATGTGTTTTGTTATGGTAATCTAACCGACAGTGTCGAAACGGTCTTTGGTATCAGGGAATTCCGCTTTGACAGTGAAAAAGGCTTTTTCCTCAATGGAAAAAATTTGAAAATCAAGGGCGTGTGTGTTCACCACGACGCGGGCTGTCTTGGGGCTGCCGTGCCCAAGTCTGTATGGCGTGGGCGACTTATAACCCTTAAGGAGTGCGGCTGCAACGCCATCCGTACCAGTCACAACCCTCCCGACCCTGATCTTCTGGATCTTTGCGATGAGTTAGGCTTCCTTGTGATGGATGAGGCCTTTGACGAGTGGGAAGGCCCGAAAAACAAATGGTGGCAGGGTCACAATGTTTATCCTCCTCAGCTTCACGGCTACTTTGAGGATTTTCCACGTTGGGGTGAGGACGATATCAAGATGATGGTACGCCGTGACCGCAACCATCCTTCTGTAATAATGTGGAGCATTGGCAATGAGGTGGATTATCCTAATGACCCATATGTGCATCCGCTGTTCTCAGAGGTGATGGGCAACAATGACAGCAATAAGCCGGCCCGTGAGCGTATGTATGATCCTAAGCGTCCTGACGCGTCGCGCCTTGCGGCAATTGCCCGGAGGCTGGTGAACTGGGTCAAGGAGGAGGACGATACTCGTCCCGTTACCGCCGCACTCGCTTTTCCGGAGCTTTCAAACGAAACAGGCTATGCCGACGCGCTGGATATTGTAGGCTATAATTATAAGGAGCAGTTTTACGAGCAGGATCACAAGCGCTTTGAGGGCCGGGTGATCTTTGGCAGTGAAAACAGCCATTCATTCCACAGCTGGCGGGCTGTGAAGGATAATGACTATATTTGCGGCCAGTTTCTCTGGACGGGGATAGATTATATGGGCGAAGCCCATGGCTGGCCTGTAAGGTGTAGCGGGGCAGGACTTCTGGATATGGCCGGATTTAAAAAGCTGAGATTTTATGAGCGCAAGGCAATGTGGACAGACGAGCCTGTGGCTGTGTTGGCCTGCCGCAGAGCCATCCAAGAGGACGAACCGGGCCGGCGCAGGTGGCATCCATTTGAGATGAAGTGGGACTATCAGACGGGCGAAGAAATGGAGATCGTCTGTTTTACCAATCAGAACAGCTGTCAGCTTACCCTAAACGGCGAAAGCTTGGGTGAGGGGAGCACCGAGCCATGGACGGGAGGCCGTATATGGAGAGTGCCCTTTGCCGCCGGCGAGCTTAAGGCCGTTTGCGGTGATGCGGAAGCTGTGCTTAAGACCCCGGGCCCGCCCGAAAGCTTTGATGTCAGGATCATCAAGGGCATTGATGATGACTGTATAAGGCTTGAAATATCCGTCTTGGACAAGAACGGCACCCTTGTATGTCAGGAAGTCCCTGTTACGGTCAGAGTCATCGGAGGCGAGCTTTTGGGTCTTGAAAACGGGAATATAGCGGACACCACAAGTTATACCTCCGGATCGAGAATGACCTTTGGAGGCCGTCTGGCGGCATATGTCCGTTGCCTTGGACGGGGCAAGGCGGTGGTAAGCTGCGGTAAATTAGGCGAACTGGAATGTAATTTGTAAAAATAATGGAAAACTATAGAGGAATTCCAAAAGATTTGCAGAATATATAAAGTAATGCGGATATTTGCGTAAATACAATTACACATTTGAAAGGATGAATATTTATGCTGCCCAAGTATAAAAGAGTTCTCATTAAGTTAAGCGGCGAGGCCCTGGCCGGGGAAAAGGGCTTTGGTCTTGACGAAAAAACCCTTGACAGCGTTGCTGAAACCATTAAGATATGTTCCGATATGGGCGTGGAGATTGCAGTGGTCGTTGGCGGCGGCAACTTCTGGCGCGGACGAACGGGTCAGCACATGGAGCGCACAAGAGCGGATCATATGGGTATGCTTGCGACTGTTATAAACGCCCTCGCTCTCTGTGACGCCTTTGAACGGCACGAGATCCCCACCCGTGTACAGACAGCTATTGAAATGCGACAAATCGCCGAGCCGTATATCAGAGGACGGGCTATCAGCCATCTGGAAAAGGGTAGAGTCGTAATCTTCGGCTGCGGAACAGGTAATCCCTTCTTTTCCACTGACACGACAGCGGCGCTCAGAGCTGTTGAGATAAATGCGGAGATCATACTCCTTGCAAAGAAGGTAGACGGCGTTTATGACAGTGATCCAGCTGTCAATCCCGGAGCCAAGAAAATAGATGAGATAAGCTATATAGATGTGCTTAACCGTGGTTTGGGCGTGATGGACACCACCGCTACGTCCCTCTGCATGGACAACAAGATGCCTATCCGGGTGTTTGGACTTGATCAGCCTGACAACATCCGCCGAGTAGTTATGGGCGAGAATATTGGCACATTAGTGTTTTAATGAAGCGCTGAATAAATTCATACTTATGGCTTAAAACACCGCTTGACGGTTGATTTTTCCCGCGGTTTGGTTAAAAAGCCCAAGATACAACAATATGCATACACTTTTTGCCCTGCTACGAGAAAATTTCATTGTCAATTAGCTTTTTAGAATTAATCAGCGCTTCCTTAGTTAAGATTATAAATAGGAAAGGATAATGAAGAAATGAAAAACTATCCCGAAGTTACAGAAAAAATGGATAAGGCCCTTAACCATCTGCTTGGCGAGTTTGGCGCTATCAGAGCGGGCCGCGCAAACCCAACGGTGCTTGACCGTATATCTGTTGATTATTACGGAGTTATGACTCCCATTCAGCAGGTGGGAACTATTTCCACCCCTGATCCCCGTACACTTACTATCCAGCCTTGGGATACATCCCTGCTTAAGGCTATCGAAAAGGCAATACTCGCCTCTGAATTAGGTATCACTCCACAGAATGATGGCCGTGTGATTCGCCTTTCATTCCCTCAACTCACAGAGGAACGCCGTCGGGATCTGACCAAGGTTGCCGCCAAGAAGGCCGAGGAGGCCAAGGTTGCTGTAAGAAGCATCCGCCGTGACGCTATTGAGACCTTTAAGGCTCAGAAGAAGAAGAGCGAGATCACAGAGGACGATTACAAGGATATCGAGGAAGATATTCAGAAGCTTACTGACAGCAAGATCAAAGAGATCGAAAAAATGCTTGAAAAGAAGAATAAAGAAATTACCGAAATTTAAGCAAACGAGGAAACAGCTATGAGTTTTTTTGACAAATTCAGGACAAAAAAGCTGCAGGCTGAAGTGGACTTTGAAAACTTGCCCAAGCATGTGGGAATAATCATGGACGGAAACGGACGCTGGGCAAAGCGTCACGGCCTCCCTCGCAAGAGCGGCCACGGCATGGGTGCGAAAACTTTTGAAATTATATCGGAATTTGCCGGAGACATTGGCCTCCACGCGGTCACCTTCTACGCCTTTTCTACGGAAAACTGGCGTAGGGACAGGGAAGAGGTGGACGCGCTTATGGCGCTGCTTGAGGATTATCTTGATAATGGACTGACAAAGTTGGCGGGACGAAATGCCCGCATACGCTTTATCGGTGATCGCAGTGCCTTTTCCGAGAGCTTTCAGAAGAAGCAGGAGTACATGGAGGAGGCCACTAAGGATAATAGCGGCCTCCTGCTTAATATTGCGCTGAATTACGGAAGCCGTGACGAAATCACCCGCATGGTGAAGAATGTGGCGGCGGAAGCGGCGGCAGGCAAGATAAAGCCTGAGGATATTACAGAGGAGTTCATTTCAGACAGGCTTGACACGGCGGAGCTTCCCGACGTGGATCTGATCATACGTCCCAGCGGCGAGCAGAGGTTGAGCAATTTCCTTTTGTGGCAAAGCGCTTACGCCGAACTTTGGTTTGACAATGTGCTGTGGCCCGACTTTTCAAAAGCCGACCTTTTAAGAGCCATACTTGATTATCAAAACCGAAATAGAAGATTTGGGGGGCGTTGATACTATACATTGATATATTGCTGTATGGCTTTATCAGTGGCTTAGTATATTACATAACAGGAGGGAAATATATGTTGAAGGAAAGGCTGATAAGCGGACTTATCGGTGCGGCGCTGTTTTTGGTGATAATCTTCAGCGATAAGCTTATACTTACCGCAGCAGTACTGCTTGTGATAGAAATTGCCTTGTGGGAAATGTATCGGGCGGTGGGTATCGGTCAAAAATACATGTTGATGACAGTGGGCGCCTTTGTGCCGGTTTTCCTTTTGTTTGACTTTTTTTCAGGCGATCAGCGAAAAATGTATCTGGCAGTCAGCGTGTATCTGTTTGTAATTTTTACAGTGCTTCTGGTACGTCACGTAAAATACAGCTTTGAGGACATAGCAAAGTTCTTTACTATCACAATACTGATAAGCTTGTTTTTCTCCCATATTGTGTGGCTTCGTCAGGGGGGCAACGGCCTTTGGAACACATTTGCCGTGTTTGTAGGAGCATGGCTTACGGATACCTTTGCGTACTTTACAGGGCGGGCCTTTGGTAAGCATAAGCTGGCGCCGGTGATTAGCCCCAAAAAGACTGTGGAAGGGAGCATTGGCGGAATTATAGGCACTGCCGCGTCTATGCTGATTTACGGCTTCCTTGTAGACAATTTTACTCAGGTGGTGCCGGATTATCGCAACCTTCTTATTCTTGGCCTTGTGTGCGGCGTTGTGTCCCAGATAGGAGATTTGAGTATGTCTGCGATCAAGCGGGAATATAATATCAAGGACTATGGCAAAATAATGCCCGGACATGGGGGAGTTATGGATCGGTTTGACAGTGTGCTTTTTGTTGCGCCGCTGGTTTATCACTTTGTGACATTTTTACCTGTATTCCGATAAGGAGATCTGACAAATGAAAACAATTTCAGTTCTTGGCTCAACAGGCTCGATCGGTACCCAGACATTGGATGTTGTAGATAAGGAAGGGGATATAAGGGTACAGTCCCTTACAGCCCATTCCAATATCGAGCTGCTTGAAAAACAGATACGAAAATATAAGCCCAAAACCGTGTGTGTGACCCGGCCCGAAATGGCTGCCGAGCTTAAAGTGCGTGTGGCGGACACCCCTGTAAAGGTGTTTTCGGGTATAGAGGGGGCATCCAGGTGCGCCGCCGCTGACGGGGTGGATATGGTTGTTACGGCTATTGTGGGTATTGCCGGGCTTATCCCCACGGTTGAAGCTATTAGGGCAGGAAAGGATATTGCTCTTGCCAACAAGGAAACGCTGGTCACCGCCGGTGATATCGTAATGCCGCTTGCACGGGAATACGGGGTCAATATCATCCCTGTGGACAGTGAGCACAGTGCCATATTCCAGTCCATATCCAATCAGAAAAAATATCTGAAAAAAATTATTATTACAGCCTCCGGCGGTCCCTTCTTCGGTATGAAGAGAGATGAGCTTGGGGAAAAGACCCGCTTTGACGCCCTTAAGCACCCGAACTGGACAATGGGAGCTAAGATCACTATCGACAGCGCTACACTTGTGAACAAGGGTCTTGAAATAATCGAGGCAAAGCACCTTTTTGGATTGGATGTAGATAATATCATTCCCATAATACACCGGGAAAGCGTGATACATTCAATGGTGCAGTTTACTGACGGCAGCGTTATCGGACAGCTTGGAGTTGCGGATATGAGGCTACCAATAGCTTACGCCCTGACATATCCTGAGCGTAAAGCTCAGGTGACGGAGGAGCTTGATCTGGTAAAAATAGGTAGGCTCACTTTTTTTGATATTGACAACGAGACCTTCCCCGCTGTAGAACTTGCAAAAAGGGCTTCCAAGATCGGAGGCACTATGCCCGCGGTTTTTAACGGAGCCAATGAAGAAGCCGTGGGGGCCTTTCTCAAGGATAAGTGCGGCTTTTTGGAAATAACCGAGCTGATACAAAAGGCGGTTGAAGCCCATAGGCCTGTGCAGTCCCCGACTATTGAGAATATTATCGATGCGGACAGGGAAGCACGTGAGCTTGTACGGCGGAGCCTTAGCACGATGGAAAAAATATGAGTATATTTGCCAAGTAGGAAGTGTGATATTTGATTTTTTCAATTATAATTACTATTCTTGCCCTGAGCGTGATGATATGCATCCACGAGCTGGGACATATGATCGCCGCAAAATGCTTTGGCGTATATGTGGAGGAATTTTCGCTGGGAATGGGCCCTAAGCTGTTCTCTCTCAAGCCTAAGGAAACTACTTACTGTGTCAGGTTGCTACCCTTGGGAGGCTTTGTTAAGATGGAGGGCGAGGTTGAGGAAGAGGATCAAGAGCCGGGCCCCCGATCCTTCGCACGGCTCAGTACATGGAAGCGTTTTGTCGTTCTATGTGCCGGAGCGGTACTCAATGTGGTGCTTGGACTTCTGATGTTTGTGATAATCAATCTCAACAGTGCTGTATACCCTCCTGTTGTTGTAGATGTGCCTGAGGAGTACGCCAATAGTAGCGTGTTCAGGGCCGAGGACGAAATTCTCAGTATTGACGGAGCGAGGGTGCATTCCTTCAACGATATACTGATGGAGTTGTCTGATAATGATGTGCAAAGTGCTGACAGCGTTAATGTGACTGTACGCCGCAACGGGGAGAAGCTTGTGCTGGACGCGCCTCTTTATGGGAAAGAGGGCGACAAGCGCTTAATGGTCATGTTCGGTATGGTGGAGAAGCCAGGGCTTTTGGCCTCAGTGCGGTACGCCTCCTATGACACTGTATATGTGGTCAAGGCAGTGCTTGGGGCTGTTGGTGACCTGCTAACCGGAAAGCAGTCTGTGGACTCATTGGGCGGACCGGTGGAGATAGTGGCTGTGGTGGATCAGGTTGCCCAGACTAAGACCGCTACTACTTGGCTGGATCTGATGTGGCTTTTTGCGCTTATCACCGTAAATTTGGGCGTGTTTAACCTGTTGCCGATACCGGCTTTGGACGGCGGGCAGATACTGTTTTTGCTTATCGAAAAGATAATCGGCAAAAAGATCAAGCCGCAGATCATGGGAATGATCAACAGTGTGTTTTTCGCGCTTCTGATGTTACTGGCGGTTTACGTCACTGTTGGAGACATAGCAGGCTTGATAAAATAATTTAACGAAGGATGTCGCCCGGGTCTCGTCTACCGACTTGGTCGGTGCTTCTGCTTTGCAGAGGCTGCCACCGGCAGAGGGTACCCTCTAAAGGCGGCGTGCGATCCTTTCGTTTTTTGGCGGGAGTTCAATCTCCCACCGAAACGTTGAATGACGGCGCTGCGCGCCTTATTGAAAGACAAAGGAGCTATAAACATGAGCAGACAGCAGGCCAGAGAGGACAGCTTCAAAATGATTTTTGAGGCGGGAATAATGGGGACATCAGCCGACGAGCTTATCGAAAAATTCCGCGACACCCTTGAGGATGGGGATATCTGGGAGCAGAAGAAGGAATCCAAAAGGGATATGAAATACATGGAAACAGTGCTCAGGGGCGTTGAGGAAAAGAAAGACGAGCTTAACAGTAAAATTGCTCCCTTTTTGAAAAGATGGACAGTGGAACGGCTGGCAAAGGTAGATCTTTCTATCCTTCAGTTGGCTGCCTATGAAACACTTTACATGGATGATATACCGGCAGGTGTGTCAGCCAATGAGGCAGTAAATCTTGCGAAAAAATATGGGGGAGAGGACGCTCCGTCGTTCATAAACGGGGTAATGAGGTCCTTTATTAAGGAAAATGTCGGATAACAGGCGTATTGCAACAGTTACACAGCTGAATAATTTTATCAAGGCTCTGCTGGATCAGACGCCTGTGCTTCGCAATGTATGGGTCAAGGGAGAAATAAGTAACATCAAGTTTCATTCATCGGGACATATCTACCTGACACTTAAGGATGAGGGAGCGGTGCTTCGGGCAGTCATTTTCCGTTCAGCCGCATCCAAACTGAGCTTTAGACCCGAAAACGGGATGAAGGTTTTGGCGGGAGGACGGGTCAGCGCATATGAGAGAGACGGCAGCTATCAGCTTTATATAGAAAATCTGGAGGCTGATGGTCAGGGCGCTCTTTATATCCGCTTTGAACAGCTGAAAAAGCAGCTGGGGGCGGAAGGGCTGTTCGATCCCGCACGTAAAAGGCCTATACCCAAATTTCCAATGACTGTTGGTATTTGCACCAGCCCTACCGGAGCGGCTGTACGGGACATAATAAACATATTACGACGCCGTTGTCCTATGGTTAAGGCGGTAGTATACCCTTGTCTTGTACAGGGTGACGGGGCGTCTGCAAGTATAGTAAAGGCAATAGAGTATTTTAATCGCACAGACGGAGCTGACGTATTGATCGTAGGCCGCGGCGGAGGCAGCATAGAGGATTTGTGGGCATTCAATGAGGAGGCCACCGCCCGAGCCGTAGCAGCATCTCATATACCGGTAATATCTGCCGTAGGGCATGAGACGGACTTCACAATATGCGATTTTGTAGCGGATCTGAGGGCTCCCACGCCCTCGGCGGCAGCGGAACTGGCTGTTGCGGACATGAGCGCATTGCAACGTCAGCTTGGGGAATATAGATGCCGTCTTGACGTCCGTCTCAGAGAAAAGCTTGTTAACGCAGAACGTTCCCTCAAGCTTTTGTCGGACAGGGTCAGCGTTGACAGCTTTCGCCATCGTGTGGGCGAGCTTCAGATGAGAACTGACCGGCTTACAGACAGGATGATATCGGATTACAAAAATTTTTTGGAGCAGAAGCGCCGCGAACTTGGTATTGAAGCGGGGCGGTTAAACGCCCTAAGCCCTCTACAGGTTTTGGAAAGGGGATACAGTGTAACAATGGAGGATGACAAAGTCCTGAGGAGCGTGGACGATGCGTCTATCGGTGCTGAGCTTTGGACAGTACTGCGTGGTGGCAGGGTCAAATCTATTGTAACGGACAAAATCAAAGATTTGGGAGGCGAGATAGATGGCGGTGAAATTTGAGGATGCTCTTACGGAACTGGAAATGACCGTTAAGCAGCTTGAAAACGGAAACACCACACTTGAGGAGGCAATGGCTCTTTTTGAAAAGGGCGTAAGTCTCACAAAAGAATGTCAAAAGCTTCTTAAGGAAGCTGAACTCAAGGTGACAAAGCTGCTGGAGGATGGCAGTGAGGAGCCTTTTGAGGCAAGCCGGGATGAGTAAATATTGACGAGCGGGGAAGCCTTCCCCGCAACCGGGCTGAGGGGGCTTTTGCCGATAACATAAAAAAAGGGGACGAACATAATGGACTTTAAAGCTCAGATGTCCGTATATGCGGATCTTGTAAATAACAAACTAAAGGAAATAATGAGTCGCAGCGACGAGTTGACATATCAGGCCATGGCCTACAGCCTGCTTGCCGGAGGAAAACGTATCCGTCCGGTGCTTGTTTTAGGCTGTTGCGAGGCCTTGGACGGGGATATGGCACTGGCTCTTAAATATGCATGTGCTATTGAGATGGTGCACACCTATTCCCTTATACATGATGACCTTCCCTGCATGGATGATGATACCCTGCGCCGGGGACATCCCACCAATCATGTGATTTACGGTGAGGCTCAGGCATTGCTTGCCGGGGATGGGCTGCTCAATTTGGCTGCGGAATATCTCAGTGAGAAAAGCACCTGCCCCGAAAAGGATATCAGGGCGGTTTCGGCGTTGTTTGAGGCTAGCGGAGCCAGAGGCATGATAGGCGGCCAGGCTGACGATATCGTAGCGGAGCGGACTGGTGCCGATGCTGCAATGGTGATGAAAATCCATTTCCGTAAGACGGCCATGCTCATTCTTGCAGCGACTCAGCTTGGGGCCATAGCAGCCGGAGCGGACAAAGATTATTTCCGTAATTACGCTCTTGCGCTGGGACTGGCGTTTCAAATCAAGGACGATATATTAGACGTTGAGGAAAGTAGTGAGCAGTTAGGAAAAAGCAACAGTGACAGTGAAAACAACAAGGCAACCTTTGTTTCGGCATATGGCCTTGAAGCTGCTCGTGAGCGGCTTAAGGCCGAAACAGACAAGGCCATGGCATCAATTGACAGTCTTGGGGACAGGGGATGGTTCCTCCGCGAGCTGTCGGATTATCTTTTAAAACGGGAAAACTGACGGGGTGAGGCAATGTTTGAAAAATTGGACTTTATTGTAGAAAGATATAATGAGCTTGGCGCTAAAATAAGTGATCCGGAGGTCATCGCTGACCAAGCGCAGTGGCGTAAGCTTATGAAGGAGCACAGCGAACTGACTCCGATTGTGGAAAAGTACGGGGAGTACAAGGCGGCGAAGTCTGCCATTGAGGAAGCTAAGGAAATGCTTGACGAAAAGCCGGACAAGGACTTTGAGGATCTGCTTCGCCTTGAAATTGAGGAAAACAGAGAAAAGCTTCCGGCAATAGAGGATGAGCTTAAGATCCTTCTTATTCCTAAGGATCCTAATGACGAAAAGTCCGTCATTATGGAAATCAGGGGAGGTACCGGCGGTGAGGAGGCGGCGCTCTTTGCGGGGGATTTATTCCGCATGTATTCCATGTATGCCGAAAACAGGCACTGGAAGATAGAGATAATGGACTCCAATCCCACTGATCTGGGTGGTTACAAGGAGATCACATTTTCCATTGAGGGAGTGGGAGCATATAGTCGCCTTAAATACGAAAGCGGCGTTCACCGTGTTCAGCGTGTTCCCGAGACTGAGTCTAACGGACGTATACAGACCAGCGCGGCCACTGTGGCGGTTCTGCCTGAGGTGGAGGAAGTGGAGGTTGAAATCAATCCGGGAGATCTGAAGATTGATGTATTCAGGGCGGGAGGCCCCGGCGGCCAGTGTGTAAACACAACTGATTCCGCCGTGCGCATTACCCACCTTCCCACAGGACTTGTGGTGTCCTGTCAGGATGAAAAGAGCCAGTTCAAAAACAAGGACAAAGCAATGAAGGTGCTGCGTAGCCGTCTTTACGATCTAATGGAATCTGAACGCAATGCGGCTATAAGCCAGGAACGTAAAAGTCAGGTGGGTAGCGGAGATCGTAGCGAACGAATCAGAACCTACAATTTTCCACAGGGACGTGTAAGCGACCACCGGATAAATCTTACACTTTACAGGCTTGAGGCTATCATGAACGGTGACCTTGACGAGCTTATTGACGCCCTCAACACATATTTCCAGAGTGAAAAGCTTCGCAGTGAAAGCTGAAGACAATGCCGCAATGCTTTTGTCTTAGGCTTTGCGCAGAGTTGCTTTGTATAATTTTTGCCGCAATAGTTAATGAAGCGCTGGATAATTCATGCCTACGGCTTAAAACGCTACTTGAGGTCATTATCCATGTAGCTTTGTTAAAAAGCCCAAGATATATCAGTATCTATGCGCTTTTTACCTTGCTGCGAGAAAACATCCTTGTCAATCAGCATTTTAGAATTAATCAGTGTTCCATTTAAAATTTAAATTTGTACGGCATTACCTTAAAGGAGATGTTTAATTTTGGAAGCACACAGAGAATCGATCAGTCTGACAAAAATAATTGAGGACTTCCACCTTGAAAAAGTGTATGTCCCCGACAACCTTAACGAGATCAAGGTGCTTTGCGCCGATGTCAACCGTCCCGGCATTCAATTGAGCGCCGAGTATTTTGATTACTTTGACTCTGACAGAATACAGATACTTGGCAAAGCGGAGCGGTTTTACATGATGAAAAAAAGCCCCGAGGAGAGGTTTGTTGCCTATGACAAGCTGATGGCTACGGGTATACCGGCTGTAGTAATAACACGCTCCCTTGATGTGTATCCGGAGCTTTTGGAAACTGCAAAGATACATCGGGTTCCGCTGCTTCGCACAGAGGAAAGCACCTCGTACTTCGTTTCGTCTATTATCGGGTCGCTGAACGTTTATCTTGCTCCGACCATCACCCGTCACGGGGTATTGGTGGAGGTTTACGGTGAGGGCGTGCTCCTTTTGGGCGACAGCGGTGTGGGTAAAAGCGAAACCGCTATTGAGCTTATCAAGCGCGGACACCGGCTTGTGGCCGATGATGCAGTGGAGATCAAGCGCACCTCCGCAAAGACTGTTATCGGTACGTCGCCCGCGATAATACGGCACTTTATGGAGCTACGGGGTATAGGTATTGTTGATGTAAAGCGTATTTTCGGTGTCGGAGCGGTAAAAGACTCTGAAAAGATTGACCTTGTGGTAAATCTCGAATCATGGCAGCAGGGCAAAAATTACGAACGCCTTGGCCTTGACCGTGAGCATACAAACCTCCTTGGCATTGATTTGCCCAGCCTCACCATCCCTGTGCGTCCGGGACGTAACCTTGCGGTCATTATTGAGATCGCGGCCATGAACAACCGTCAGCAGCGCATGGGCTACAATGCGGCTGAGGAATTGAGTGAGCGCCTTAACAAGCAGATGTCCGCCCAGAATATTTCCGGAGGGGATTTGTTTTGATAATAGCCGTTGACACACATACTCATACCGACATCAGCCATCACGCGTATTCCACATTGGAGGAGAACCTTGCTGAGGCAAAGCGACGTGGAATGGAGGGTATCGCCGTGACTAACCACGGTCCCGCCTTGGACGGGGACGGAGGACACCAGTGGCATTTTTCCTCTCTTAAGAATTTCCCTCCTTATGTAAAAGGTCTGCGGCTTTTAAGGGGGGCTGAGGTCAATATTCTTGATCCTGAGGGCAATATTGACCTTAACGAATACGCTCTTGCCCCGCTTGATATTGTTATCGCATCTATGCACACCCCATGCTTTGACCCAAAGTCAAGCTATGAGGATACTACAAAAGGGTATATAAACGCTCTTACCCGGCATAAGAAAATCAACATCATGGGTCATATGGGGGATGGACGCTACCATTATGATTATGACGCTGTGCTGCGCAAGGTCAAGGAGACCGGACGCGTTGTGGAGATCAACCACCACTCCTTTGATGTGCGCAAGGGCAGTAGCGAAAACTGCCGTCGGATCGCTCTTATCTGCAAGGAATTGGAGATCCCGGTCGTACTCAGCACGGATGCTCATTTCAGCTGTGACATCGGCGAGGTGGAAAACTCTATCCGTATGCTCAGGAGCATTGATTTTCCTGAAGAACTAATTCTCAACACCAGCCTTAAAAAGCTGGCGGACTATTTTGGTTTTTATATATGAAATGGCAAGGAGGAAGACCATGAATGCCGAACTGCTGAAGGAGCTTGGCCGGGCGCTTGACAGCGACCGAATCGTCACTGATGGCTCAATGGACAAATATACCACATTCCGCACCGGCGGGAAGGCGGAGCTTATTGTCGAGCCGCAAAACACCGAAGAAATAAAAAAGCTTGTGGAAATTTTTTCCGCGTTTAACACCCCGTATCTTGTTTTGGGAAACGGTAGCAATGTGCTGGCTTCCGATGAGGGGATAGCTGTTCCCATTATCCACCTTGGCAAACGCATGTCTGGCATGGAGGTCTTTGACAGCTGCATGACCGCTCAGGGCGGAGCGGCCTTGTCAGCCGCGGCCAGCTTTGCCGCGGAGCATTCCCTCAGCGGACTGGAATTTGCTGCCGGCATTCCCGGAACAGTGGGAGGCGGTGTTGCCATCAATGCCGGAGCCTACGGTGGAGAGCTTAAGGATGTGGTGGAGGCAGTGTCCTTTGTTGGGCCGGACGCTGTGGAATACGCTGTCAGTGCTCAGGAAATGGAGTTTGGTTACCGTACCAGCGTACTCCTTGACAGCGGCTGTATCATTACAGGAGTCAGCTTTGTGCTCAAACATGGCATTAAGGAAGAAATATATGAAAAGATGAATGAGCTCAATCGTCGCCGGCGGGAAAAGCAGCCCCTTGAATATCCCAGCGCCGGAAGCAGCTTTAAGCGACCTGTGGGATATTTCGCCGGAACGCTTATTGAAGAGGCCGGGCTTAAGGGCTATGCCGTTGGCGAAGCGCAGGTCAGTGAAAAGCACGCGGGCTTTGTTATTAACAAGGGCGGAGCCACATCTGCCGACATTTTGGCGGTTATGGATCATGTTCAAAGGACTGTAATGGAAAAGAACGGCGTAATGCTGGAGCCCGAAGTAAGGATTTGGGGGAAGGACATATGAAATTTTTGATAATAACCGGAATGAGCGGCGCCGGAAAAACTCAAGTAATGCACTTTTTGGAGGACATAGGCTACTACTGCATTGACAATATGCCTCCTATTTTTATCAGCACCTTTGCCAAGGCCTGCTACAGTGAAAAAAACTTTCAGAATGTGGCAATTGTGGTGGATATTCGCAGCGGATCCATGTTTGACGAGATACAAAAGGAACTTGACCTGCTCCGGGCGGATGACTTCCCCTTTGAAATGCTGTATTTGGAGGCCAATGACAACGTAATAATAAAGCGATATAAGGAAAGCCGCCGCAGCCACCCGATGAGCAGTGACGGACGCATAAGCGATGGCATTGCAAAGGAGCGTGTCAAGCTTAAAAGTCTCCGCCAGCAGGCTGATCATGTGGTGGATACAAGTAATCTTCTGACCCGTCAGCTAAAGCGGATTATTACCGAGCTTTACGGCGATGGCGAAAAAAGCTATTTCCTTGTGGAGTGCCGCTCCTTTGGTTTTAAACACGGCATACCAACCGATGCGGATCTGGTGTTTGATGTGCGCTTCCTGCCAAATCCATTTTACATTGAAAATCTTAAAAATCACACAGGGCTTGAAGCTGCGGTGCGGGATTATGTAATGGAATTCCCACAGACGCTTAAATTCCTTGACAAGCTCAATGACATGATATCCGAGCTTATTCCTTATTATATAGATGAGGGCAAGACTCAGCTTGTTATATGCATAGGCTGTACCGGCGGCCATCACCGCAGCGTCGCCATAACTGAGGCCCTGGCAAAGCACCTTGCCCAGAACGGCACTAAGGTGACGATCACCCACCGGGATATTGACGTCTGAGAAACGGAGGAACTCCAGTGTCTTTTTCATCTGACATCAAAACAGAGCTTTGCGCTGTAGGTATTCGGGCAGACTGCTGTTGCCGTAGTGAGTTTGCTGCGCTGCTGCTGTTCGGCGGCAACACTCAGGACGGAAATATCAGTGTAAAAACCGAGCGTACTGACGTATTCAAGCGTCTCTGTGTGCTGGCAAGGAAGGTTTTGGGACTAACTGTTCGTCAGCCGGAGCCGGTGTTCTGCCTTCCCCTGAACTTTCTTGACCGGCTGGGAATGTTTAGCGACGAGGGAGATATGGCCATAGATGAGGAGGTCTTTGACAAGGACTGCTGCAAAAGGGCCTTTCTCCGCGGCGCTTTTTTGGCTGCCGGAACAGCGGCAGATCCTGCAAAAAACTACCGGCTGGAGTTTTTTGCATACAACGAGACTGTGGCTGCTCTGGCTTGCGAAATACTGGAAAGCTTTGGCCTTTCACCCAAGTGCACCCTTCGCAAAAACTATTATGTACTGTATCTTGAGGACTATGAGTCCGTATGTGACGCACTGATCGTAATGGGCGCTCAAAGGGCTATGCTTAAAATTTCATATGTCCAAATAGAAAAGGATATGAAAAACCAAACCAACCGTCGCAACAACTGCTATATCGCCAATGTGGACAAAACCGTGACTGCGTCAGCCCGGCAGTGCGTTGCTATTGACCGGCTTGCCAGAACCGGAGAGCTGGAGACCCTTGACGAGCCACTTAAAGCTGTGGCATACGCCCGGGCGGAGAACCCTGAACTGAGTCTAAAGGAGCTTTCGGAAAAGCTTGGTCTAAGCAAAAGCACCCTCAGCCGACGGCTTGCCCGCCTTACTGAGCTTGGGGAAACTAATTCTGACATGGAGTGATCAAAAATGTTTACGCATCTTCATGTTCACAGTGAATACAGCCTTCTTGACGGTATGTGTCGTGTGAACGAGTTGCCAAAAAAAGTTAAAGAGCTTGGGATGACGTCGGTGGCACTTACTGACCACGGGGTCATGTATGGGGCTGTGGACTTTTACCGTGCCTGCAAGGCTGAGGGTATAAAGCCAATTATCGGCTGCGAAATATACACCTGCCGTGATATTGAGGACAAACGGGGCCGCGAAGGTAACGGCATTAATCACCTTGTATTGCTGTGCAAAAATCAGCAGGGCTATGACAATCTCATCCGGATAGTGTCCGAAGGGTGGATAAACGGATTTTACTACAAGCCCAGGGTTGACCGTCACATCCTTGAAAAGTATAAGGGCGGCCTTATCGCGCTTTCCGCTTGCCTTGCGGGTGAAATTCCCCGTGCTCTCCTTAACGGTGAGGATGACAAGGCCCGTGAGGTGGTGGAATACTACAAGAGTATATTTGACGAGTTTTACATTGAGCTTCAGGATCACGGCATCAATGACCAAAAACGTGTCAACCCTCTTCTGATAAAGCTGGCAAATGACACAAATACTCCTATGGTAGTTACTAACGACTCCCATTACCTCACCCGTGATGATGCCAAAAATCAGGACGTGCTTCTTTGTATACAGACGGGCAAGCTGCTCAGCGACACGAATCGTATGCGCTTTGAGACGGATGAATTTTACCTCAAAAGCGAGGAGGAAATGCGGGCATTGTTCCCTAATCTTCAACAGGCCTTTGATAATACTGCGCTCATTGCGGAAAAATGCAATTTTGACTTTGATTTTACTAAGCGGCATCTGCCACAATACGATGTGCCGGATGGCTATACTGCAAAGGAATATCTTCGCCATCTGGCGGAAACCGGATTTAAAGAACGCTATGGCGATCGGTGTGAGCAGTACCGCCAGAGGCTTGAGTATGAGCTTGGCGTTATTGAATCAATGGGTTTTGTAGATTATTTCCTGATCGTGTGGGACTTCATAAATTTTGCCAAAAGTCAGAGCATACCTGTAGGTCCAGGCAGGGGTAGCGGAGCGGGTAGCATTGTGGCTTACTGCATACGTATCACTGATGTAGATCCCATGCAGTATAATCTTATATTTGAACGCTTCCTTAATCCGGAGCGTGTTAGCATGCCGGATTTTGACGTGGACTTCTGCCCCCGGCGCAGGGGGGAGGTCATTGACTACGTTATCAATAAATACAGGCCCGAAAACGTCAGTCAAATCGGCACCTTTGGCACTATGAAGGCCCGGGCGGCCATACGTGACTGCGGAAGAGTGCTGGGTATCTCTTATGGAGAAGTTGATGCCATTGCTAAAATGGTGCCCAAGGAACTAAATATAACTATTGAGCTTGCCCTTGAGGAAAATCCCAAGCTTAAAGCCGCTTATGACAGTGACGAAACTGTTAAGAAGGTGGTAGACACCGCTATGGCCATCGAAGGCCTTCCACGCAATATTGGCACACACGCTGCCGCGGTGGTTATCGCCGGGCAACCTGTTTCAACATATGTTCCTCTCCAGCGCAGCGATAATATTATTTCTACGCAATACACCAAGGACATTGTGGAACAGTTGGGCTTACTTAAAATGGACTTCCTTGGTCTCAGAAACCTGACTGTTATTGACGACTGTATCAAAATCTTGGCCAGTCAGGGAACGGAAATTGACCTTAACAAGATTGATTACAATGTTCCTCAGGTTTACGCCATGATATCCGAGGGAGACACTGACGGAGTATTTCAGTTGGAAAGTAGCGGCATGAGAAACTTTATGCGGCGACTTCGCCCTGAAAACATAGAAGATATTATCGCCGGAATAGCCCTTTACCGTCCGGGCCCTATGGACTTTATACCCACTTATATTACTACTAAGTCCGACCCGTCAAAGGTTACTTACAAGCATCCCAGCCTTAAGCCAATACTGGAAATGACCTATGGCTGCATAGTGTATCAGGAGCAGGTAATGCAGATAGTGCAGCAGCTGGCAGGATTCTCTATGGGACGTGCCGACGAGGTACGCCGTGCTATGAGCAAGAAGAAGGCAAAGGACATGGAAAAAGCCCGTCAGAGCTTTATTTATGGAGAGCTTAACGATGACGGAAGCGTCCGCTTTCCGGGCTGTATTCGTAACGGTATTGATGAAAAAACCGCCATAAGCATTTATGACGATATGGATGCCTTTGCAAAATATGCCTTCAACAAAAGCCATTCCGCATGCTATGCGGTGATTGCGTATCAGACTGCATATCTTAAGTGCCTTTACCCCGAGGCGTTTATGGCTGCGCTTATCAGCAGCGTCATGGGTGACAATACAAAGGTGGCTGTATATATAAATAATTGCACAAAAAAAGGTATAAAGATACTCCCTCCAGATATAAATAAAAGTGAGAGCGACTTTACCGTTGAAAACGGGGCTATCCGATTTGGCCTCACTACGATCAAAAATGTGGGGGAGAGCTTTGTCAAGCACTGTGTTGAGGAACGTGATAGGAGCGGGCCTTATGTCAGCCTTATGGATTTTGCTCGACGGATGACAGGCACAGATATGAATAAGCGTGCAGTGGAGGGGCTTATCAAAAGCGGAGCCTTTGACTGTGTGCCCGGCACCCGCTGGCAGAAGCTTGCCGTATATGAGCAGACAATTGCTTCAGCCGCAAGAAGCAACAGGGACAACATTGCGGGACAGCTTTCGTTTTTCTCCAATCAGGAAGATGACAACGCCGATATCTTCCCCCGCGTGGACGAAAAAAGCCGCCGTGAGCTTTTGGAAATGGAAAAGGAAGCCACAGGCATATATATTTCCGGCCACCCACTGGATGAGCATAGGGAAGCTATTGAGGGGTTGGGCTATCCGAGCATAGCCAAAGTACTTGCTGCCGATGAAGACGGCAATACTGTTCAGGATGGTGATGAGGTTACTATAGTAGGGATAGTATCATCCTTAAGGGAAAAGGTCACCCGGAGCAATAGCATGATGGCCTTTATCGCAGTAGAGGACTTTACCGGTAGCATTGAGGTCATGGTATTCCCCAAAACATACTCGTCCTATGGGGAAATGATCAAGGAAAACAACACAGTCATTATTACCGGGCGTGTGGACGTTAAGGAGGAGGAAACTCCCAAACTGATATTGGAAACTGCTGCCCCATTTACAGATGAGGCCGCTAAAGCCCTAAGCTCTGCTGAAAAGGTGCTGGAGATCGATCTTAATGATAACGAACTCTCGGCACTTGACCGCATAAGGCATGTTATTTTCAAAAATAAGGGCAATGTTCCGATTATGGTCAATTCACGGTACGGAAGCATAAAGGTGAGTGAAAAGTGCCGATGTAATGCCAGTGATGAACTAATTAATACAATAAATAGTATTGTCGGGCGTGAATGTACGTCAGTTGAGTAGAAAAAACGTATAAAGTGTAAAATTTTTGAAAAAAATAGTTGATTTTTTCAAAATGATGGTGTATTATACTATCGTAGTATAACTAAGCGAAATGAGCCATCCATCGTAATAGACGGCGTGTGTCATTGCTTTTTTTCAGCTGGAAATTGTCAACTCCGTTCTAAACGCTCTATGAGGTGCTATGCTACTTATTGTACAAAGAAAGGTCTGTATTTTTAATGTGGACAGTGGTTTATATTGCAAAAAACAACGAGCTTGCTCAACATATCAAGTCGGCTCTTTCTGAACATAAAATAATTGTCATGATACGGGCTATTAGTAAGGAAGCGGATGCGGGATATGAAATCCTTGTTCCCGACGCAGAAGTGGATGAAGCGCTTGGTATCATTATTGACGAATCGTAATAAAAACCGGACGCGGCAAAGTGACTGTTAAGTCATTTTACCGCGCTCTTTTGCGTGTTAAGGAAGCAATGATCAATTCTGAAATGCTGATTGGCGGGGGAGAAAATTAACCACAGAACGGCGCTTTAAACCGCAGGCGTGAATTGTTCAGATTTTTCTTAATATTTTTTGTTGTAATAAAGGGATGAAATCACATACACAATGCATTGAAAGCAGATGATGTAATCAATAATAACGGCGATATTGTCCTTCCCTAAAAGAAACATATACACTGTGGCCAGAAATTCTCCCAATATAGAAACGAAAAACGTAAATGTATAGCTTTTTCTTGCCACAAATGCTGCACGTTCGTCCTTTGACGCGTTTTCAAGGGCTTTTGCCTTTTGTGGATCCCTCATTCTGGTTAAAGTAAGTATCAATAAGACGCCTCCCAGAATAAGCATTGTCGTGCCCATACTGAATAACAGATTTTGTTTAAGTGCGCCTATAACAGTGAGCACCGTCCCAAACACAAAAACAAATGCCAGTTTTAAATAAATCTTGGTTTTAAAGCTCATATACTTTCCTCCTCAAATATAAATACTTCTTCAATTGTTTTGCCAAACAATCTGGATATTTTCCACGCCAAAGTAAGGGATGGATTGTACCTCCCGCTTTCAAGGGAAATGATGGTCTGACGGGTCACTTCCAGCCGGGATGCCAGTTCCTGCTGAGTAAGCCCCGCCTTCTTCCTTAAATCAGATATTAAGTTGTTAATTTTGATCGCCTCCTTCGTGTTATGGCCATAATGTAAAGTTAACTTTACTCTATAATAGCATATAAAACGCAAAATGTCAAGTACCTTTTACATTTTTTGCGCAATAATTGATCAGAACATTGTAATAAAACTTTTTAAAAAAGTACTTGACAAAAGGCGAGGGACGTGGTAAAATGGCAAAGGCGCTTGA
>CAYTWZ010000020.1:0-23513 GCA_964442035.1 uncultured Oscillospiraceae bacterium
CTGCCGGTGGCAGCCTCTGCGAAGCAGAAGCACCGACCGAGTCGGTAGACGAGACTCGGGGGACAGCTTCCGTTTAGTTATTCCGCAACAAATATTCCCTGCGGCATCGCCAGCATTTGCGATACCGCATGGGACAAATTTATCCGTCAGGTCAAAGAGATTGCCCTTGACGCCACTATTTCAGTTCCACAATCGTCACTCCGGTCTCACCCTCCCCGTACTTGCCAAGGCGATAGCTTTTAACATGGGGGTGGTGACGGAGCAGGTCATGTACGGCGGCCCGGAGCGCGCCGGTGCCTTTTCCGTGGATGACGCTGACAGACTCAAGATGTGCCATTGCCGCCTCGTCAAGGTATTTGTCCACTGCCATAACAGCCTCGTCAGACAGCTGACCCCGGAGGTCGATTTCGCTTTTAACCGCGGCAATGGAACCGCTGCTCCCCACATGATATGAGGCGGTCTTTTTTTTCTTTTCCGCCTTGGCCATGCGCAGGGCTGTGACGTTGGCGGTTATTTTCAGTATTCCCATCTGCAATTGTACATTTCCGTTTTTGTCAGGCAGGGTAAGGACAGTACCGTTTTGGTTCATCGTGGTGACCTCTACCTCCATGCCCTTTTTTAGATCCTTGGGTTCAATATGATCGCCCTTGACCGAGAACACGTCCTCGGCCAGAGCCTCCTCCATCTTCCCCATTCCCTGACGGAGCTTGCGGCGGCTTTCCTCAAGAGCTTTGCCGCTGTCCTCCCGGGAGCGCTTAAGCTGCTCCTGCATCTCCTTGACTATCGTGTCCGCCTCATGTTTGGCCTGCTCGTAGATCTTTTTTGCGTCCCGCCGGGCATCGTTGAGGATCTTTTCCTTTTGCTTTTCCAGGCTCTCCTGCTGACGCCTGGCGGACTCGCGGGCGGCAACAGTCTCGGCATGGGCGGCCTGAGCGTCCTCCAACTCCTCCTGAGCCCGTCGGCGGCTGTCCTCAAGGGAGGAGATAACATCCTCAAAGCGGGTATTGTCGTTGTTAACAAGCTGCTTTGCCCGTTCAATAATATCCTCATCAAGACCAAGGCGCTTAGATATGGCAAAGGCGTTGCTCTTGCCGGGAACGCCGATAAGCAGCTTATATGTGGGCTTAAGGCTTTCCACGTCAAACTCACAGGCGGCGTTTTCCACCCTCGGAGTGGAAAGGGCATAAAGCTTAAGTTCGCTGTAGTGGGTGGTTGCGGCGGTTTTTACTCCCCACATTTTCATACGCTCCAGTATTGCCGTTGCCAGCGCCGCGCCTTCCACAGGGTCAGTACCGGCTCCCAGCTCGTCAAAAAGAGCAAGGGTGTTGTGATCCGCCTTTTTAAGTATGTCGATTATATTCACGATGTGTGAGCTGAAGGTGCTGAGAGACTGTTCGATGGACTGTTCGTCCCCTATATCCGCAAACACCTGCGAAAACACCGCGATCTCGCTTTCCTCCGAGGCGGGAATGTGAAGCCCGGCCTGCGCCATAAGGGTGAGCAGACCGAGAGTTTTGAGAGATACGGTCTTGCCGCCGGTGTTAGGGCCGGTGACTACAAGGGTGTCAAAGTCCCTGCCCAGATAAATATCGGTTGGGACTACCTTGTTTTTATCGATCAGAGGATGGCGTCCCTTGACAATGTTAACAATACCGTTGTTGTTGAGCTTGGGAGGCGCACCATCCATTGACCGGGACAGCTTGCCCTTGGCAAATATAAAGTCAAGCTCCATTATGGCGTCAAAATCCCCGGCAATAAGGTCAGCCCTGTCCCCTGTCTCCCGTGAAAAATCGGAGAGGATGTTTTCGATCTCCTCCTGTTCCTCGCTGATAAGGGCGCGGAGCTTGTTGTTGATTTCCACCGCCGCCATAGGCTCAACAAAGATTGTCGCCCCGCTGGCGGAGCTGTCATGTATTATACCCGGCACCTGACTGCGATACTCACTTTTGACGGGAATTACAAAACGATCCCCACGCATAGTCACAATTGCGTCCTGCAAAAGCGCGCTGTAACGGGTGGACTTTATCATGTCGTTAAGCACATCTCTGACCTTATTATTAAGATTGCGCATCTGACGGCGTATCTGGCCAAGGCGCGCGGAGGCTTCGTCGGCCATTTCCTCCTCGCTGAGTATGGCGGCATAGATACTCTGCTCAAAGCGCTTGTCATCCTCAATCCCCGATGCTACCGCAAAAATACGGGGGAACTGTTCGTCCATGCCATCGTCACCCATATAGCCTTTTACGCCCCGTGCGATGCGAAGGGTGTGGGCCACATTCAGCAGATCGGCCATGGACAAAACTCCCCCGGCAGCAGCCCGCATGGCGGCAGCCTTAGAACTGCGGATAGGGCTGATAGGCGGGGCGCCCTTTTTGAGTATAAGGGACTCAGCCTCGGTGGTTTCCTCTATTCCGCGCTTTATCTCGTAGATATCGTCCGAGGGCTGAAGCTGCCGGCATCTTTCCTTGGTGGGGGTGCACACTGCTCCCTGAGCAAGACGTTCTGTTATTTTATTAAACTCAAGAATTCTGAGTGTTTTTTGTTCCATAAATAGATCACTTCCTTAAAACGGCTTTATCATGTTCGTATTATACTACATTTTTTTGTATAAATCAATAGAGTAAGAAACTTTTGGCTTGCAATAGAGGCCATATTATGATAAAATGTCACCAGAGGTGATTACAAGGTGCTTATCAAAATTGCTGAAATGGTCATAAAAATCAACTGCCGCTACGACTATCTGCCGTGGCTTTGTCAAAAATATATCGTACATGAGGGTGAGCCTCTTTTTGAGGCTGAGATTTCCGAGGATGAACTTCGGGAGCATCACAAAATCGTAATGGAAGAAACGGGGCAGGATTTCAGCCTCGGATATATGGAAGGGATAGAGATATACCGGATCATATGCACAAAAGCGCTGGATTACGGGGCAATGTTCCTGCACAGCGCCTGCATAGCCGTTGACGGGGAGGCCTACTGCTTTACGGCTGACAGCGGAACGGGCAAAAGTACCCATATCCGCCTTTGGAAGAGGCTGTTTGGGGATCGGGCGGTCATAATCAACGGGGACAAGCCCCTTATCCGCAAAATGGGAGACAGATACTATGTCTACGGGACTCCCTGGTGCGGCAAGGAGGGATGGAACGAGCCCATCGGCGCCCCCATCAAGGCTCTTTGTCTGGTGGAACGGAGCAAGACAAATCACATCGAGCCAATGGACGGCTTCAACATAATATACACTATAATCGAACAGACCATCCGCCCACGTACGGAGGCGCAGGTAGACGCGGTGTTCGGTATAATGGACGGACTGCTCAGCACCGCGCCGATGTACCGCCTTGGTTGCAACATGGACATAGAGGCGGCAGTTGTGGCATACGAGGGCATGAGCGGTAAAAAATACAGCGACGTGTGAATTCCAGCGGTTTCCGACGATTTCAACATGCGGAAGGAGGTCACTCATATGCCGGTCAAGCTTAGCCGGGAATTTTACCTGTGCGACGGGATAGATTTGAGCCAAAGGCTGTTAGGCAAGGTTCTTGTGCGGGAAAATGGCGGGATAATCACCGCCGGACGGATCGTGGAAACCGAGGCCTACATGGGCGAAACGGACAAAGCCGCCCACAGCTTCAGGAGACGGACGGCTCGGTGTGAAATACAGTACGGCCTTGGGGGCTACGCCTATATTTACCTTATTTATGGGATGTATTCCTGCTTTAACATTGTGGCAAACGGCGAAAACAGACCCGAGGTCAGTCTTATACGGGCATTGGAGCCCTTACGGGGCATTGACGAGATGAAGAAAAGGCGCAAATGTCAAAAAATAGAAAACCTTTGCAGCGGCCCGGGGAAGCTTTGCGGGGCGATGGCTATTGACCGCTCCCTTTACGGGGAGGATTTGTGCGGAGAAAGACTGTACCTTGAGGATGACGGATATAACGGCTTTGAAATACAGGCCGGCAAAAGGATAAACATTGACTACGCCGGCGAGGCGGTGGATTTCCCATGGCGCTTTACGGTAAAAGGCAATAGATTTGTTTCGAGGTGAAACTTCAATAAGGCGCGCAGCGCCGTCATTCAACGTTTCGGTGGGAGATCAATCTCCCACCGAAAAACGAAAGCGGAGCCCGCCGCCTATAGAGGGTGCGGGCTGCCGGTGGCAGCCTCTGCAAAGCAGAAGCACCGACCGAGTCGGCAGACGAGACCCGGGGGACATCTTTCGTTTAGTTATATTCAAGCTTTAAAGCAGCTTTTTTTCCATATCCGCAAGCAGCTTCATCCTGAGGCGGAATTTGTCAAGATTTTCCCCGGGATATAGGGTCTTAAAATACACGTCCCCCTCGATATAATCAGTGAGGTAGCGTATGGCGTTTTCATATGTTATTACCAGAGGAGCCACGGGCATAAGCTCAAGCTCCTTTTTTGTTACCGAAACAGCGCTGAGAAAGCCCTCGGTATAGGCATCCATAAGCTCCTTGTTAAATACCCCGTCCATATCACAGCCGCTACGTATTGAGTCCCCATAATCGCCCAGCAACGTACCGGTCATCACATTGTCTAAGTCAAGTATGCACCGGGCCTTGTGAGTACGGGAATCGATCATTATGTTGCTGTATTTGGTGTCATTGTGCACTACCCTCAAGGGCAACTCTCCGGAGGCCATCAGGGGACCGATTATATTGGCAAGGCCGCGCTTGGACATAGCAAGGCTTATATCCTCCTTGATACTGCCGCAGCGTCCGACAGGATCTTCCCGAATAGCTCCGGCAAGGCACGAAAGGTGAAAAGAAGTGTTATGCGAGGCCTTTAGCGTAATATACATTTCCCCAAGAGGCATGTCACTCAGCGCCTCGATAAAGCCCCCGAAAGCAGCCCCCGCGCTTTTGAACGCGAGGGAGGACTCCGGCATAAGGTAGCAGCTTGCCCCCTCCACAAAATCATACATCCTGTACCAACCATCCTCGAGACGGATGCACAGACCGCCCCCGCGGGGAGAAATTATCCGCACGGTTTCAATGTCCTTTTTCCTCAGATGCGATGTGACGGCGGCAATATTTTCCATTACAAGGGGAGGGTTTTTCATTACGTCGGTGTTGATGCGCTGAAGTATATAGCGCTTGCCTGAAGCATCGGTCACGGTATAGGTATCGTTTATATGACCGGCGCTTACCTGCTCATAGGAAACCGGCTCGTAGTCAACATTGAATTTTCCTGCCTTGGACAAAATATCCATGCCGTATCCTCCATTTGTATTAATATTACTATACATACTATAACACAAAATAATGTCAAAGTCCATATGTTTTTTAATAAATTGTGTTATCTCCAAAAATCTCTTGAAAATGAAAAACGGTCAAAGTACGCCAAAGGTCTGACGAAGCATGCTGTTAGCTATGGGCGCTTTTCCCAAGCAAGGTTTTGAAGCTGACATTTTATCATTTGCATATTCGACCGGCGTGCGCGCATAAATATATATCGGTAGACCACGACATTTTTACAAAAAAAATAGAGGATTTCGGGAATTTTTGTCAAATAAAAGTAATAATACAAAAGATTATCTCTCAGGCAAAATAATAGAAAACGATATGAAGAGAGGAGGACCAAGCATGACAGTCAGAGAGATTACTGAGGATATAGAACGCCGCACACTTTCGCCCTATGCGGTCCTGAGCTGCGAAACAAGGGGAAGAAGGAAAAAAGCCCCCCTTTGTGAAATACGCACGGAATTTCAGAGGGATCGGGACAAGATCATCCACTGCAAAGCCTTCCGCCGCCTTAAGCACAAGACGCAGGTCTTTATATCTCCGGAAGGGGATCATTACCGAACAAGACTGACCCACACCCTTGAGGTAAGTCAGATAGGCCGCACCATAGCCCGAGGGCTGAGGCTGAACGAAGACTTGGTGGAGGCCATCTCCATGGGCCACGACCTTGGGCACACGCCCTTTGGACACACCGGCGAGCACGTGCTTGACACCCTCTGTTCAGGAGGCTTCCGCCATAACGAGCAAAGCCTGCGGGTGGTGGACGAGCTGGAAAAGCTCAATCTTACATGGGAAGTGCGCAACGGCATACTCTGCCACACAGGCGACCAGCCCGCATCCACCCTGGAAGGACAAATAGTGAAGCTGGCTGACCGCATTGCCTACATCAACCACGATATCGACGACTCCATCCGGGCCGGCATACTCAGCGAGGAAGCGCTTCCCCATGATATTACAGAGGTCTTAGGCAAATCTCACGGAGAAAGAATAGATACCCTTGTAAAGGACATAATATATAACAGTATGGACAGCGACACCCTCTCCATGACGCCTGAAATAAAAGCGGCAATGGATGACTTGAGAAGCTTTATGTTTGAAAACGTATACATCGGCTCCTCCGCAAAGGAGGAGGAAGGAAAGGTGTACGGAGTGATATCTGGACTTTTCAGCTATTACATGAAGAACCCCTCGGCCATGCCCGGCGGAGAGGGGCTGTCGGAGGGGAACGGCCTTGAGCAGGCTGTCTGCGACTATATTGCGGGTATGAGCGACCGCTACGCCATTTACTCTTACACTGATATTTACATTCCAAAAAGCTGGAATAAAATTTAGGCCTTAAGGGAAAGGATTTTTGACAATTGTGTCGAATTATATTGTTTATAGCACAAAAAATGGCGCAATTCAGGAAGCTCTGATCAACCGTCAAGCAGTGTCTTAAGCCGCAGGCGCAATTTATTCAGATTTTTCTTCGTTAAAGGAGTGGGTTTTTGATGGCATCGCGTTATTCAGATGATGTGCTTAACGAGGTGCGTAACTCCGTTGATTTGGTGGATATCGCGTCGGCATATGTGCGCCTTAAGCGCAGCGGGCGCAGCTACACGGGCTGTTGTCCCTTCCACAAGGAAAAGACGCCCTCCTTCCACATTGACGCTGACAAGCAGCTTTACCACTGCTTTGGTTGCGGGGCCGGGGGCTCGGTATTCCAGTTTGTAATGAACGCAGAGGGTCTGGATTTTGTGGATGCGGTCAAATATCTGGCCGAACGGGGCGGAGTAAGGCTGCCGGAGCTAAGCGGCAAAGACGATGAGGACATTTACCGCCGCAAAAGAGAAATGTACGCCATGAACAAGGAGGCGGCAAGGTTTTTCCGGGACTGTCTTTTCAGCCCGGAAGGGGAAAAGGCCCGGCTGTATCTGCAAAAGCGTTGCCTTACCAGCAAGACCGTGGCGGCCTTCGGACTGGGCTACGCGCCAAAGAGTTGGGACGGGGCGCTTAAGCATCTGGAAAGCAAGGGCTTCCGCCGGGACATGATAGTGGAGGCCGGGCTTTGCATCCAAAACAGCCGTGGGAACATCTATGACAGGTTTCGGGACAGGATAATGTACCCCATCTTTGACGTCCGCCAAAACTTGATCGGCTTTGGAGGGCGCATTATGGAGGGTGACGGAGCTAAATATATGAACTCACCCGAAAGCATAATATACGATAAAGGCAAAAATCTTTTTGCCCTTAACCTTGCAAAAAAAAGCAAACGAGGCTATTACGTACTGGTGGAGGGCTATATGGATGTCATAAGCCTGCATCAGGCCGGCATTGACTGCGCCGTGGCGGGCTGCGGAACAGCCCTTACGGAGGCTCAGGCACGGCTTATAGCCAAGGGGAACACGGTGTTTCTCTGTTATGACATGGACGAAGCGGGGCAAAAAGCGCTGTCACGAGCATCCGCCATATTCAAGGGCCTTGACGCCAAGCTTAAGGTGATCACAATACCTGATGGCAAGGATGCCGATGAATTTATCAAAAAATACGGCGGTCAAAAGTTTGAGGAGCTGCTTGAAGAGGCTTCCTCAGTGACCGAAAACAAGGTTGAGCGGCTACTGAGCAAATATGACGTAAACGACGTATCCCAAAAGGTGGAACTGATCAATGAAGCCGCCGGTATATTTGCCGGAATATCAAACGCGGTGGAACGGGAAGCTTACATAAAAAATCTTTCGGCCAGGACCGGAATAAGCGTAAACGCCATCAACGCCGAGGTGCAGAAGTCCTCCGGCAGGCAAGCCCGCCGTGAAGTGAGAAATCAGGTGCTTAAAAGTGTGGCCGGAAGCCGTACCTCCTCACAGACCAATTCCCAAAAGGGAAGGCGCGAGGCTGCCGAGGCAAGGTTGCTGGGACTAATGGCCGGTGACAGAAAAATTTATGTCAAAATAAAGGACAACCTGACAGACGAAACATTTTCCGATCCGTTTCACCGGGAGGTTTTCCGGGCCATAAGGGACTGCGAAGAGGATGATGACCTTCAGCAATATCTTATGAGTAAATTTAAGGGTCGGGAAAGTGAGCTGGCAGCGGCAGTAATCCGTGACGACGATCCACAGGATCCGCTGGCCGCAGCCAAGGATTATATAAGTGTCATTGACAGCGAGGAATTGTCCTCACAAATTGCCAGAGCGGAAAAGGACGGAGACGTTGCTCTCCTGTCAAAGCTGCTTATGAATAAACACCGAAAGGCAGGAACATGAATATGAGTGAAAACAACTCTGTAAACAAAAAAGCGATACTTAAGGAGCTTCTTGACAAGGGCAAGCAGAAGGGTATGCTCTCAAAAAAAGATATAGAAAATTCCATTGGCGAACTGGAGCTTGACGCGGAGCAGATGGAAAAGCTGTACGACAATCTTGAGGCCATGGGCATTGATATCGTAGGCGACATCGATGCCGAGTTGAAAAACCTTGACGATGTGCCGGATGAGGACTTGGAAAACCTCACCATTCCCGACAGCATAAGCATTGACGACCATGTGCGTATGTACCTTAAAGAGATCGGCAAGGTTCCGCTGCTTACCACAAAAGAGGAGCAATACTATGCCGAGCTTATGTCCAAGGGCGACCTTGAGGCCAAAAATAAGCTTACCGAGGCCAACCTTCGTCTTGTCGTCAGCATAGCAAAGCGGTATGTGGGCAGAGGAATGCTGTTTTTGGATCTTATTCAGGAGGGAAATCTTGGACTTATCAAGGCTGTGGAAAAATTCGACTACACCAAGGGCTACAAGTTCAGCACCTACGCCACATGGTGGATACGTCAGGCCATTACCCGTGCCATTGCCGATCAGGCTCGTACCATACGCATACCCGTGCACATGGTAGAAACTATCAACAAGCTTGTCCGTGTTTCCCGTCAGCTGCTTCAAGAGTTGGGGCGTGAACCCACCGCTGAGGAGATATCCAAGGAAATGAACATGAGCGTAGACAAGGTGCGTGAGATAATGAAGATCGCGCAGGAGCCTGTTTCCCTTGAAACGCCTATAGGAGAAGAGGAGGACAGCCACCTTGGTGACTTCATCCCGGATGATGACGCCCCTGCTCCCAGCGAGGCGGCTTCCTTTATGTTGCTCAAGGAACAGCTGATGGAGGTTTTGGGTACGCTTGCCCCAAGGGAGGAAAAGGTGCTGCGTCTGCGCTTCGGGCTTGAGGACGGACGCACCCGAACCCTTGAAGAGGTGGGTAGCGCTTTCAACGTCACACGTGAGCGCATACGTCAGATTGAGGCCAAGGCGCTTCGCAAGCTCCGCCACCCCAGCCGTAGCAAAAAGCTGCGAGACTTTTTGGAATAAATCTCATTCAACAATACAATAATATTGACAACTATCCGTCCCCTATGGTCAAAGCGGAATTTGCTACATCCATAGGGGGCTTTTTACTGCCGCTTTTCTGTTCTCATTTTTTGGGTCACATTCAATAAGGGCTAAAAGCCCGTCATGGGCGTTTTCGGTGGGAGATCAATCTCCCACCGAAAAACGAAAGGGTCGCCCACCGCCTTAGAGGTTGCCCTCCGCCGGTGGCAGCCTCTGTGAAGCAGAAGCACCGACCGAGTCGGTAGACAGACCCGGGGGAAATCTTTCGTTTAGTTATTTTTTTACACGCTGTTTTTTGTACTTGTTTTTTCTATACTGTGATGATATAATAATTACAAAATAAAAACAAGGAGAGAAAAAATGAAGCTTATAAACGCAATCCCTGTTTCCCAAGACGAATATGCTTTTTCTCAAGGCGGCGGTGAGCTTGTCTTTGAGGAAAACGGTACTATCTTAGGCGTCAAAGCAGACGAAAACAGCTATATTGTCATGGACGTGACCAACCTTTCCAACTTCTGCATAAGCATACTGTGGAAGTTCTGGGACAGTGACAGTGATACCTGTGCCGAAAGCATCAAGATGGGTCTGCTGCCCGGGCTTCGCACACGGCTGGCGCTGCCCGTGTCAACGGTGCTTGGGAAAAAGCTTTTTCTGAGCCGCACTCCCGGCAAGCTCAAAACGGTTGTGCAGGGGCGTCCCGTCAGGCCGGAAAATATAATCAAATTTGCCGTGGGCGCAGACAGAGCCCCGGCCGAGACAAAAATTCAGCTCCATAGCCTTTTTATCTCACCCGAAAGGCCGGAGTTTCCCCTTGATGGTGAGCCGCTGGTGGATGAACTGGGTCAGAAGCGAAGGGCTGAATGGAAGGGCAAGACCCCAAGCAGCGGTGATCTGATAAAATACCTCCGCCTCGAATTTGAAAAGCCCCTGCCCCCTATCCCCAATGGCCGGGGAAAATTCGGCGGCAGCACAAAAAAGCGCTTTGAGCCCACGGGGTTTTTCAGTCTGCACAAGGACGAGGAAGGGTACTGGCTGGCGGATCCGGAGGGATTAGGCTTTTTCAGCGTTGGTCCCGACTGTGTAGGGGTTGGCGGCGACTGCAATATCGGCGGCATTGAGCCCCTGTGCGGCCCTCTTGAAGAGGGAGGCAGACTTTGGAACGAGGACTTTTACAGCTGGGCAAAAAACAACCTTGTGAATGCCTTTGGGGACAACTGGTATCGGGCATGGTGCAAAATCACTAAGCGGCGGCTCCTTGAATGGGGGGTCAACACCGTAGCCTGTTGGAGCGACCCAAGGTTTATCGAATATGCGAAGATGCCATATGTACATATACTAAACGGCTTCCCCAAGGCTAAAAAATATATATTTCGAGATTTTCCGGACGTGTTTGATCCACAGTACGCCGCCGACAGCAAGCGCTGGGCCGATCAGCTGAAAAAGAAAAAGGATGACCCGTATATGTTGGGCTACTTCATGAGCAACGAGCCCAACTGGGCCTTTGTGGACGATCTTAACATCGCCAGAATGACCCTTGAAAGCAGTGACGAGCTTTTCAGCAAGATGGAGCTTATACGGCTTCTGGAAAAGAAATATGGGAATATCGCCTCCCTTAACGAGGCTTGGGGCACAAATTTCAAAGCCTTTGAGGAAATGAAAAACGGCGTTTCCCGCTTTAACGAAAGCGCTGAGGCCGACACCCGCCGACTGTCTGAGGAAATGATACGCCGGTTCGTGAAGATACCGGCTCTCGCCCTCAGGGAAGCAGACCCTAATCATCTCAACTTAGGCATGAGATACGCATGGCTAAGCAGCGCGGCTTTGGCCGCTGGGAAGGAATACATGGACGTATTCAGCTTCAACTGCTACCGTCATGACCCATGGGGCAGCATTGAAAGCATGGTAAAAATGGTCAATATGCCCGTAATGATCGGAGAATTCCACTTTGGCGCCCTTGATCGGGGAATGGACGCCACAGGCATACAGGCCGTGGCGACTCAAGAGGATCGAGCCAAAGCTTACCGGCGCTACATTCACCGCTGTGCCGCCCACCCCTACTGTCTGGGAGCCCACTACTTCCAGTACAGTGACCAGCCCTATTTAGGGCGCTTTGACGGCGAGAACTACCAGATCGGGCTTGTGGACGTGTGCAATCGCCCCTATAACGAGCTTGCGGAGGAAATGACCCGTACCAACGCCGAGGCCTACGCCGTAAGACTGGGTGAAATGGATGTGACTGAGGACATTCCGCCTCAGGTGGAGTCTATATTTTATTAGTAGCAGACTATTTTCCCATTGCTGAAGGTGGCAAGGAACACCTTTGTGTGGTCCTCAAAGCCGGCGCTTTTGCAGGCCTCCTCAAGGCGGCGGACGCTCAGCTTGGCGTGGCGCAGTCCCTCATCCATGATCACTCCGTCCATTATCAGGTTGATGGCTATTCGCTGTTGCTGCTTTTGAAGGCTGAGGTCTCCCACAGTGGCGGGGCGGTCAGCTTCACGGGGGAGAAAGCTGACGCTGCCGTTGGGCTCCATAAGAGCGGCGTCCAGCTGGGACGGGTCAAAATACCCTTGTACCCTTGCCAGCATGAGAAAATCGCTCAGATCCATATGCGCGGTCTTAAAGCCCTTTCGGTCAAGTCTGCCGTTTTCCATCAGCACCACGATTTCACCGCTGAGCTTTTTCCTCAACCTGAGGCTTTTTTGTGAGATGAGGGCCACTGACACAGCCAGCAGGGCGTAAACGGTCATAGCCGCAATGGCGTTAAGAGGACTGCGGTCAATTTCGGTAGCCATTTCGGCCGCTATGGAGCCGATGGTTATGCCGGTAACATAATCAAACATGTTCATCTGGGATATCTGTTTTTCTCCCATGAGCTTTGTGAGTATAAACAAAACGACGGCCGAGGTCAAAGTCGTGATCACTACGCGGGTGAGCTCAGACAGCATGACAATACCTCCTTAATCATTAATATTGTCTGCGTAATATAAAAATTTATTCAAGAGCAAATTTGATATATAACTAAACGAAAGATGTCCCCGCTTCTAAAGGCGGCGGGCGACCCTTTCGTTTTTCGGTGGGAGTTCAATCTCCCTCGAAACATTGAATGACGGCGCTACGCGCCTTATTGAAAGAAAGGATACCTCGTTAATGAAAAGAATTCACCAAAAATTCAACGATGGCTGGAAGTTTTATAAAGGCGACCTCAAGCCCCAGTACGCAATCAAGGCCGGACGCACCGGAGGCCTGACGGACATCGCCAAACGCAACAACGGCGAATGGACCCAGATCGCCTATAACGACAAAGAGGAAAAGATCAGCTTCAACGAAAGGGACTGGAAGGAAGTGACCCTCCCCCATGACTGGATAGTATACGGTGATTTTTCCAAGGATGAGCGGGACGCTCAGGGATACCTTCCCACAGGAGTGGGCTGCTACCGGAAGGTGTTTTCCGTTCCGGCGGAAATGGAGGACAAACACATAGAGATCGAGTTTGACGGCATCTCCCGTAATTCCACCGTATGGCTGAACGGACATCTGCTGGGCAACCATTTCAGCGGATACACATCCTTTTCCTTTGACATAAGCGACTACCTCCGTTACGGCGATGAGGGGGAAAACGTGCTGTTCATATGTGTGGACGCCACCGATTTTGAGGGCTGGTGGTATGAGGGAGCGGGTATTTACCGTCATGTGTGGCTGACCATCACAGACCGGCTGCGGATCGAGAAATGGGGTACCTACATTACCTCGACCGTAGATGACGGCAGCGCAAACGTAAAGGTTGAAACTAAGATCGTCAACCACGGTCCTCTTCCCGACGCGGGGGAGCTGCTGACTGAAATTATCGCCCCGGACGGCGCCAAAGCCGGAGAAGCCAGATGTGAATTCAGTGTTGAAAATGCCGATACGGCTACTGTAGTACAGCATATTACAGTCACTGATCCCTTGCTTTGGGACACAAAGAATCCAAACCTTTACAGGGCGTTCTCCACCATTTTGTGGGACGACGAGGTGGTGGACAACTGCGAGACCACCTTTGGCATACGCACCATATACTACGACAAAAACGGCTTCTTCCTCAACGGGAAAAAGGTGGTGCTAAAGGGCACCTGCAACCATCAGGATTTTGCGGGCATAGGCAGCGCCCTGCCTGATAGCATCAATGAATACAAGATACTCTGCCTCAAGGAAATGGGTAGCAACGCTTACCGCAGCTCCCACCACCCTGCTACGGAATCCCTTCTTGACGCTTGTGACCGTCTTGGCATATTGGTGATGAACGAAAACCGTAAGTTAGACAGCAGCCCCCGGGGCATAGAGGATCTTAAGTCCATGCTTTACCGTGACCGCAATCACCCCAGCATCGTAATATGGTGTCTTGACAACGAGGAGGTCATCCTTGGAACAAAGACCGGCAAACGCATCGAAACCACACTCCGCCGCATAACCAACAAGCTGGATCCCACACGCCCCACCACCGTTGCAATGAACCACGGCTGGAACGAAAACAACTATTGGGAGAGCATGGATCTTGTGGGCTACAACTACGGCCAGCGGAATAATCAGTACATTAAGGACATGGAGGACTATCCCGACCGTCTCATGATCTGCACCGAAAGCACATCCAGCACCACCACTCGAGGAATATATGCCGATGACAAGGAGCGAGGCTACTGCACAAGCTACGAGACCAACCTTGCCTCTTGGTGCTGCACACACGAAAGAAGCTGGAAGGACCTTGTTGCCAATCCCCGTCTTACGGGTATGTTCGTGTGGACAGGCTTTGACTACCGGGGCGAGCCTACACCCTACGCATGGCCCTGCATCAATTCCCACTTTGGCATAATGGATACCTGCGGCTTTCCCAAGGACGCGTACTACTACTATAAGGCCATCTGGAGGGACGAGCCCATAGTCCACTTCTTCCCCCATTGGAGCCTAAAAAAAGAGGGCGAGAAGGTCAACCTACGCATTGTGGGCAACTGCGACACCGTAGAGCTCATTCTTAACGGACGATCCTTAGGCGAACGGGAGCTGGACAAAACAGGCCACATCGACTGGCCCGTGACCTTTGAAAAGGGCAGGCTTGAAGCTATAGGCAAAAACGACGGCAGGCCCGCGGCAAGTCAAAGCTCGGTCACTGCCGGTCCCGGCGCAGGCATAAGACTTGAGACAATGAGGCAGATGAAACGGGATGGAGAAGACGCCATCGTCGTCAAGGCGTATGTTTATGACAAGGACGGGAACTTTGTCCCCTACGCCGACTCCGAGATCAGCTTCAGCGTCAGCGAGGGCGGCAAGATCATCGGCGTAGGCAACGGCGACCCAAGCTGCCACGAGCCGGACAAGGCCGCCAAGCGGCGGGCGTTTAACGGCTGCTGTGCGGCGGTGGTGCAAAGCGACGGAAAGGATGCTGAAAAAATAACCTTTACCGCTGTTTCACCGGGACTTGAAAGCGCATGTATTGAAATATAACTAAACGAAAGATGTCCCCCTACCCATAGGAGCGGGGGACATCTTTCGTTTAAGGAAGCGCTGATTAATTCTAAAATGATGATTGGCGAGGAAATCTTTCTCGCGGCAAGGCAAAAAGCACATGAATACTTGATGTATTTTGGGCTTTTGCGTTTTAAGCCGTAGGCGTGAATTATTCAGTGCTTTCTTAACATTGTGCTGTATCTGCTTGTCTACTTCACAAACCTTGCCAGCTTTTTCCCAAAGGGAAGCATTTTTATTTCATCCGCTGTAAATACCTTCAGCGCGAAAATAAGAGCAAAGTATACCACAATCCCAATGCCTATTGCCAGTAGCGTTGCCATGGCGTTGCCCAGCACCGGCTCGCCGAAATGGTGCACCGCCCACACTGCCCCGGACATTACCGCCGTAGCTATCAGGGGACGGCCATAATAGCGGCCGTAGGCAATTTTGACGGGCAGATTTTTACGCATTACGTAAAAGCTGATAAAGAATGCTATCCCCTGACAGAGCACACTGCCAATGGGTGCGCCGTATATATTGATCTCCGGTATAGGAATAAGGGTAAGATTGACTATCAGCTTCACGACCCCGCCGCAGAGAATACTAAAGGCCGGGACAAATATCTTGCCCATGCCCTGAAGGCTGCCGTAAATGGTCTGGCTCATGGCGGAGAAGAACACCGTAGGTGTCATCATCATAAACAGCACCGCACCGTCGGGAGCGTTTGGATATATCATCCTGAGTATTCCGTCCGCCAGCACCGCGTATCCCGCTGTGCAGGGCAAGGCAATGACAATGGATGTGAGCAACGAAAAGGTCACCCGCCTTGAAGCGGTGTCATAGTCCTTTACCGCCAGCGCCCCGGCAACTGTGGGAACAAGCACCGTGGCAAAAGCGATATTAATGGCTAGTGGAAGATTGATAAGTACATCGGTTTTGCTAAGTATTCCGCTTAGGGTAACGGCGTTTGCCTCAAGAGCGGCTTCTCCCTGTATAACGCCGGCAAATGCCTTGATAAGCCCCCTGTTCACCGTCACAAGGTCAAGTACACGGTTAAGGGAAGTGACGATGGAGCCTAAGGAAATGGGAATGGATACCCAGAGTATGGATTTTGCCATGGAAAGGGCGGACATTGTCTCCCTGACTATCGGAGCGGCATCATATTTTGCCTTGATGTCCTTACGATGAGCGGCGTAAAAGCCAAACAGGTAGATCATACTGAGCGCGGTGGAGATCGTCGTGGCAAGGGTGGCTCCGGCAGCCATAAATTCCGGTCTTGCGCCGGTCATGATCATGACGATGATAATAGTTGTGGTGGATTTGAGCAGCTGCTCCAGCATCTGGCTGGTGCTTGTGGCCTTGGCGTTCTGCTGACCCATGAAAAAGCCCCTGATAACGCTGGACACCGACACAAACATAATGGAGGGAGAAAGCACCCTCATTGTATAGACAGCCCCGGGGGCCTTAAGGATGAAGGTTGAAATAAAGTCCGCTCCGAAAAACAGCAGGCAGGACATAACCCCTCCGACAACCGCGAACAGCGCCAAACTGACCTTGAAAATGCGTAAGGCTCCCCGGTAATTGCCAAGGGCGCATTTTTCCGAAACGAGCTTGCTGATCGCGTTGGGAATGCCAACAGAGCTGACGGACAGCAGCAGCGCGTATATCTGATAGCCATAATTGTAGTATCCGTTGCCGATATCGCCAAAGCCCTCCACATTGGTAATGACCATGCGGTAAGCAAAGCCCAGCAACTTGACTACCACCTGAGAAAAGATTATGGTAAGTACATTCAACATAAATGATGGTTTTTTCTTTTTTTCCATCAGCGTCAACCCCTTCAGCTTTAAATTATATAACATTCATGGAAAAAATGCAACCGGTTTTTATAAATAAAAGCTTTTAAATAAAATTCCATATTGCTTTTCTTTATTAGATGTGTTAAAATAACTCTATATACAAAAACAATTTACATATGAAAGGACATGTCCCGCTATGCTTACATACAGTGAAATAGTCGAAAACATACGCCGGGCCAACAGGTACTGGCAGGATAATGTGACCCCCACTCAGCGGACAAACGATGTTCCCATCCCCTTCTGGGATACTGCGGCTTACCATACAGGCAATATGGAAGCGTATTTTACCCTTGGTGACGAGTCTTACAGAAAATATTCTACGGACTGGGCTGAAGCCAACGAGTGGATGGGGCACCCTACTGACGCCGCCCCGGAGGAGTGGACCTTTGGCTACAGTCAGGATGACAGATCCAAGGCCGCACTGTTCGGGGACTGGCAGATTTGCTTCCAAACATATCTGGATCTTAATTTACTTGACCCGTCCCCCAAAAAGCTGAAGCGGGCAAGGTACGTCATAGATTACCAGTGCTCCACCGATGAAAAAGGTTATTGGTGGTGGGCTGACGCACTGTACATGGTGATGCCTGTTTACATGAAAATGTATCTGACCTATGGGGACGAAAAATATCTCTACAAACTTTACGAATATTTCAGGTTTGCGAAGGAACTTATGTATGACGGCGAGGACGGTATGCCCACTCCCGTAGGGGGCGGATTTAAGCACCTGTTCTACCGTGACGGCAGTTATGTGGGCAGTGAGATCAACGGAATGAAAAACTTCTGGGCCAGAGGCGACGGTTGGGTGTTTGCGGGGCTGGCCAAGGTGCTCAGCGAAATGCCCGAGGACTTTGAGCATTATGATTACTTCAAAAGGACATACCTTGAAATGGCTCCCTCCATTATTGCCTGCCAGAAGGTGGACAGTGCGGGAAACGGCTTTTGGACACAGTCAATGCTGGCGGATTACCCTCTGAATGATCACAACCCACAGGGCTATGAAACCAGCGGCACGGGCTTCTTCACCTACGGACTGTTCTGGGGCATAAATTACGGTCTGCTTGACGAAAAGACCTATCTCCCTGCGGCGGAAAGAGGCCTTAGGTATCTTTCAAGGGTGGCTCTTCATCAGGACGGCAAGGTGGGCTATGTGCAGCCAATAGGTTCCAACGCAACAGAGGCCACACCATTTGACTGCACCGTAAATTTCGGAGTGGGAGCGTTCTTGCTGGCGATGTGCGAGGCGGCAAGATTTGCGGCCGGTACCCCCGCAAACGAAAGCGCCCTGAGAAGATTTATGTGGGGAAAATGGGCTCTTAAGGCCGGACGGGAAGAATATTTCGGCGGCGAAAAAGGTTGGGTAAGCCTTCCCGCACCCTTTGAAAGGGATGGGGTGCTTGTTATTCCCGCCAAGGCAGCAGAGGCCTTATTTGGCCGCTATGAGGACACAGCCGTCAAGGAATTGGGCTGCAAGGTCATTGCCATGGAGGACGGTACAGTGATCCTGTCCCACAAGGCTAAAGTATTCTGTGAAAAAGACGGTAGCGTCAAAGAAGCGCTAATGAAATAAATTAATTACCTTATGAAAGGAAAACCGATAATGAACATTATCATTGTAGGCGGCGGAAAGGTAGGGCTTTCCCTCGCCTCACAGCTGAGCGAGGAGGGCAACGAGATTACCCTCATTGACACCAATGCCCAGCATGTGGAAGACATATTGGGGTCTCACGATATACAGGGCATTGTGGGCAACGGCACAAGCTATCGTACCCAACTGGCGGCAGGCATTGAAAAAGCGGATCTGCTCATAGCCGTGACCAACAGCGACGAGACCAGCCTTCTCAGCTGTCTTATCGCAAAAAAGGCGGGCAACTGCCAAACCATAGCCAGGGTACGCAATCCCGAATATTACAAGGAAATTGAATTTATCAAGGAGGAGCTTGGGCTTTCCTTGGCCATCAACCCGGAAATCGCGGCTGCGGCTCAGATCGCGCGGCTGATCCAGATACCGTCAGCCTTGGACGTGGACACCTTTGCAAAGGGAAGGATCAGCCTCATCCGCATTAAGATCCCTCAGGGCTCCTGCCTTGACGGGGCAAGGATACGAGACATTGAGCAGCTGGGGCTTAAGTTGCTGATATGTATTGTTGAGAGTGGGGATAATGTGCTTATCCCCAACGGTGACACACAGCTTCACTTCGGAGATACGATTTCCGTAATAATACCCTTGAACGACGTAAGACGGTCACTTGAGACCATAGGCATACATACCAAGCCCATCAAAAACGTAATGATCGCGGGCGGCGGCAACATATCCTACTACCTGGCATCAGCGTTGCTGCGCTCAAAGGTAAAGGTCAAAATACTGGAAACAAACAAGCCACGGTGTGAGGAACTGAGCGATCTGCTTCCCGATGCCCAAATCATCAACGGCGACGCCACCGACCAGCACCTGCTGCTGGAGGAAGGCATCGAAAGCATGGACGCCTTTGTTGCCCTCACGGGAATTGACGAGGAAAACATTCTCCTATCACTATACGCCAACAAGGTGTCCGGCGCAAAGCTGATAACAAAAATAAGCAAGATATCCTTTGAAGAGGTAGTGCGGGAGCTGCCAATAGGCACGGTAATATATCCCAAAAGTATAACCTCACAGCTTATCACAAGCTATGTACGCTCCATGCAGAATTCCATGGGTAGCAATGTGGAAACCTTGTACAAAATGATGGATGACCGGGTAGAGGCTCTTGAATTCAAGGTTTCCGAGAAGGCCAAGGGCAGACTTACGGACATTCCTCTTATGAAGCTCAACCTTAAGCCCAACCTTATCGTCTGCTCCATAACAAGGGGCAAGAAGATTATCACTCCCGGAGGAAAGGATACCTTCCGGGTGGGCGACACAGTAATTGTCGTGACCACAAACACCGGTTTGAAGGATCTTAAAGATATACTGGCATAAGAGGTAAGGTAAAATGAACTTTGGTATTATAGCATATATACTTGGCTTTGTCATGACTGTGGAGGGGATCTCCATGTCACTGCCTCTCCTTGTATCCATTATTTATGGGGAAAGCGCCGGATGGATATTTGCGGTCTGCGCAGCCATTTTCTCGCTTTCGGGCTTTCTCCTGATACGCAAAAAGCCCAATAACACCGCCTTTTACGCCCGGGAGGGCTTTGTAGTGGTGTCATTAAGCTGGATAGTAATGAGCATCATCGGGGCTATCCCCTTTGTGGTAAGTGGCGAGATACCAAGCATAACCGACGCTCTTTTTGAGATAGTGTCGGGCTTTACCACCACAGGAGCCAGCATACTGACCAATGTGGAGGCTCTTTCTCACTGTATGCTGTTCTGGCGCAGCTTTTCCCATTGGATAGGGGGTATGGGGATACTTGTGTTCATTCTGGCAGTATTGCCCATGGCCGTAGGACAGAACATTTATCTGATGCGGGCGGAAAGCACCGGCCCTGCCGTAGGCAAGCTGGTGCCAAAGGTACAAAAAACCGCCATGTTCCTGTATCTGTCATATTTTGTACTGACTGTAGTGCAGCTGTTGCTGCTGCTTGCGGGAAAAATGCCGCTGTTTGACGCCCTGTGCATAACCTTCGGCACTGCCGGTACCGGCGGCTTTGGAGTACTCAACACCAGTATGGCTGAATATTCCCCGTACATACAGTACGTTGTCACTATATTTATGCTGCTTTTCGGCGTAAACTTCAACTTCTATTTTCTGCTGGCAATGAAGCGCTGGCGTCAGGCCCTTTGCATGGAGGAGGTGAGGTGCTACTTTGGGATATACATTGTGGCAAGCCTGATCATCTTCCTTGACCTGATCGCCACAAAAACGCCCTTCGGCGGTATAAGGGACGTACTGTTCCAAACATCCTCCATTATGACCAGCACCGGCTTTGCCACAGCAAACTTTGACACATGGCCGCAGCTTTCCCGAACGATACTGGTAATGCTGATGTTCACCGGAGCCTGTGCCGGGAGCACCGGCGGAGGGATGAAAGTCTCCCGGTTTATTATCTACGTCAAAAGTGTAGGCAAGGAGATTGACCACCTGCTTCACCCACGGAGCATCAAGGTTCTTAAAATGGACGGCAAGCCCATAGAGCATGACACTATCCGCATAGTAAACGCGTATCTGTGCGCCTACATTCTGGTATTTGCCGCATCATTGGGAATAGTGCTGCTGGACAACTTTGACCTGACCACGTCCTTTACGGCAGTGGCCGCCACACTGAACAACATCGGGCCCGGACTGGGGCTTGTGGGCCCCGCGGGAAATTTTGCGGGGTTTTCGAGCCTTTCAAAATTTGTGCTGATGTTTGATATGCTGGCCGGGCGGCTTGAGATCTTCCCCATGATATTATTATTCGTACCCAGCGTTTGGAAAAGACAGTAGGAAAACGCTTGGAGCGCCTGAAGGCCACCCTCCGCGTAAATCTTTACATCGAACCGGATTTATCCGTTTCGCCATACTTTCATAAAATTTATGGGCCGCTTCAACGCGGCCCATATAACTAAACGAAAGATGTCCCCCCCGGGTCTCGTCTATCGACTCGGTCGGTGCTTCTGCTTCGCGGAGGCTGCCACCGGCAGAGCGCACCCTCCGCCGGTGGGCGGGCGACCCTTTCGTTTTTCGGCGGGAGATCCTTTCTCCCACCGAAAACGCCCCATGACGGGCTTTCAGCCCTTATTAAATTCTCCGCTATCTTAAAATTTGAAAATCGATCTTACCGGCAGACAATGTGTCTGCACTATTTTTACTTTCCCGCCTTATCTTCCCTTTACCTCTGTGTCCTTGTTGTAGTCAAAATCCTCGTCATCCGGGACATAGTCCTCGTCAAGCAATACTTTGTCCTCAGGAATATCATAGGCTTCTGCATAGGCACGGTCGTTCATGCGTTTTACCAGTCTTTCAGCGCCGCTTTCCTTTTTTTTCATAATGCTGCCTCCTTTCAAATTCTGACTAAACCCTCCATATATATATTAACATAATTTTCAGATTTTGTCAACATAACTGTATTTTATTTTTTCAGAGGTGAATTTTATGTATACGCCGCTTTACTCCGCACTGATTGAGCTAAGTGAGAAAAAACAGATCAGCTTTCATATGCCGGGACATTTTGAGGGAAAAGCCATGGAGGGATTTGACGATCTTTTGAAAATTGATACAACTGAGGTGCCCGAAAGCGACAACCTGTTTGCCCCTCAAGGGCCCATCGCTATGGCCGAAGCCGCAGCCGCCGGATTTTTCGGCGCGAAAGAAACGCGTTTCCTTGTGAACGGATCCTCGGCGGGAGTGCTTGCCGCCGTAGGGGCGGTGTGCAAAGACGGGGACAAAATAATATGCGACCGTTTTTGCCACCGAAGCCTTATCGCCGCCCTTGTTTTCAGCGGAGCGGTGCCGATATGGCTTTATCCGGAAACAATAGATAACGGTTTGCTTTGGGGCGGTATCGACCCAAAGGACGTGGAAAAGGCCATATGTGAAAACCCTGACGCAAAGGCCGTATTCATCACATCCCCAAACTACTTTGGACTGTCCTCCGATGTAAAGGCCATTGCCGACATCACGCACAGTCACAATATACCGCTGCTGTTGGACGGGGCTCATGGAGCTCATTACGGCATATCTCCTCTGCTGCCGCCGTCACCGGTGTCTCTTGGGGCGGATCTGGTCATTGCCGGGGCTCACAAAACACTGCCGTCAGTGACCCAGTCGGCTTATCTGCACATTAACGGGAGCTTCCCAAGGCTGGATGACATGCTGAGGATGTATCAGACCTCGTCCCCCAGCTATATACTGATGGCGTCACTGGATTACGCCCGGGGTAAGATGGAGGAACAGGGTCTCGAGCTGTGGTCTGACATTGCAAGAGCCGCCGGAGAAATTTTCCCGGAGCAGGCAGAGCCAAAGGGCAGGTATTCAAAGTACAAGGACATTTGCCGTCTCGTGCTCCCCACCGGGGGAAATCCCTTTGAAGCGGCGGAAAGGCTGAGACTGGAAAAGGGTATATCCGTAGAATGCTCCTACGGAGGGGGTGTGGTCTGCATACTAAACACCGCCCACCGCCGGGAGGATCTTGTGACGCTGAGAGACGCCCTTTGCGACGTAAGGCGGACAAAGTCTGTACCAATAGCCTTTGCCCCTATAAGGAGCAGGCAGATCATGTCCCCCAGAGAGGCGTTTTTCTCACAGACGGAGGCCGTGTCCCTGACCAAGGCCCTTGGGCGCATATGCTCCCGAGAGGTAATGGTATATCCTCCGGGAGCGGCACAGCTTTTGCCCGGAGAGGAGGTTTCCGCCTCAGCCATAAACGGGCTACAGAAGCTTGTCGTTACAGGATGCGATGTTCACGGATTGAACAATGGACGGATATGGGTCACCCGATAAGCAAATACTATTATTCCAATGCCCATGGCAAAATAAAGCTGCGCAAAAAAATAACCTTTTTTCAGTCTGAGCGTATCTCCTTATTCCGTCATGGCATGTTCAGCTCAAGCACTGCATGTAGCTACGTTTATTTTGAATATTGAGTACGCAAAAAAAA
>CAYTWZ010000021.1:0-7944 GCA_964442035.1 uncultured Oscillospiraceae bacterium
CGCGATAAAAACAAAGGGAGGGTCAATTATGTTTGAACGTGAAATGGAGTTTGTTGCTCCAAAAGCAAAAACAGGCAAGGAAAATGCTATTGTATATGGCATTGCCGCGGTAATTATTGCCGTAGTCGCGTTTATTTTTATTAAAGTCGCTTGGATAGGCGGTATCTGCGCTATAATGCTGGTGGTTCCTATCTATATGAACAAGCGCTTTACGAAGGAATATTCCTACGTGCTCACCGGCGACAAGCTTACTGTGGACATTGTGGATTTTAAAGGCAAAAAGACCCCAATAGGCAAGCCGGTGTTTTTGGAAAACCTTGTAATCTGCGCAAAGGACAGCGACAGCCAGTATAACGGCAAGCTGAATGATACATATTCCTTTGTTATCGATGCCCGTACATCACCAAGATCCACTACTTCGGCCTTCGGAGTTTTCGACCGCGACGGGGAAAAGGCTCTTGTGCGCTTTGAACCCACAGATATGATGATCGCTGAGATGAAAAAATATGCGGCGGATAAAATTTTTATTTAAAGCAATACCGTACAAAAGCTGCCTTAAACTTTTTACCGCCTGTACAGCGGCTCTTTGTCTGCTGTACGTTCCTGCCATGGCCGACAGCGTCAGCGGGGAACTTCTTTGGCATGTTTCTTTAGGTAGCGATTACAGATCCGCGCCCTCGGCTCCGCTGGTGGAGGGGGACGCGGTATATACCATGTGCGGGAAAAGACTCTATAAGCTTGACCGTTTTACCGGGGATATACTGGCCGTCAGCAGTGAGGCTGAGGAAACTGCGGGATACGGGATCATCCCTCCGACAATGGGCGGAGGAATGATTTTTGTTCCGCTGAGGAAAGGGATGGTTCAGGCATTTGACGCCCAAACCCTTAAGCCTCTGTGGTGCACGGAGGCGGTTGGGGGTCAGGCTATTACTCCGGTATGCTATAACGACGGTAAAATATTTTTCGGCACATGGCTTAACGAGACTGAGATCGGATATTACTGCGGCTATGAGGCGGATACCTCAGGCTGTGAGTTGCTGTGGCGGCTGGAGCATAAGGGAGGCTTTTACCGGGCGGGAGCCTTGGCAAAGGACGGACTTGTGATCTTCGGCTCCGACGATGGGGCGGACAGCGGTCAGGCGGGCAGCGGCACGCTTTATATCCTCAATGAGGACACCGGGGAAAGTGTGTCAGTCATTGACGGCTTTGACGGGGATATACGTTCGTCAGTGGTTGAATATGACGGAGGATATGTGTTTTCATCCAAGGGCGGATATATTTATTATGTAAAGGACGGAACAGTTAAAAGCTCCGATATTGGCGGCGAATGTGCCTCCACCCCCGCTATTGATGGCCATATCGCCTATGCCGGTACCTCTAACAAGGAAATTGTCGCGGTCGACCTTAACACCATGGAGATTGTAAATCGCATCAAGGCGGACGGCTACCCTAACGGGGGTGTCAGCGTCCGTGGCGGCCGGATCTATACCACATGCAACGTCAATCCCGGCGGTGTTTACTCCGGGGCGATCAATTCCGACAGTCTTCAGACAGTGTTCACTCCCGGAGAGGGCATGCGGAATTACTGTATCTCCCCTATCTCCTTCGGGGATGACGGGACACTTTATTACAAAAACGATTCGGGAAATATTTTTGCCGTAAGGCTCACCCTTGAAGCCGAATTTGTCTCACCACGGGACACAGAAGCCTGGCTGATCACTGTAAGGGATAAGGTGACGCTTGAAAAAATATGGCTTAATGAGGGAGCTAATACCGTGGAAGCGCTAATGGACGGGGGTTGCATGTATGTATGGACACCAATGCTTGAGCCTCTAACAAAGAAGCTGGAGCTATAGCTCCGGAACTGTAATTAACGAAAGGACTGCTGCGATATGAAAAAGATCACAGCTCTGTTGCTGTGCTTCGCACTGCTGTTTACCACTGCCCTTGCAGTGGATTACTCAGAAGCCGAAACCGTCTACACAAGAAGCGACATATTGCAAATCTTTGAAAAGCTGATGACAAACCGCGGCATTAAATCCGCTGAGGAAAGCGTTGACACCGGCGCAAGCTCCGGCTATGCGTATTTTTCCGCCGATGCCTTTGTTCTGGGTGGAGGGTATGTGGTCTACCCCATGAAGGTAGAAATAGAGCCCGGCGACAACGTCGCGATGATACTTAACAAGGCCATGGAGCAATGCGGCCTTAACTACGAAAGCAGTGGCAGTCTTACAGATGGCTTTTATCTCAGCCGCGTTATCGGGGCGTACATATCTCCAAGTATTGAGTCGGAGCTTGAGGCGTGGCTTGAGCCCATTGTTTCCTACTACAGACCGGAATCGTGGCAGGATGGGAGTCTTGGGGAATTTGACTTTACCGACATGTCGGGGTGGATGTTTTTTGTCAACGGGCAGCCGTCGGAGGTGGGCATGTCAGATTGCACCGTACAGGACGGTGACGTAATATCCCTGAGGTTCAGCCTTGCTTATGGCATGGACTTAGGCTGTGACTCATTCATTGAAGATGAGGAGCCGTATGTCCCATTGGTCAACCGGGACGCTGTCACTGTTGCCATAGCGGACGGGAAGCTTGAGTATATTGATGCAGCCGACGTGCTTTCAAAGGCAAGTGCCGGGCAGGAGGAAATAGATGAGCTTGTTAAAAATATTTAAGGCTATACCGCGCAAAAGCTGTCTTAGGCCATGTATCGTAGCGGCGTTTTTTGTATTTGTTATCTGCTCCGAGGCCTCTGCGGCGGATATGGCTCAGGTCGATAAGGATATTTACGGCATATATAACTGGAAAAAGGGGCAGAATGAACACCTGCTTGACAGTCTTACCCCCGGCAGCTCCAACGATGATTGGTACGCTTATGCGGTGGCGGACTACGGCATTGATGACAATTATCAGGGATATTTGGATCGGCTGAGTACATATGTGTCGGACAAATACGCCTCTCAGGGTTGTCTTGACCGTAACAGGCTTACCGAATGGCACCGCATAGCCATCACAGTCAGCGCTCTTGGGGGTGACCCGACCAATTTCGGAGGCGCTGATCTGATCAGGGACGGCATATATGACCCTGTTATCAGCGCTGACGATCTGCCGGTAAACGGTCTGATCTGGGCCATAATTGCGGCTGACCGCTGTGGCGCCGTCATCCCGGATGACGCGGCGGAAACCGTGGAAAGCCTTTGTGAGAAGCTTTTGCTTAAACAAAATACCGACGGAGGCTTTTCCCTCCGGGGCAAAAGTGACCCGGACGTCACCTCAATGGCAATACTGGCGCTGTATAGCAGGGAGCCTTTTTTCGCCAAGCTGGCAACAGCCGCGTTGAAGGATATGCAGAATGAGAGCGGCGGCTTCACCAGCTATGGCGCCGAAAACTGTGAAAGTACCGCTCAGGCCGTCATGGCCTTGTGCGTTATGGGTGAGGACCCGGAAAAGGCCTTTAACAGACTTATGGACTTTCAAAACTCTGACGGCGGCTTTGCCCATGTGATAGGCGGAGCCTCCAACGATATGGCATCGGTACAGGCAATGCAGGCGCTTATCGCCTATGTAAGATATATTGAACCTGATGCGCAGGAGTCTGCGCCCCAGTCTTCTGCCTCTTACGAAGGCGATTCCCGGGCTGCAGCCAATAGCGGCCGGACTTCTTCGGAGAAGGTGTCGGAGACTGCCGCGGAGGATAGCGCAGCCGCGCCAAAGGCTGATGATACGGAAGCGGATGATACAGAAGCAAAAGATGAAGCAAAGGCAGAAGCTGAAGGCGAAGGACAAGGCAAACCGGAGGATATAGCTTCCGAGGCCAACGAAGCTGATGAAGACAGCGCCAATACCGACGCTGACGAGACACCTGCCGCGGATGAGGGAAGCAACGGTGAAGTAACAGTCGTATCAATAGTGGGGGCAGCGGCATTGCTGGCGGTTCTATGCTTCTTCATACTCAGAAAGAAAAAGCATCAATGAAAAAGAACATAATTACGGCGTTTTTTTTGCTGGCAGCGTTGATCGGAGCAGTTTGCTTTTTTAAAGTAAGCACTGTAGAGGATTATTACGATGTACAAAGCCCCCTTTGGGAAAGCGGCCCGGGGGCGGAGCTTGTCATCGACTGCCGGGCAGTGCTTGACAACCGAAATAAGCTTGACGAAAAATTAAATGACGAAAAATATATTCCCAAGGACGGAATGATACTCCCTGCCACAAAGCTTCGGCTTGAGGACGGGGACACGGCCTACAGTCTGCTGCTTCGAGCCGCAAAATATTATCGCATTCCTCTTGACGTTCAGGGCTTTGACGAAAGTGACTATGGGTCGGTTTACGTACGGGGGATAAACAACCTGTACGAATTTTCCTGCGGTGACATGAGCGGATGGATGTACAGCGTAAACGGCGATTTTCCGGGAGTAGGCTGCGATCAATATCTGCTCAAGGATGGGGATGTGGTGCGCTTCATATACACATGCAGCCTTGGAGAGGATATAGGCGGAGATGAGTTTAAATGAAAAGCATCCACCCACTTACGGCTTTTGTTTTAATAATGCTGATCACAATTGAGGCCGCTCTTTTCGGCGAGCCGGTAACTGTGCTGACCGCCCTGATCACCGGGGCGGTTTTCGGGGTCATGATAGGTATAAGGCGCTTTGGCATATATATTGCCGTGGCTGTCGTCTCCGCTGTGGCAGTGCCGGTTTTTTCCCACCGCGGGGAAACAATACTGTTTTTTGTGAACGATTCGCCTATAACCATGGAAGCAGTGCTCTGCGGACTCAACATGGGTGCAATGCTGGCGGCCGTGATGCTGTGGTTTGCCGCTTACAACAGAATAATGGACGTGGAAAAAAACCTTTACCTTTTTAGCTGTATAACGCCCAGGCTTGGCGCCATGATCAGTATGGCGCTGAGATTTTCGCCCTTGTTTGCCAAAACCTTTGGCCGTATATCAACAGCGCAAAAGACTATGGGCATGTATTCCCGGCCTTCACTTGTTGAACGCGTTCACAGCCGCCTTACAGCCTTTGACGCTACTGTGACCCGCGTACTTGAAAGCGGAGTAAATACGGCGGCTTCAATGGACGCGCGGGGCTACGGACGTGGAAGGCGCACCGGCTATTCCCTGTTCCGCTTTGGCCGGCGGGATGGAATTCTGCTTGGCGCGGCAATAACAGCGGGACTGATTCCTTTACTTTTCAAAAGCGGACTTAAATTCAGCTTTTACCCTGTTATTACTCCAATTTATACTGATCCTCTGCCCCGGGCGGCATACGCGATACTCTGCTTTTTGCCCATAGGAGTTGAGGCTGCGGAGAAAATACGATGGAAATACTTGACATTAAAAATTTCAAATTCACATATGCGGGCGCCTCTTCCCCGGCTCTGAATGAACTTTCTCTTACAGTGCGAAAGGGCGAGATATTGCTGCTTTACGGGGAAAACGGTTGCGGCAAAACTACACTTTTGAGGCTGATAAAAGGGGAAACCGCTCCCAAGGGCAAAATGGAAGGTACGATTAACAGGCTTTTCTCCGACGCGGCGTTTGTGTCCCAAAACCCGGAGGCCCAGATCGTCACAGACAGGGTGTGGCATGAGTTGGCTTTTGGCTGCGAAAATTTGGGCTGGCCGAAGGGAAAGATACGACGCCGTGTGGGTGAGATCGCTGAATACTTTGGCATTGGCCATCTTTTTCGGCAGGAAACAGCTACCCTCAGCGGCGGTCAGAAGCAGCTTATCAACCTTGCGGCGGCTGTGACCTCCGGGCCGGAGCTGCTATTGCTGGATGAACCCACAGCCATGCTTGACCCTATCGCGGCGGAAAGCTTTATGGACAGTGTGAGACGTCTTAACAGGGATTTTGGAATTACAGTTATAATGTGTGAACACAGCGGCGAAAATGTATTAGCCATTGCAAGCCGCGGAGCGTATATGGAAAACGGGCAGATAATGGCAACGCTCCCAACAAGGGAGCTGTGTACCTTTCTCATGGACAAGCCCATGTTTGCGGGACTGCCCTGCGCCGCAAGGATAGGCGTCCGGCTGCATGCTCCGGCTCCCCTTCCCATAACCTCAGGGGAAGGGAAGGCCCTGATCCGACGTTATAACAACGACAAAGCCCTTCCTCGCCAGCCTCGCGCCCCATTGGGGGAAAAGATACTGGAGCTGAAAAACGTCTCCTTCTGTTATCAGAGAGGCGGCAGTGAGATACTTCGTGGAATAAGCTTTTCCCTTCACAGAGGGGAAATAATTTCTATACTCGGCGGCAATGGAGCGGGAAAAAGTACCCTGCTTTCACTTACCAGCGGAGTGTTGCCCTGTGTAGGCGGCAAAATTCTTTATATGGGCAAAAGCATACAAAAATACGGTTCCGAACTTTACCGTGAAAATATAGCGTATCTGCCCCAAAATCCTCAGGATTGTTTTATAAAGGACACACTCAAGGAGGATTGGGATCAGATGGCACGGCTGACAGGCTGGGGCGACTATTCACAACTGGCCAAGGATCTGGGATTAAACCGGCTCATGGACGCCAACCCTTACGACTTAAGCGGCGGTGAGCAGCAGCGAGCCGCCTTTGGAAAAATCTTGATGCAAAAGCCAAAGCTCTTGTTGCTGGACGAGCCGGGAAAGGGGCTTGACGCCGTGAACAGGGCTCAGATCGCGCAGCTGATCAAAAAGCAGGCGGAGCATGGCACAGCAATAATAATTGTAACCCACGATCCGGAGCTGGCAGCGGAGCTGAGTGACCAATGCGGACTGCTGTTTGACGGCGAACTGCTGTCTCTTTCTTCACCGGAGGATTTTTTTGACGAAAACATGTTCTACACCACTCCCGCAGCAAGGATGAGCCGCGGATATTTCAAAGGCGCAATCACTGAAGACAGGATAGTTGAGCTCTGCCGGCTAAACGGTGAACGCCATGAATAAATATTTTGTTATCGCAATGGGCCTGACGCTTTTGATATGTGCGCCCATAATTATACGCTATGAGCTGAAAAAGATCACTTCTATGGAGCTTGCGGCGATAGCATCCATGAGCGCCCTCAGCTCCGTTGGACGTATCGCCTTTGCAGCCCTGCCGGGCTTTAAGCCATCAGCCGCTCTTATCATTATTTCCGGAGCCGGGCTGGGCTGGGAAGCGGGCTTCATTACCGGTGTCCTGACCGCGGTAATTTCAAATATGTACTTTGGGCAAGGGCCTTGGACGCTTTTTCAAATGGCCGCGTGGGGCTTCATAGGGATGACCGCCGGACTGCTTGGGAAACATATAAAAAGCAGCAGGCCTTTTATGCTGATGTTTGGCGCTGCATCAGGTGTGGTCTTTTCACTGATAATGGACATATATACACTACTCTTTGCCGGCGAGGGATTTACATTGGGACTGTATGCCGCGGCAGTTACTGCCAGTCTTCCTTTTACGGTCACATACGCAGTCAGTGACGTAGTGTTCCTGCTTTTGCTCGGCAGACCAATTTGCCGCAAGCTGGCAAGACTTAAGCTGAAGTATTTTTAGGAGGCGCTTACCATGGATAAGCTTGTTTCTATTGTTATTTCCATCATAATGCTTTTATCTTCCACAGCCTCAGGTAAAACTGTATCCGAGGCGCGTAGCGGACGGCCAGCTTCTTACACCGGTGAAGCCAACTCCGACTTTATAACCGTTTTCAACGATGACGGCAAAAGTCTGGATGTGTCGGAGGACGAGGCAAACCAATGGGAGGCCGTGGGCTGGCATGCCAATATTGATGACGCCCGCACACTGCTCTATGACCGGGACGGTAGCATTACGTCCGTGTGGAATTCTCAGGCTGAGTCAATGCTTGCGGAGGGCTGGGTGACAGATCCCTCCGAAATACAGACTACACTTTACAGTGAAGACGGGCGGGAGCTGACTGTGTTCAACAGTGATGTTCCTTCTTATCTTGAGGTGGGCTGGTTCAGAACATT
>CAYTWZ010000021.1:8044-23291 GCA_964442035.1 uncultured Oscillospiraceae bacterium
GACGAGGTTCAAACCACTCTTTACAGCGAGGACGGACGGGAGCTGACTGTGTTCAACAGTGACGTACCGGCTTATCTTGAGGTGGGCTGGTTTTTGCGCAAGCCGGGTATTGACCCGACAAAGCCCATGGTTGCCCTGACCTTTGATGACGGTCCCGGGCCGTACACCGACAGAATATTGGATGTGCTGACAAAATATGACGCCAAGGCTACTTTTTTTGTAGTAGGGAACCGACTGGGTAGCTACTCCTCAACACTGAAACGGCAGGTGGAGCTTGGTATGGAGATAGGCTGCCACACATGGAACCATACGCAGCTAACCACCCTTGACCGGAGCGGGATCGCCTCACAGATCAGCAGTACAAACAACAAAGTACATGAGATAACAGGCCTTTACCCATCGTTGCTGCGTCCTCCCTACGGCAGCTACAATTCCACTGTCAGGGAAGTCAGCGGAGCGCCTATTATAATGTGGTCCATCGACACCCTTGACTGGAAAACCCGGAACGCGGACAGCACCTACAAGGCTGTAATGAATAATGTAAAGGACGGGGACATAATACTCATGCACGACATCCACTCCCCCACTGCCGACGCCGTGGAGCGCATTGTTCCGGCCCTTGTTGAAAAGGGATATCAGCTGGTGACTGTGTCGGAGCTCGGATACTACAAAAAGGGCGGGCTGGTAAACGGCCAGGCCTACAGCCGAATAAATTGAGTTTATTTTAGCAAAAAGAGGACGTTTCTCAACAAGTGATTTTACACTTAAATGAGGAAACGTCCTTTTTTAGTAAGGGCTAAAAGCCCGCCATGGAGCGCCGTGGTGGAGTGAAGAACCCCCCAACCGAAAAGCGAAAGGGTCCGCCCGCCCCCGCGAAGCAGATGCCCCGACCGAATCGGTAGGCGACCTGAGGGACATCTCTCGTTTAGTTATTTGGGTCGTAAGGCTCGTCAGTCTCTACAAACATGCCCTTGTCTCTGCTCCAGCCTACATTGAAGCCCAGAGCCTTGGCAAGATCACGAAGCCGATAGTATGTATACCCTCCCCCATTGTCATCGTTGATCACAAAGGCCGCAAGCCTGATGTTCTGCCCGTCTATTCCGGTGAAGGCCGTGGACTCGGAATACGCCCGATCACCGGTGTATGGTGTGTTTAACTCACTTCCGTCCAGGGTGTAAGTTCTCTTGGTGTTGATGAGCACTGAGCCGCCCCATCCTACGGAAAATTGTGCTTCAGTGCCATTGAGTATGGCCGCCAGATCCCTAAGCTTAACGTAGTTTGTCAGATTTCCATCACCATCCTTAAGGGCGTAACACTGAAATTCCACGGTCTTGCCGTCCACATTGACGCTTTGAGTGGCAGCGTAGGCAATACCGTTTTTCTCCGGACCGGCCGGAGAGATCGAGGGGTGTGCAGTCAGACCACCGTCATCCAAAGTATAAAAGACCGGCGCACTGTCATTGTAGCTTTCGCCGGTAACATACCACACGACCCCACTTCCATATGGAATCGGCTGACAATCGGACAACGCACCAGGGGCATTGGTCACACGGCCTACTGTCCCATCAGCATTATATTTGGCATAGCACATATTTCCGGTATTGGAGTAACCATCCTTTTCATCCCAAAGCACATATCCCCCTGAAAGGCCGGTGGGAGCAAGCACAGGAGTAGATGAACCGGGTTGAGCGGTGAGCTTGGCTGTGGTTATTTTCTCCTCGCTAAAAGACTTTTTGGGAACAAAGCTCAGATACACGTCCCTTTCACCGCTAAGAGAACTGTCACTGCACAGGTTGTAAGCGCTCACATAACCCTGTGAGGTTTCGACCAGACCGCCCAAGGATGACCCTGTGGAGTTCTGTCCAATGCTGCCGGGGAAAACCACTAAATCTACAATTGAAGTACTCCTTCCTATGAACTTGTCCTCTCCTGCTTTTATCGAATAACGCATCAGCACGTGAGACCGAGGATATGCGTCCCCATGGTCAGCGGAAATAATGTTTCCTTCCTCATCCACCAAAATAAATTGGTTAAAGGAATGGCTGACATAGCCAATGCTCTCGTTAAGTATACCGTAGAAGAAATCAGTGACCTCCATATCCTTTTCTCGCACGGAAAAAGTAAGGTTAGCCTGATGGTTATGACCGTCTTCAGTAGTGTACATCTCATGACAGGTACGCACGTAAAGATATCCGCCATACTCGTCACAGCGCAGGCTCCCGGCATGAAACGGATGTATGGTGTTGGCTCCAAAAAGACCGGCATCACCTATACGATTCCAGTCCTTGTCGTATTTTACTATACGTATGACCTCTTTGTCGTCGTCCTCTTCTTCATTGTTTTGGCCAAATATCAGGAAATTATATTCCTCCCCGGCAAAGAAACCACCGAATATGGGCAACTCCATGTCAATGCATCGGCTGAATAAAAGCTCAAAATCATAGGAGTAATCCTCGACCTCCACATCATCACTGATACATTCCACCCGTGTCAGGCCGCTGCCATTGTCATAAAGATAGGATCGAACCGGTCTTGACTTAATGGAATAGTCCTGACACCTGATATTAGTGCTTTCTACAGCCGCCATGACTGTTGTTGGGAGAAGACCCAAGCAAAAAATGAGGGTCAAAAATATGGATGAATATTTCATATGTTTTTGCATTACATTTACTCCTCCATTGTTGTGGTAGGTGATGGTTCTATCCGCACCACGGAAAGAACATTCTGGCAAGGCAAGCGATTTTACAGATACGGCTTTTCCAATGCCACACATCTCAGCTATTGAATAAAAAAAGGAGCCGCTCGGTAAAACTTTTTCAAAAAGGCTTGAAAAAGTTTTACCTTAAGCCAGCGGCCCCTTTTATTATTTATTTAATTGTTCGGCTCATTCTGCGCCGTATACTTCAACCTCGGCAATATTTGCTTCTTCCGTAAGGGTAACCATTACATACTTACCCTTTGCCTCACAGGGATGATAAGCTGTGGAACCGGAAACGCCTGTACCGGAGTATACGGGAGTCCAGCTTGACGCATCCTCGGAAACAGATATGCTGTAATTCGCTGTATCTGTACCGGAGGCCCGAACGCCTACGCTGGTAACGGTTTTAGCCGACGCAAGCTCTACAACTACGCTCTGGTTGGCCTTGCCCTTCCAGTATGTGGAAGTGTTGCCATCCTTAACGTTGGAAGCGGGGAACTTGGTATCAGCGGGAACGAGCGTATAAGCTTCGGTAAGCTTGATAGAATTGCCTACCGGCTTGCTGGAAACAGCGGAAATCACACTGGTCGTGCCTCCGGCATTGCCGGATACCGTGCCGCTGTAAACTTCAATTTCGGCTACAGAAGCCCAGTCACCTGTAGTGGAACCGTTTACACCAACCTTTACATAACGTACATTTGCGCCTACAGTGTGATACTCCATCACAGAGCCGCCTGCCGCGCTCTGACCGCTGAATACGGGGATGTATGTACTGCCGTCAGCGGAAACATCGATAGAATAGTTGATGCTTCTGCCATCATCGTAAGGCTTCATCTGAACGCCTACACAAACCACGCCCATAGAGCTGCTAAGGTCAATAACAGCGTTTGCGCTGCCCTGAGCTGCCCAAACCGTGCCGGAGTTGCCGTCAACAGCGTTACCGCCCGGGTTTTGAGCCTCAGGCTCGGCGCTGGCCTTAATCATACTGGAATTTAAGGATATCTTATTGCCGGTAGGAGTAGAGGACTGTGTGGAATTGATAGTGGGTGTAGTGGTTGTAGTACCGGCTGTAGCTGTGCCGCCGGTGTAAACCTCAACCTCGGCAAGAGAAGCCCAGTCACCTATAGTAGAACCGTTTACGCCAATTCTGATGTAACGGGCATTCTTAGCTACGGGAACATATTCCATCACCGCGCCGCCTGCCGCGCACTGGCCGTTGAATACGGAAGAATAGCTGCTGCCATCTGCGCTGTAGGATACGGAATAGTTGATGCTTCTGCCATCATCGTAGGGCTTCATCTGAACGCCTACTGTGCTTACAACAGCGCTGCTTCCAAGGTCAATCGTAAGGTTCTGATTGCCCTGAGCGGCCCATACTGTGCTGGCATTGCCGTCAACAGCGTTGCGGCCGGGGTTTTCCGCCTCGGGCTCGGCGCTGGCCTTGACCATGCCGGAGTTAAGGCTTACCTTTGTGCCTGTAGCCTGAGATGTAGTCTGAGTGCTTGCAGTGCCACCGGAAACCGTTGTTTCGGGAGAGTTGGCGTCGCCCTGGAATACAGCTACGTCTGCAACGGACGCCCAGTCGCCTGTAGTGGAGCCGTTTACGCTGATTTTGATGTAACGGGCTGTTTTGCCGTCAACCTTGGGGAATTCCCAAACCGCGCCGTTGGCCTGAGATACGCCGCTGAATACATCGGTGTAGCTGCTGCCGTCGGTGCTGATCGACACGCCGTAATTGATGCATCTGCCGTCAGTGTACTTCATCATACGTACTCCGACGCATGCGACCTGTATAGCTGTGCCAAGGTCGATAGTCATATACTGGCTGCCTTGAGCTGCCCAACGTGTATTTACGTTGTTATCGATAGTCTGAGTAACATCGTTTTGGGGCTCGGGTGTAGCGGAGGCCTTAAGCATAGATGTAGTAAGCGTCACCTGAGTGCCGTATGCCGTTGTGGGCGCGATGCTCGGCTTATCCACTGTATAACCCCTGTCAGCCTGAGCGGGACGTGTGGGATAATGCTCGGTAGGACCGATCATCCAGCGGAGCATCTCAACCGCGTTGGAGTCGCAGGCGAAGAAGGGATCTGTCTTGTCGGAAATTATGATCATAGCGTAAAGAGGATCGGTGGTATACTTGCTGGTTCCCTCGTAGCCGCTGTACCAGATCTGAAGGCCGAGACCTTCCATCAGGGCGCGCACGGGAACACAGGTGTAACCAAGGTCGCTCTTTTCGGCGGGTGTGGTAAGAGTCTTAGCCACGCCGTTGTCTGTATAGTTCATGCTGTTAAGAGTGAACACTACAGTCTTTGTTGTGGTGCTGGCGCCGTTTTGGATATTGCGTGTTGCTGTGATAGTATCGCCGTTTTCAACAACGTCGCCGCCCATATATTCCTTAACCACGCGAACGGGAATCATGGTATTGCCGTTCTTGATATATGTCTTCTGGTTGTGGTTGTTGTTGTCCATATGATTGATCACGCCGTCAACATAGAAATGAGGCGAGTCAATTTCAATCGCATACTTGCCTACCATCTTTCTCATCAGGTAGGGATAAATGTCGCCGTTGTTTGTCTGATCGCCGTCAACGCCGCCGGCCAGCTTGGAGATTTCGCTTGCTGCAAGCAGGAAAGCGCCTACACCGAAGTTGGCGGTGTTTCTGCCGCCGATGTTAAGGCTCTGCTTGGAATTCTCGCCGATGGGCTGAACATAACCTACAGTACCGTCATCCTGAAGCGCTGTATTGTAAAGGAAGTACCAGCCCTTAAGGCAGGTGTCAAGATAGGTGTCGCGGTCAAGATAGCCGCTGTTGATGCCCCACGCAAGTCCATAGGTAAAGAAAGATGTACCGCTGGACTCAAAACCGTCAGCATGAGCGCGGTCAAGAATTGAACGAGACCAGAAGCCTTCAAGCTGCTGATTTCTTGCTACGCCCTGAGCCATCTGGGTGTACTTGTCAAGGAAGTAATCACGATGCTCATAATTTGTGGGCATATCGGAAAGTACTCTTGCGAGACCGGCAAATACCCAGCCGGAGCCTCTTGCCCAGAAGTCCTTCTTGCCGTTATCCGTTTTCCAGTCGGGATAGATGTACTTGCCGTCACGATGGAACAGCTGTTCCTCGGCGTCCCACATACCGTCCTTAGTGCCGCCCTCTACGTCCTCGGCAGCCCACTTGAACCATTCGTACTGCTTGTCGAGATACTGCACGTTGCCTGTAAGGACATACAGCTTGGACATGATGGGCATTGCCATGAACAGAGAGTCAGCCCACCACCACCAGTCCTTTTCGGACCGGGACATCTGGTATTCCATTACCTCTTGGGCACGAGCAACCTTGGATGTGTCGTTAATCTTGCCCTTGGATTCCATTCTTTCGTTGTTGTAAAGGTCTATGTATGTCTGGAAACAGATCTGCCAGTCACCGAAAAGCACATACTCCTGACCCTCTCCGTAACCGCCTGTGGAGGCGCCGCCCTTCCATGCGGAGCGGTTGTCGCTTGTAGCGCCCTTCCAGTTGTTCTGGACTGACCAAGCCTCGGAATAATTGCGATAAACCTCAATACCTGTGGTAAAATAAGCCTCCATGTTGCCTACATGGTAGGCCGCGTTGTCCCAGAACGAGCGTCCGTGGCTCTTGTTACTTGTAATCCACTTGTCGTTTGCTCTTTCCAGAGCCTCGAGTGCCTGTACGCGGGTGGGCATAATTGCCTGAGCCGCTTCACCCACATTCTGAGCTGCCGCGCTGACGGTGATACCGCCAAAGCAAGTCATTGCCACAGATGCGGCAAGTCCGGCTGCCAGCGCACGAAGATTTGCCTTTTTCATATCAGTGTCCTCCTTGAAAATTCTTTCCGGGGCAGGAGCATACTCCGCCCCTTGACCGTTAAATATATTTTAACATTTTATTTAAAAATAATCAATAAAAAACACAAAATTTCTTTTCGCCATATTGTTTAATTTTTTAAGATTTTTTTGTGCAATTTGCCAATACCTCCAAAGCATTAGCGGAAATATGTTCATAACGTTCCTTTTTGTTCTTTATTTTTGTTCTTTCCCACTCTATGATACCAAAATTGGCGTTCATAGGCTGGAAGTTTTTTATTGACGGATTTGTAATATATGACGCCAAAGCCCCTGTGCAGGTGGAAGGCGGGAGCGTCAGAGTCTCTTCCCCCTTTGCCCTTGCGGCGGCGTTAAGACCGGCCATTAGTCCCGATGATGCGGACTCAACATACCCCTCGACACCGGTTATCTGTCCGGCAAAAAAGATATTCGGATGCTCCCGCAGGCTGTAATCAGGGGCAAGGAGCCGCGGCGAGTCAATATATGTGTTCCGATGCATGACGCCATAGCGGACAAAGTCAGCGTTTTCAAGGCCAGGTATCATGGAAAACACCCTTTTCTGCTCCCCAAACTTAAGATTTGTCTGGAAGCCTACCATATTATAAAGCGTACCCTCACTGTTGTCCCTTCTCAGCTGGAGCACAGCCCAAGGCAGATGCCCTGTACGGGGATCCGGCAGGCCCTTGGGCTTAAGGGGGCCAAAGCGCAGTGTGTCCTCGCCTCTGGCGGCCATTATCTCCACCGGCATACAGCCCTCAAACACATTGGGCTTTTCAACATTGCCGTGAAGCTCCGCCCGCCGGGCGGTCACAAGCGCGTTCCAAAAGGCGGAATATTCCTCTCTGTTCATGGGGCAGTTGATGTAGTCGGGGCTGCCCTTGCCGTAACGGGCGGCAAAATATGTCTTTGACAGGTCAATGCTCTCCGCAGTCAGTACCGGAGCCGCCGCGTCATAAAAGTGCAGACCCTCTCCCCCGCACAGACGATTTATCTCATCATTGATCGGGCCATGGGTAAGGGGGCCGGTAGCTATCACGGTTATACCGTCCCGGGGGACGGTCTCCGCCAGCTCGTTGACAATCTCAATATTAGGCTCGGCCTTTATTTTTTCGGTCACCATGGCGGCAAATTTTTCCCTGTCCACGGCCAAGGCTCCCCCGGCAGGTACTCTCGTGGCGTCGGCGCAGGAGATGACGAGGCTTCCCATGCGCCTCATCTCCTCCTTTAATAGTCCGCAGGCGTTGTCAAGGCCGTTTCCCTTGAGAGAATTGGAGCATACAAGCTCACACAGGTCACTGCTGATATGAGCGGGAGAATAGTGCAGGGGCTTCATCTCGTAAAGCCGCACCCTGACACCGGCCTTAGCGGCTTGCCATGCTGCCTCGCAGCCCGCCAGACCTCCTCCGATTACATTAATCCGCATTTTGCTCACCGTACATTTCCAAAATTTCGTCCTTTGTAAGAGCTTCATCCTCGGTTCTTACACGGCTCAGCTCATAGGCTACCTTCGTTCCGTCTTCAGCCTCAAAAAAATTCACCAGCGCGGCGTCCCCGGGCTTAAGATGCCCGGCAGTCTCTACCGCCCCATCATCCAATTCATAGGTGGTTATCACATTGTCGGTGTTGATCGTTATGTCCTTAAGGCTCACCTTCAGCACCCAACCGCCCACGCATCCATCGTCAACAACATCGGTATCGCCCATAAAAACGTGCTGATATTCCCCAAGCTCTTCCTCATCCGGCACTTCGTCGTCAGAGGGATCGGCTTCGATCACCGTTCCGTGCTCTTCTGTCTCAGAAGGAATAAGCTCCTTAGGATCCTTGTCCTCATATGACAAAATGTTTTTCGGCTTATCCTCTACAGTGGCTTCGGTTTTTTTCTTATCCTTTCCGCAGCCGCAAAGCAGCATTGCCGCCGCAATAGCTATAATAAAAATCTTTTTCACATCTGTCACCTCAAAATAAAGTTTAACACATTGAATAAATTTTTGCAATAGAAAAATAATAAATATACGATCGTCTCGTAAGGGCGTCTCTAAAACCCTGTTGAAATGGAAAAAAGGTCAAAACGCATCGGAAAGACAAGGTAAGGTTTTTAGGGGCGACATCAATAAAGAAAGGACAGATATTATGGAAAAAACGATCACGGCGCTTTTTGATACAACGCAAGAGATCGAGTCGGCCCGCAGCGCCGCGCGAGCCAACGGAGCGACCGCGGACAAGATCAATGTATGCCGTGCCGCAGAGCCCGCCTCCTTTGGAGGCAAAAACACCCTGGCCGGAATGGCCGTAGGCGCCGCGGCGGGGACAGTGCTTGGCATGGGCGCCGCCATGCTGGAAAACATGGGACTGGTTTCCACCATAGGGCCGATAGCCGGACTCATAAGCGGCACTGTGGTAGGAGCCATAGTGGGCGGCTTTATGGACTACGAGGAAAGCAAGAATGGTCCGGAGGAAAGGTGGCTTTTCACGGTGAGCGTGGATGAATCGCACACAGGGGCCACCGCGCGGCAGCTTAAGCGCTGCGGCGGAGACAGGATATGCGTGGAATAAAGCAATGATCGGGCCCTGCGGCAATGCCGCAGGGCCCGATCGATTATTTTATTAAAATATTAAGGAGGAACTTAATATTTTGATTCAAAGCTGTATAAGCTTTGAGACATATTTTATTACCAGTAGGTGAAGATATCGTCATCCGCCGCCGAGTCGTTATCTACCACAACGGTCGCGTTCGCAGACGCTTCCGCGCTTGTGTTGAAAACGCCCATAACCTCATTTTCGGGAGACAGAATTTTTTCTTCAACTATCGGATATGTGAATATCTTTTTCATATCTATCTTACCTCCTTACAGTACTTCAATGAAGTCAAATTCAACGCTGAGATCCGGCTGTTCGACTTCTTCCGGAAGTTCGACCTCGGTCTCAACGAATTCGATTTCAACGCTTTCGAGGCTAAAGGTCACAGCTTCATCGTAAGATTCGAGAGTAACCTCACCGTTGGCGATAGTGATCTTGTAGAACAGCTCATCGCTTACGGCATCCTTAAGATCGCCTTCCACACCGACCTTTATTTTGGTCTTAAAGCCCATGCCCTTGGCATAAAGGCCTTCGTTGAGGGTGATCACGGTAGCTTCATCGCCGATCTGAACGTCAATGAAAGCGTCGCGTCCGTCACCGAATTTGCCCTCGGCATCATATACCGCTCCGCCTGCGGAAAGGGCCTCGATGGCCTGATCAATTCTGGCCAGTGACTGTGCGGCAATATATTCCTCAAGGTTGTCGGCAATGTCAGCGGCAACCATGGGATAAAGGGCGGCGGTGGTGCTTGCCAGCGCGTATCCGGTTTCAGCGTCGGAAACGGTGGCGATATAGGTCATGTTGGGAGAGTTGGGAACAAGGGCTATCACATTATTGCCCTCAGTTAAAGGCTCGTCATAAACTATGGTAGGTGTTGTGAGAGCGTTTCCGCTGACAACGCTGTCCTTAGCGGTGATTGTCAGATATTGATCCGCGTAAGCGCCGTCAACAGTAAAGTTGATGGAAAGCTTTTCGGCTCCGTCTACAGTTACAAAGCTCAGGCCGGAAGAAATGCTTGCCGCGGCAGGAACCTGTACATCGGGAGCATAGACCTGTATATCAGTTATCTGAACCGCTCCGTCGGGAGAAGCGGTATTTTGATTGCCGATGGAAACAAGACCGTCAACCATACCCTTGTTAGTGCGGAATCCCATGTTTTCCGCCGCGGCTGAAGCTGTGCCATCGGAGACATACGCGCTGTAGCTGTTGTTGGCAGGATCTACCTCGATGAGAACGGAATACGGTTTGCCTATCTCAAGAGGTAATATTCCCACATCGCTTGTGGCGCGTCCGCCCGATCCATTGCCGTTAACGGGAGTGAAATTGCCGTTGAGACCGATGGCTACCTGATCGGGGCCAAAGAAACCGCTGTTGCTGCTGTCATTGATGAACAGGAATTGATCGCCGATGTTGTTGAGCGTCACTGTCATCTCGATGACAAAGGGCGTTTCCATAGAAGCGGGGAAGTGTACATAGGCCTGCTGACCCTTCGGGTAGTTATTCTGGGAAGCTTGGCTCTCGTTATCTATAAGAGTAAAGGTGGGATCCAATTTCTCAATAGATGCTGTGGCGGTAAGTCCGTCATAGCCCTCAACGGTACCGGTGGCCGTATCGCCGTCAACCGTCCAGTCGGTCACTTTGACAGTCTGGTCATAGGTCTTATTGAATTCCTCGTTGTCGGTAACAAGCTTGGCCGTATCCAGAAGGATGGGAGCGTAATCGCCCACGGTCTTAACAGCTTTGGCTACGCCGCCGGTGATGTTGGCAAGAACCTTAGCGGGAACATAGTATTCCTCAACATCGGCCTTAAGCGTAATCTTGGCGGACTCGTTGGTATAGAAAGTATTACCCTTAAGGGTGGCTTCAAGTGTGCCCTCAGGAACCTCAACCTCCTGACCGGCTGCGCCAAGCTGAGACGCGCCGGTGGCTATGACATCGCCCTCGGCTGTGCCGTCAGTGGTATAAACAAGTTTGTAACGAACGGAATCGGGATCCGCCGCATACTCGCCAAGCTCATAGACGAAGAAGTTGTCGTATACTACCAATGCGTCACGAAGCCACGCGCTTCTGAATCCAAAAGCGGTGTCGGTCTCGGCGGTCGGGCAAACAAAGGCCTTTGTCACATACTCGTCCTGAACCAACGGGTCGGATGGAACGCTGCCGTTTGAACCAAGCTGTCCGGCAGTTGAGCCGTCCGCATAGTCGGCTACTGTACCGGTCTGCTCCTCTTCACCGTCGCCGTCGGAGTCACCCCAGGTCAGGAACCATGCATACTGGTGTGTGGATGTGTTGGTAGCCATAGCGTCAACACCGATAAGATAGGTCTTTCCGGGTGTGGGAATATCCCATCTGGTCTCAAAGGAGCCGGCTGTACCGAAGGCGGTGCCGCTGGACACGGTGTGCAGAGCCCCGTCCTCAAGATAGGCTGTTGTTTCGGCAGCATCAGCCAGAGGAGTACCCTCGCCGGTGTACCAGCCATCAAGAGAATTGTCATCAAAGCTGCCATCGATCAGGTTTCCGCTGACAATCTGCAAGGTGGGTTCAATAGTGATATCCAGATAGTTTTCATCGCCCTCGGCAAGGATGATCGGCTCGGGATTGACGTAAGTGTAAACAATGCCCGTTTCCATGTCAACCTTGTTAAGGCTGCTGTAATCATAGCTGGACGGAATGGAAAATTCGTCCCCGGCATAGAGGTTTTCAACCGTGCCAAGGACCTCAGTCTCGCCGTTCTCGTCGGTCATACGGATGGTGGCGCTGGCGTTGGGCTCTATGGGAGTGGGGTCGATCTCATAGATAGTGAAATCGTCAAAATAGTTAGAGCCGCAGTAACGGGCAAACACCTTGGCCATGGTGCTGACGCCGGCGGTCGTCTGGAACATGGCGGTGACCTGTCCCCATACGTTGCCGGAGCCGGCCAAGCCGGTCACGTTAGAGCCCTGACTGCCGCTGTTGCCCCAGCCGCCAAAGTCCGCGTCATAATCCACGGTTTGTGAATACGGATCGGCGGAGGCTCCAACGGAAATAGTCATACTGCCGCCGGGTGCGTTGCGCCAAAAGCTGAGGACATAGGTTTTGCTCTCAGTGACAGGCGAATGGTCGGCGTTTAAGTAGAACATTCCCAGGAAGCTGCCGGCAACCGAGTTTGTGCCTCCGTTGCTCGGTACATACAGGGACTGACTCCCGCTGTGTACCACATCCTCGGAGACGAGGATATCCTCGGAAAGAGTCTCTACGGCCTTGTTCCATGTGAACCATGATGACCATGTAGAGCGGTCTCCTTCAAAGCCGCCGTCTTCGATTTTGATTTCGTCAACGATCCTGTACCGATTTCCCCATACGTCAACGGTTCCGAGGTCCTCTTCCGCGGCTGCGGTCAACGCAAAGCCCGGAATTACCGACATAACCATTGCGAGGGCGACAACGAGGGACAGGATCTTTCCTGTGTTTTTCATTGTACTTTCCTCCTATAATATAAAATATATTTAAGATCCGAGAAAGTCCCGGATTTTAAACCTTAATTTATTCACGGATTCAGCGGCGGCAAAGCCTCTCCGCCTAATGAGGGGCTCGGCAAAGAGTGTCCTTCGCCGCCGCTGAACCGTGATTTTTACTTTATTACCACCTCCGAATGAGATTTATGATCATTTATCGATTTGATCATTTTATTGATCATTTCACTTTGATCGCGCTCATTATGGGACGCAGATTGTCATCCCAGAGGAATACTCTTATGGAGCCTCTGGACGCCACGGCGTTTTCAAGCTGGACGGCCAGCTGAAGACTGCTCTGAGCGTCTACTTCCACGTCACTCTTTTTTATTTCGAGTATATCACCGGAGCTTGTATATGTAACGGTGTATACAGACGCCTTAAACGCCTCGCTCTCGTTGTTGAGGAGTTCAACATTGACTGTCTTTGCGGAGCTGGCATAGCTGGCTGAGGCTATACCGTAGGAATCGTTGTCCTCAAAGCCGGCATTGTCACCGTTGACTATATCCTTAAGCTCGGCACAGGTGAGAGCACGGTCATAGACCCTGAAGTCTCTCAATGTTCCGTTATACTGACCCATAAGGTTGTAGCCACTTACGCTAAGCTCGCCATACGGAAGCTCAATGTACTGATCCGCCATGCCATTGATGTAGGTTCTGGCAATGCCTGTTTCGGCGTCATAGGTTATAGCCAAGTGCACCTCGCCGGGGTTGGTCTTCCCTGTCGATCCGTCAGTGGTCGCGCTGTGGCTCTTATTCCAGTCGGAGTTGGACCAAAGATTGCTGCTGTCATAGCCTACGCCGCCAATCGTGAGTGTCGGCGTGCTGGTGGAATTGTTCACCGCGTACTTAAACTGACCGTCGGCAAGGCTGAGGATAGTGCCGCCCCAGTTGGTCGCCGCGCTGAAGTCAACAAAGGCGGAAATCGTAAAGCTGGAGCTGTCAATAAGATTGTTCGGAAGCTGTACATAGCCGTTTGCCGCCGTTGTGAGTACGCCGTCCCCGACAGTCTCGTCAGAGAGCGTTGCGCCCTTCTTGCTTATGCGGTCGATAAGTTTGCCATCAGAATCACCGACAAAGGTGTAGTGTACATCCAAACCGTCCTCAAAATTAAATACATCATCATCGAACTGGAAATTAGTATGAATAGCTGTTGGGAAGCCCTCGGGGAACGAGCTGTTAACTATCCAGTAGTAGTAGTCGCCGCTCATCCAAATGAGGTCAAACTCGTCTTCGCCGGATGTGCCGGGAATAGAGAATGGACGTACATTGTTGACAGAGGAGTTCCTTGTGATCTGTTCGCGGTCAAGTATCTCGCGGCCATCATCGCTCATAGTGTAACGGATGATCTCATAGACTTCTCCGAATACGCCCTTTACGGGAACTGACGCGTAGATCACGTTCGGATTTTCGGGATCTATGGACATTCCGCCGCTGTAGCACTGTTCGGTGCCGCTGGACTGGTGGAATGCTCCGCCAGCGTCGGCAAGCTTGGTCTTTACCCATTCGCCGGCATTGGAATCCCACTTAGCGTAATAGTAGGTGTGACTCTGTTTGTCGGAGCTGATCCTTACCATTGCGATAACGGGTATCTCGTCTTTGTCAAGAGCGATTTCCCATACCCAGCCGCGCTTGCTGGTAGTATAGTCGTCAACCACATAGGACGGATCCGTCTCACCGTTGGTTACTCTGAATGGCAGACTTGTGGAAAGTGTCTCCCCGGTAGCTCCCTTTAGGGCAACCTTTACCTTGCCCTCGGTGAAATCGGTGATCTGAATTGCGGTGTAATAGATAGCGCAGGGATCGATATTATCCGGGTGGGTAGCGCTGTAGGTCATATAGATGGTGTCTCTGCCGTTTGACACATACTTGGCATAGGGACGGCAGCTGCTGCTTTGAGCGGTTGAGTTGATAATCTGCTTTGGCCCCCATGTAAAGCTCAGAGTGTAGTCATTATCCTCGGTTGGCATTTGCATTTGAGCTATCGTGGGATGCCAGTTGATACCTCTCCAGCACATATAGATGTGATCCGGATCACCGGAGAGTATGAAAGGACTGGGATAAGTCGTGTTGTCGGATGTCGCCAGTTTCTTCTCCGGGCCGAGGGTTGTTATGTCGCCGGGCTGTCGGCTAACTCTGTAGTAGAAAGCCGCTTCGTCAGTGTGACGGGAGTATATAATAAGGATATGCTCATCCGGCAATACTAAGAACGCCGGATTGTCGTGATCGTCCGGCTGGAAGTTACTGCGTATAAGCGTCTCGGTAACCTCGCCGGTAAGGTTGTTATACTGAGTGGCCTTAATAGAGCCGTGTACGTCAATATAACCAACATAGGTCATATCAATGGTACCGTCATCGTTTGCATAGTGGAAGGCTCGATTATCCGCGATCCAGCAATATGATCCCGCGGGAGAAATCTCATATCCGTTGAACATGTCGTCATTGGAGACAAGAGAGTATACAAGGGATATCACATTGAGACCCTTGTCCTCCTCATCGGCCACAACATCGATGGAGAGAACGGAAAGCTCCTCTCTGTAGGTATAGATGTCCTCGCCGATAGAAATGAAAGCGTCGGGAGTAAGCTTGTAGCTGTATGTCATTCCCGTGGCTATTTTGGGAATGATAACCTCGTC
>CAYTWZ010000022.1:0-22610 GCA_964442035.1 uncultured Oscillospiraceae bacterium
CACGTGGAATCACGATATCCACCGCTCACGTTGAGTATGAAACAGACAACCGTCACTACGCTCACGTTGACTGCCCCGGCCATGCCGACTACGTTAAGAACATGATCACCGGTGCTGCTCAGATGGACGGCGCTATTCTGGTTGTATCCGCGGCCGATGGCGTTATGCCTCAGACCCGTGAGCACATTCTTCTTGCCCGTCAGGTTGGCGTTCCCTACATCGTAGTATTCCTTAACAAGAGGGATCAGGTTGACGATGACGAGCTTCTTGAGCTTGTTGAGATGGAGGTTCGTGACCTTCTTACAGAATATGAGTTCCCCGGAGACGATATTCCCATCATTGTGGGCAGTGCGCTTGAGGTTCTTGAAAGCACATCTACGGATATCAATGATCCTGTTTATAAGCCCATTCTTGACCTTATGGATGCTGTTGACAGCTATATTCCCACACCTCAGCGTCCTACCGATGCTCCTTTCCTTATGCCTGTTGAGGACGTATTCTCTATCACAGGTCGCGGTACAGTTGCTACAGGTCGTGTAGAGCGTGGTACTCTTAAGCTTTCTGAGGAAGTAGAGATCGTTGGTCTTGCCGATCAGGCCCGCAAGGTCGTTGTAACCGGTATCGAGATGTTCCGCAAGCTTCTTGACAGCGCTGAGGCCGGTGACAACATCGGCGCACTTCTCCGTGGCGTTCAGAGAAACGAGATCGAAAGAGGTCAGGTCCTTGCTAAGCCCGGCACAATTCATCCTCACACAAAGTTCTCCGGTCAGGTTTACGTTCTTACTAAGGAAGAGGGCGGCCGTCATACACCTTTCTTCAACAACTATCGTCCGCAGTTCTATTTCAGAACTACCGATGTTACAGGTGTTATCACACTTCCCGCCGGCACAGAGATGTGCATGCCTGGCGATAACGTTAAGATGGATGTTGAGCTTATCACTCCCATCGCTATCGAGGAAGGCCTTCGTTTCGCTATCCGTGAGGGCGGCAGAACAGTTGGCTCCGGCGTTGTTTCCTCTATCAACGGCTGATCAATTAATCAGACGGTTAAATGGGCTGTAGAAAGCCTGTAGTATAACAAAAAGGATCTCTTACGAGATCCTTTTTGTATGCAATGAAAGCTACTGTTCATAGCCGCTGATTACAGCGCTGGTAATAGGATTCATTTTTAAGAGACTTCCCCACAGGAAAGCTGCGGCCTCAACAGCGTCATCGACCCGTGTAATGGTAAATACAGCTTCTTCTCCGGCTTTTATGTCCTTTGTTTCAACTTTTAAAAGGCGTCTGTCTTTGTCATACTGGGCAATGATTAACGTACTGTCGGCGTCCGCGTTGACAGTGACAACATCCCCATCAATTGAGAGTGTTGGCTTGTCTGGATTGGTAAGCTCCGCAACCTCTTTGTCTGTGAGAGCCCAATCATAAACCGTGAATTTGTCTATAAGGCCATCACAGAACTCCCCGTCATTCCAGTTTGCCTTACCAATTTGGAATATGGGAGAACTTCCGAGTATATCCTCAAGAGTGTTGCTGGCAGTCTGTTCACCGGCCGGTACGCCGTTAATGTAAAGCTCTGTTTTGTCCTTCTTCACAACTACCGTTACAAGTCTCCACTCTCCCTCAGGAGCGTCAACTGTGATATTATTCTCGGTGTTACGGCTACCGCTGTTGCTGTAACGCTCAATTTTAATACTTTTGTCCGAATCTAAAGCGCCAAGGTAGTGCTCATTTCCATACGTTTGCGTTCCTTCGTTAGGAGCCGCGTAAAATGGCCAATTCGCATTTTCTGTGGAATTTATTTTGCAGTAGTAAGAAACGGTCATCTCTTCAATATTCGCAAGGAGTGAAGCGTCGTTCTCGGAAGTTACCGCATTCAGCCAGTTGGAACCGGTTCCATCCAGAGACAAAGCCTTTCCCTCTACACCATCGGTCAAAGTGATTTCACCCTGCGCGATAGCCTTGCCAACGCCGCCGGCAAATCCGGTCTCTTCATCGTCAAAGCTTAAGTAAAGAAGAATGCCATCATAGTCCTCCTCTGAATAAACAACGTCAATTACCGTGTTTTCCGTCACAATGCCCGTAAGACCCTTTGTGGCCTCAGCATTATAGGTGCGGATTTTTTTGTTGCCATATATGGGATCTGTTATAACATAATTTGACGCGTCATAGCTTGAACCCAACTCCGCCTTGAAGCTTTTGGAAGAAAGTATTTCTTCACCAGCCTCGTTGACATAACGAACAGTCACATTGACAGACGAATCGTTATCGCTGCTAAGCTCATAAAGTTCAAAATCGGAAAAATACAGTCTCCCGGGATCAGTCCAGGCAAACATGCTTATCATGATATTGTCGGTTCCGTCGGGTATATTAAAAATAAATTCCTTGTGGTTCATTCCGGTGTCATAAGGCATATCGGAACGGTCGCGCTTAACCTCGGATTGAGATTCGTTTGACCATGAATTCTGTCCCCCGTACTCCACATAGTCTTTGAAGGTAACACCGTCAAATGTGCCGAACGCTGTCCCTTTCACAGGAACATATGCGCTCATAAAACCATTGTTGCCTGAACTCAAAGCACTTCCTGTGTTATAAGCATAATAAGAAAGGTAATATGTCTTCCCCTCTTCAACGGGAATAAATCTTCTCAGTGTAGTTGCGGTGCTGCCGCCACTACCGCTTGTATTTGTCAGTGAATTCCCGTCGCCGTGAGCGTACTCATCGGAAACAGTTCCGCCAAACTTGCCGCCGGATGCGGCATCGGTCCAGTCGGTTGTTCCATTGGTAAAGTCACCGTTGGTTATGAGATTTCCACTAATAGTGGTCTTAGAGAGGATGACTTCTATAATATTTTTTTCATCCTTTTGAGCTTTAACTGAAAGGGTAGAGTTATCGGAATCGGTTAAATAGGCCTGTCCATTAAGAAAGTACATAATATTGGGAGTATATGTGAAGGTTGTGCCGGGAACAACATATTCTGTCTCACTGTCAAAGACCTGCTCACCATCCGAGAGAAAATTAATTTCAATCTCAGCGGCAGGAGTGTAAACCGCGGTAAGCTGATTATTGACACCTTTCTCGATCATTGTTCCAAGGCTGGAGTTCTTCTGGTCTAAGGTATAGGTCGCCCCATTAGCCTCAATGAACTCCGGAGCATCATCATATGTATAAATATTGCCGACATTGAGTCCTTTGGTTATAGTCAAAGGATCCAAAAGCTCATTGCCCTCATCATCAACAAAATTGACTGTTACAACGGTTTCTTCGGAAACACCCTCCGTAGTTTCATTTGAAAGAATGATGGTTGGGCCGGGATATGATGAATTGTTTATAGATGCAAATTTAACACTTCCCCCTGAACTTAACACCGCGAAGGTAAATTTGAGATCCTCATTGGAAGCAATACGTTCCTTCAGTTCGTCTGTGAAGTCTACATCAAAGGGAGAGCCAACGGAAAGCCCGCTTGAGCTACCGGAGAACGATCCGCTATAACCGGTATATGTACCGGTGTAGGAAGTGTGCGTGGGCATTTTATCGGAATCCAGAATAAAGTTTAGATTGTCTCTTGTCCATGTACCGTAATCAAGCCAGTAAAAGTAAAGCGCACCGGGACTGTTGGCTAACTCGGTTGGATACAGCCTTATAGTCGCTTTGTTAAATTCGGTATCAGCATAATCGGAAAGGTCGAAGCCAATATATGCGTTGCGGTTCTGCCAATCAGAGGAAGCCTGAATAATTCCGGGATAAGTTGTCCCTTCATTACCGTAGCTTGAAGCAACAAAACCGTCTTTGTCAGCTTCTATAGACGCGACTATCTCCGATGTGGTCACGCTGGCAATGCCGACAGCGTAGATATAGTCGCCATCTTTAACAAATTCAATTTCATTTCCCTCAAAGATGACTTTTTCGGCATCCGGGGCATATAACTTTACAAGATTGTTGCCGGTGGTTCTTGGAGTAAGCCCTTCAGCGGTTATCTCATAGGTGATCGATGAGTCGGAATCATACTTCTTCTCCACACCAATGGAATTGAGCTCAATGGGGGAGGAGATGATTTCTTGATCATCCTTGTAAAGAGTAGAGCCATTTGCCAAGCCATAAAGGTTTTCTGCGCCGAAAGCCATCTTGGCGTCGGTCGTATAATCCCCAAAGCTGCCGTTAGCTGAATCGGTATTCTTTATATAAAACATTACATTTTCTCCGGTGCTTTCATCCGTAACAGAGACAGCGGAACTGTGAATGTTGCTCACAGTATCGGTAACGGTGAGGTTGGCGGTTTCGGCTCCGGCTTTGCGTGGCATTATAAAGGTGCTGAATTTTACATCGGTACCGGTCTTTTTAAAGGACGCATATTGGCTATTGGCAACAAGACCGTAGTCTGCACTGAAATATCCGGGAAGAATTTCAGATTCAGCGGTGCTGTCGGCATTGTAAAGATCAACATTTGCCTTTTCGTAGAAGTTTGTGGAAATCGTATGGCCGTCTACCGTTGCATTGTTAGAAGGCATAAAGTGCCAGTTCTGACGGTATGTTTGTTTAGCTTTGCTGCCATCCACATAGTCAGTCACAAGGGTTGCGCCATTGGCATTTTTGAGAAACAGCACGTTTCTGGTGTGTTTCGTGCTGGGGTAGCCGTGCTGTGTAGTGGTGCCGAAGCTGAACATATCATTGTCGGCCCATACGCTGAATTTCTCGGCGCTGCTTGAGTGAGCTGCCAGAGTAAGACCCTCGGATTCGATTGTATTGTGAGCCGATGCGTAGCGAAGCTCATCATATATTTTGTTGGTACTGCTGTAGCTGTAACGGCCGCTGTCAACCAAAAGCGGCTGACCATAAGCATACATAAGCACTTGATTGGAATCCGGATGGTAATGCCCATCGTTGGGATTGTTCACAAACGAAACATAGGTTGTTTCGTCCGGATCCCAGCTTGTACGCATATAGGCGGAATTAACACAGTCATAAAATGATACAAGATTTTCGTCATAGCTCCCGTCCCCGTTTACATAGGCGTCAATTACCGGATCATTGAGAAGATCAGCCAATCGTTTGAAATGACGCATCTGATCACGATAGTTGGAGTCACCCACATTGCTGTCATAGCCATCAGGGAAGAAGCTGGCAAGGGCGCTACGGGTTGCATAACGCAACCTGGTTATAAATGCGCTACTCATGGGATTACCGGCATTTTCGGCTGCTATAGCACAGTCTCCAAAAAGCTGCACACACCACTGGGCATAAGCCGGGCCGGCTTCGGCAAAGCTCATATCATCGTTATTGAGAAGATCCATTGTGTATTCTACATTGTACTCGACCTTTGAACGGAAGCTGTCGTGTGTGTTGAACTCAGGCAGAAATTCAACCGCCTTGAAGAAGCCTGCGTTGGCGACTATTCTCCAGTTGCTCCACCAAACACTCCCATTAGAAATACTTAATCCGTTCAGATAGTTGCAGTCACCCCACATAAACGAAAGGATATTCACAAACTCATCTACATGATCGTCAAATACATCTGTCGCTAAAAAAGCGTCAACTATGTCGACCCAGCGGTTGAGACGTTCGCCGGTCTCAAGGGTTCTGTCCCAGCCGTAATTCATTTGTGTGGCAAAGGCGTTCATCAGCTCTACTAATTTGGGGCCGAATTCCTCACCGGGATATTTATCCGAAAAAGGATGCGATTCATTGTAGGCTTCAGGATCGTCAAGATATGACAAATACTCATAGGCCATTGGTCTCCCGAACCAGAATCGAGCCGTAACATTGTGATACTCGCTGTCGGCGTTGGGTGCGCTCGCGTTCCAGGTTGGGTTTTGGGCGTTCTGATAGGAGTAGATGTTTCCGCGTGTGCCGGCCCAAGTTAAACTGTTTTCAGTCCAAATCGTATCACCAATGTTGATAACTAAAACATCCTTGTCGCCGGTGGTACAGTCGTCGGCGTATGCGGCGCTGACTTTTAGCACGGCCGAAAGAATCGTGGAATTCGCCGCGTCGGAAAGGGGAAAGTTGATATAGGTTCGGCGTGTGTTAGTGCCGGTAGAATTGCTGCCGGTGCCGTCCTCTTTGATATACAGCTTAGACTCCCTCCCATAGGTGGAGGAGGTGTTCTGAGAGCTGATGTAGGTGTCATTGTCTGCGGTTACGGTAATTTCCTTATCACTGTCACTGCCATCGTTATACCTGATTGTCAGCTTAGGAGCGACATCCGAACCGGCCTCCTTGGATTGCACTATGACGGGATATTGCTGCTTGTCACCGGCAAAGAGCATGAAGCTTACCGCGCCGTTGCTCAGCTCGGAAGCTACTCTGTCGGTGACATCAACTTCATAGGTTTGGAATTCACTGCTTGTAACAGTAAATTCTGTCTGCCATACGTCAAACTCATAAGGCCCCGTAAGAATGTTGCGCATAGGGAGTACAGCCATTCCGTAGTTTTCATCATCCTCGGTTATGCTGAAGCCCAAATCGAATCCGGAAGCTTTACGGGCTTTGTAATAGGCCAGCAGTTCTTTTTTTGCCGTCTCATAGTCGTTTTTATCGACAGCTGCCTTTACCGCTGAAAGTCCGGGATACGCCGCATAATTTAATTTGGCGAAAAATGTGCTGTCAGCCATTGTGGCGGCGCTTGCTGTCATGGGGAAAGAGGCAAGCACACTGAATATCATTGTCAGCGTAAGAATGACAGCCATAATTTTTGATGATTTCATTTTATCATACCTCCTGATTAAAATTAATAAAAAAGCTTTAATTAAATAACGCGCAATTATGAGGAGTCATCGTTTGTCTTATCAAAGCTCTTAGACAAAATGCGGAAATCCTCAATATAAAATACTCCCGAAGACACATTGTGGCCGCTGCGCACACACAGCTTTGACAAATCCTTGGCCGGTATTGCCGAACTTCTGAAGCTATATTTGTCAGCCAACTGGTGACGAACCCCATCTTTAATTACATAAGCGTCGTAAACAGCATTGGGAATGTCCGCGTCAATTTCTATGGCATATGGAATATTGGGTTCATACGAAATAGGCTTGACAGCATTATATTCCCGACCATTAATTGCCCAGAATAATCCGTCAGGCCAAATCTGTATACAAATACTGAAATCCGTCCAATTGTATGGCGGCGCGTCCGTAGAAGCAAAGAGTACAACACCGTCTGTAAACTCGTTCGCCACAAGAGTAAATGAAAAAGCGGCTTTCCCCAGTTGAGGTTCAAAGGGGATTGTGGAAAAAGCAATCACGGAATCCGCGTGATTTAAAGAATAACACTCATAATTCTTTTTTGGAAATTCACCCTTTTTAAAAGCCATAGGGGAAATACCGTATATTTTCTTAAAAACTCTGCTGAAATAGTAAACATCAGAAAATCCCACCATTTTCGCCGCATCGGTCACAGAGGTTTTGGAATCTGACAAAAAGGATGTCGCGGCGATCATTTTATAGCGATTTATATAGCTCATAACGGTTTCCCCTGTGCAGCGCTTGAACAGTGCACAGAAATAATTCGAATCCAAATGTATAGCCTGGGCCACATCCGCCGCAGACATCGGAAGGCGTATATTTGTTTTGATATATTTTTCGGCAATCTCGATGTGCGGATTTTTTTTGCTGGTACCGTGATTGGCTTCGTCCAATTCGCAGATCAATAGAGTTACTATGGCGGATAACCGAAGCTTGTTTCTTGGTTCCGCCCGATACGCATTGTCAAATTCACGGATATAAAAGGTTATACGAGAATTGTCCTTGAAATGAAGCAAATGGGGAAGATTGAGCGCATAGGGGATATCGGCGATATTAAAGGAAGCATAGATTAAAGGATTTTTAGGGTTAGTCCAAGCCTTCCTTTTTGAACCGGGATACATAAAAACGCAGTCGCCGACAAAGCTGTCAATTTCTTCACCGTCAATAATGAAGTGAGCTTCGCCGCCAAGAACGAAAATCATGTTGTAAAAAGGAATTGCTTCATCGTTTAATTCCCAGTCAGGGGAACATTGTTCATGTGTATACCATTCAATAGAGTAGATCATTATTTTATCAACCTCCCTCTTAATCTCCCCTTTAATCTCCGTTTAAATAAGGGCTGAAAGCCCGTCATTCAACAATTGATATTAAAATATCCCCCCGGTAGACGTTAAGGAGGATAAGGGAGAGAATCCATTGTTGTTGCAGTGCAATTGTTCTTAAAAAACCCGGTTACTATAAAAATTATAGCACTTTTTTTTTCATTTTGTCCATAGAAATAATCCATTTTTTAAAGAACATTGATTTGTGCAAAAAAAAGAGAAATTGTGCAAAGTACACATTTGACATATACGAAATATGACGGTTTTTGTCGATAATTCACAAAAAGCAACTTCAAATAATAATCTAAAAAAAGATTGTTTTGTCCATTGAAAAAAAGGGGGGATTGTTTTAAAATAAAAGTAATAAATATTTTTAATTAGAAAGGATGTAATAACATGAAGAGGAAAAGGCAAAAAATCCTTGCAATGGCGCTTTCCGTAGCAATGTTGCTTTCGCTGATTTTGCCGACTCAAGTTTTTGCGTCGCAAGGCGATGTTCGCGAGGCAAATCTGTATCTTATTGACAATGCTTGGACTGTGGGAAATTCGCCCGACTCTGTGGGGGACAGCTCAAGTGTCCTGAAGCTGAGCGGGATAAATCCGCCTTCAGGCTATGCCAAAGCCGCCGCAACAAGGCGTAACAGTTACCTGAAGGTCGATCTTGCGGCTATCGACTATGAAAAAATTACGTCAGCCGAGCTTTTTTGGTACACATCCGCGTGGGGAAACGGAGGCTTGCGAACCACCAGCGTCTACGCCGTTGAGGGCGATTGGTCAGGGGATACACTTACGTGGAACAATGCCCCCGACTATGACCTTGCCGCGGAAAACTATAGTAGCGCAACGCCCCTTGGTCAGTTGGATCAAAATTCAAATGACGGTAAAAACGTGTGGGGAAGTATTGATCTGACAGACTACTTTTCTACTCTTGAACCGGGCCTGTCCGAGGTTAGTCTTGTAATGACTGTCAACGCCGGATCGGCGGACTTCTCATCCATGTCTGTTACAAACGGAACCGCCCCGTATGTTAAGGTTACGTATATAGAGGGCAGTGGGACGAGTGATATACCGCGTAACGACATTACAATAAAAACCGTAGATAATTATGGCGATACTGTGCTTCCGGACGAGATCGTCACAGGTCAGGTTACGGGTCGTACATATAAATATGATGGCGAAATTGAGCCGATTCTTCACATTGACGGAATATACTATCAGTACGATGCCGATAACAGCGTCCTTGAGACTGAAGTCAAGGAGGGAGCCGAGATCATCATTTCCTACAATAAGATTGAGGCTGATGAAGACGGTTTTGTAACCCTTAGTATACCGGCTTATCAATCGGGAAACACCAAGGAAAGCGACCCCGACGCCGTTCAGACCGATTATCCAGAGAAGGTATCGATTTCCAGCACAGGCGGCGGAGGCAATGGCGCCGCAACGAACAGGAACGGCTTTATAAAGTTTGATTTGTCCAAATACAACGTTGATGTGATTTCCAGCGCGGAGGTGCATGTATATATGCTCTTGGCCGCGAACAATACATCTCGTGACATTACGATTTATCGAACGTCAAATGACTGGGACAGCTCTACACTTACTTGGAATAATCAGCCGGATGCTACGAGCGATGAACTTGGCATCTTCTCCTGTTACAATGGTACAACCGGCTGGATAGATTATGACGTGTTCTCTAACCTGAGTTCAATTACTGCTGAGGATAAGGAGGTCTCTTTCAGAATTGAGTGCTCGGCGGCGGCAGTCGATTTGGCTTCCATCAATGACACCAATGGGCGTGCTCCCGTCCTTGAGCTGACATTTAAAACCTTTGCCGAAGGCGAAGAACGCACAACGAAGCCTATAAACCTGCGCAGAATTGATGAGAACGGAAACGACATTGTCGATCCTGAGGTTATTGACAATGTTGAGGTGAGCAGAACCTATTTTTACAATGAAACTGTTGACGAAATAATGGAAGTTGACGGAACATACTATCTGTATGAACCTGATGACTCTACGCTTTCCGTTCGGGTGAGCGCACTCAAAGACAATGAGATCATCCTTGTTTATACTACTCTTGCCGACGGAACTATAAGCAGTCTCACTGTTTCGACCGTTACAAGCGATGGCAAGACAATCACAGAGCCGTATACAGTGAAAAACCTATGGGTGGGGCAGGAGTACTTTATGAATACCGTCCCGGAGTGGGTCATAGATGTTGACGGTGTGAAATACGGTTACAGTGACAGCTTTTCCAGCAGGAAAATTTTCGTCCAGCGTGATCCGGAGGAAAATCAGGTTACGCTCCTGTATAAGCCTCTTCCCACCGATGAACCTACCGGCGAGCTCAAGGAAGCACAGGCGCCTGTGATAGAAGCCGGCTGGGCAATGGAGTCCACCCCCAAATCAAATCAAGTCACAGACAGCAGCTTCTCTGTTTCCAGAAGCTCAAAGAGAGAGTGGTCTGACTCCACAGCGAAGGCGGCAATGCAGAATCGCATTGGCCTGATGAAGTTTGATCTCTCCGATATAGCTTATGACAGAATAAAATCCGCGAAAATACATTTTACACTTGTTTCATCGTCTAATTCGGGAACACGTGTGATTTACGCGTATCCCGTTTCATCCGCATGGGAGACAAATACAGTAACTTGGAATACAGCTCCCCTGATTCCCGGCGAAAGGCCCGATTCCGCCGCCGGAAGCATTGAGCTTGATCAGCTCACCAGTGAGACTGAGCAGGAGATAGATGTGTCTGAGTTCATGCAAAACCTCGTAGGCGGGGAAACTACTTTGAGCTTTTTGTTTGAGGTAGATACAGCTTCCGTGGAGTTCTCCTCAACCGGAGCATATTTGGATATTGAGTACTATGAGGGCGAGCCTACAGAGGCGCTCACAGGAAATATCGTAGTTCGCAAAACGGACGTTGAGGGCAATGATATAGCAGACCCGGAAACTGTCGGAACCGTTATAGAAGGACGAACCTATAATTATCCCGGGCCGGACACTCTTTCCATTGTAGCCGATGATGGAACCATATACTATTATAATGCCGACGAATCTGTTACATCTGTAAAAGTCGTGGGTGGCACGGATAACTACATTTATTTGGTATATGACATACTTCCGATTTATCCCGGCGAACCTACCGAGGTATCTTTGATAGCCTCCGACAATGCCTATGTCGTTGAAAATGAAGCATCGATTACGCACGATGTGTCATCGGTTGTAATGATAACCGGCACAGAGGGAGGCAACGGAGCCGCAACTAAGCGCGACGCCTTAGTTAAGTTTGACACATCGTTTATCGACGCGGCTCAAATTGATGACGCAACGCTTTCATTGGTTGTTACGTTGACGTCAAACGCGGGCGACCGATCGCTGACCATTTTCCCAACTGACAGCAGTGATTGGGATTCTGATACAGCGACCTGGGATAACGCCCCGGGATATAATGAATCTGACGGTATTGACACCGTGACCATTGCTCAGGGCGCCACAGGCTATTACACATTTGATTTAAGTGAATATCTTACAAATCTTGTTGAAATTCCTGACGTGCTGTCTTTCAGAATAGTTGCCAATACCGCTGTCGTACATGCTTCTTCTATCGCGGCCGGCGTTGAAAACGCAATGAAGCTCAACATAAGTTACACACCTGCCGGTGAAGTCACCGAAAAGGAATACAGGGATATAACAATTCGTTATGAGGATACCGAAGGTGAACTTATCAAAGAAGAAACAGAGGAAGGAATTCTTGGGCGTACATTCTCAATGACCCCTGATCAGCAGTTTAATTATGATGGCAAGGCATATGTTTACAGGCCGGCCTTGACTACCGGCAGCACTACGATCATTGTAAAGGAATCCGGAAATGTCATCACATTGGTATATTCCGGCTATGACGAGAACCTGTTCTATACAGACGATATAATAGCCAAGGAAAACGCGTGGATCAACGACGGTGTGGCCAATATGCCTACATCTAATGATGATGGCTTGAATGCCGCGAACAGCGGCGGCAGTGACCCGGGCAGCGCCAACCGTGATATATTGCTAAAATTTGATATGGATTACATTCATTTCACAGATATTGTTGACGCCAAGCTTAAGTTTTACGTTATGAGTACGGGTCAAGCCGCAACTCGAACCACCAGTGCCTATCCGGTTTCCTCTAACTGGGCAAACGGTGAGGTTACATGGAACAACGCTCCTTCATACAATACTGTCAACCTTATGGGTACAGTAAGCTTCTCAGGAGGAAAAACCTCCGGCTGGTTTGAAATAGACATCACCGACTATTTGGCTTCGCACGCCAAAAACGGCATGGGCGATTTTTCTGTCCGTCTGACCGTTGACACAGCCAGCTACTATGTAGCTCCGTTTGAGAACGGTGACGCTACCGCGCCAAGACTTGTTGTGTCTTATCTTGATGACGGTACTGTAGCCCGTCAAAATGTGATGCTTCGAATAGTAGACCAAGAAGGAAATAAGCTTGTGCCTGATGAAGTATATGACGAAGATGTTCCTATAGGACGTCTATACAAGTACAACGAAACACCTGAGACATTCCGCAAGTTCAACGATGCTTCGTACGTATATATGGAAGACGCTTCTACAACATCCGTTGTTGTAACGGAAAATGCTGATGACAATGTTATTATTCTCGTATATGGCAGGGAAGACTCCGGTATAGAGCTTAAAGTGGAATTCTCGCCGTATATGAATACCTATTCCGACAGCAGCGCACCTGACTCTGTTGTTACTGATCGTGATACGCAGCTGGTTGCCAGCAGTACAGGCGGTTCTGTTGGGTCAAAGGCAGATCGGAATATATTCCTGATGTTTGACTTGTCTGATATTTCATTCAGCGAGATTACATCCGCAAAGCTGGGATTCAATGTACAGGCAACCGGTAATAATACAGGCAGAACGATCTATGCATCGCTTACCGATGCATCTTGGGACGCCAATACTCTTACATGGGATAATGCTCCTGACGTTGGTGAATCCATTGGCGAGGTTACATTCAATCACAACGAAACAGGCTGGTATGAAATAGATATAAGCGAAGCGCTTGCGTATCTTTCCAGCGGTACTACGGATCTTTCCATCGCTCTGTCCGCAAATACCGCCTCTACGGCAATTACTCCGGTAGATGTGGGTGATGGTCTGGGACCGAAGCTCTATATTACCTATATTAATGACGGTACCGTTACTGTCCGTGATCCGGTGCCCGTATACAAGGTAGTGGAGGATACCGATGGAAATATCCTTGAACCTAAGACAGTACTTGCCGAAAAGGTCACCGTGGGCTCAACTTACGTATATAGCGAGACACCCGAGTCCTATATACAGTTAGACGGCGTAAATTATATGTATAGCGCCGAAAACTCCAACCTGAAAGTGAGAGTAACTGATCCCGATCTTGGCATTGGAGACAATACAATCCATATTGTATATGAGAAGCTGCCATTCACCGGAGACATCGTTTCCGCAAATATTGAAGCGACAGACAACGGTTATACCAGCAGCGGCGATCCCAACGCGGTTCAGGACTCGTCGGACGGAATTCGCACTTCAAGCACTTCGGGAAGCGGCGGAGCCGGAGCTAACAGAAAAGCTTACCTCAAGTTCGCGTTAAGTGACGTCAATTATTCCAAAATTATAAGCGCGAAGCTAAGACTTTATGTCCAGCAGGCTGCTAACAACGCATCCAGAACAACGGAATTCTATATTATGGATGATAACTCTTGGAGTGGTGACACTATTACTTGGAACAACGCTCCCGAATTCGGCGATGATGATAAGCTCCTCGGTTCGGTAACATTCTCTAACGGCACTACCGGTTGGCAGGAAGTAGATATTACTGATTATTTGTCCAACATGGATTACAAGGATGTTATATCTATTGCTTTCCTCAGCGATACAGGAGCGAATGTCTGGGGATCAATAGGATCAGGCAGTCCCGCTCAGCTTGAGCTGGTATATATTGAGGGCGAACCTCGTAACGATGGGATTTCAGTCGATTTGGGATATGTGACAGAGAATGAATCTGACATACTGACAATCAATTTCACTGTTAACACCGCATATGTCGGTCAGCGGTTTAACATTGTTGCTAATGACAATGTGGAAAATAGCGGCAAGACAGATCCCACTGTTGTTTATGACAGCGTTATAGAAGTCGGAAAGAATGTTTTCGCCCTTGTCCCCAATTCTCCAAATATGGTTTACACCGCAACAGTATTTGATACTGAAAGCGGCGATATACTCACAACTACTACTGCCGCTCTTTATCCGCTGGTTGTATCTGATATAGCGGCAAACCTTAAGGAATATATTGCTTCGGATGAACTTGCCAGAATTGATCAGGCCGTTAAAGCGCTTTCTGCCGGCGGTGTTGTATACAATGATGATGGCAAATTCGGCGATGACCGAGACGCGTTCATTGACGTTGAGATTAGCGATGAAGCTACCGTAATCACACTTAACGAAGGCCTTTATGCCAAGGGTATAGGCTTTAAGACCAAGGTGAAGGTCGGAGTGGAAGGCGATCTTAAGGAAGCTGTAAGCGATGAGCTGTTCTACAAGATTACTATCGCCAACGGTGAGGTAACTCTTGAGTCTTACGATACAGCTGTGACATTCAGCCTTGAAAGCGTTGAAATCGAATTTGTTGAAACCGAGGTTGAACAGCCGGAAGAGGTCGCACAGCCTGATCTCAGTGTGGAATACGACTTTATCGAAGTGCTGTAAGGAGGTAAGATGAAAATGAAAAAGATATTCATATATCCTATAGTTGAAGTAAAAAGTTTGTCTTCCGAAAATGAGGTTATGGGAGTATTCAACACAAGCGCGGAAGCGTCTATGAATGCAACCGTTATTGTGGATAATGACTCGGCGGCGGATGATGATATTTTCACCTATTGGTGATTTAACAAAACGAAAGAAGCCCGCCACCTTTAGGATGGCGGCGGGCTCCGCTTTCGTTTTTCGGTGGGAGATCAATCTCCCACCGAAAACACCCCATGACGGGCTTTCAGCCCTTATTGAATGATTAAGTCTCTCCTTAATATTTAATATAAAATAATTGATCAAGCCCCGCAGCAATGCTGCGGGGCTTGATCAGTCTCTGGCGGGCGGCGTTTGAAATCAGCGCGTCCTTAACTTATGGCCTATGACATCAATAATACTGATAGCTGCGTATCCATTCACATTCCAGACCCTGACCCCATACTGTGGTGCTGTCCGGCTCGCTTTCCCATGCGCCTATACCCGTATTAAGTATAAGATACATGTTCTTTTGATAGCTTGTGTCTGGAGCGGTAAAGTAAAGCTGGCCGTTGACGTACATTCTCATGTAGTCGTAGCCCCAGTCTATGGCAAAGGTGTGGTACTGGGTGCGGAGGTTGCCTACTGCGCTACTGCTCATCCACCCCGCGCCTTCGGTTCCGCCGTGAGTGGCGGTGTACCATGTGGATGTACCCTTGCTGGACAGATACTCGAACATATCAGTCTCGGGAGGCCAGCTGTCCCGGCCGTTAAGCCAGAAGGCTGTCCAGTAACCTCGGGGACTGTTGGGCTGCTTGAAGCTACCCTCAATGTAGCTGCCCTTATTGAATACCTTGCTGTTTACGCTGACAACGCCGGTCCATGCCACATACCGTTTCCATGTGTTGTTGTTGATGGAATCGCTGTAGCCCGTAGCGCCGGAGGAATTCTTTATCCACTCGTTGTCTCCCCGTTTGGTAGCCTTAAGGAACAGCCGCCCATTTTCTACGATAATATTTTCGCTTCTCGAAACAGCGCTGTGATTGTGATAGTTTGCGTACCAAGGATAGCCCTTGTACCACTGGCTGCTGAGGCTTGTGCCGCTGAAAGAGTCGGATACATAGTTGTTGGCCTCGTTCCTAAGATGGAAGGTGCAGGCCTTGTTGACCCCATCGCCGCCAGCTGTACTGAGCTTAAGCTGGTTGCCGTCATTACGGAGGTAAAGCTCAGGGTTAACATACCACTGATAGGAATAGGCCGTGCTGCCGGCTCCGCACAGATTGTTGACCTTGTTAAAGGTCGCTCGCTGACGGAAGGAGTCGGTATCACTGTATTCCATGATGGTAACCATGGCTCCGCTTCCGCTGGTTACAGGTACCAAATAATGGTTGGGCATCCCTATGACTTCTATGGAAACGCTGTCGGGGTCGGCAAGACCCTTGCGCTCTACAAAGCGGGTGTAATAGGGATTTGTAGCCTTGGAAATATTTATTGAATATCCATCTTTGCCGTTGTGGTTGAGGAAGGAACCCTCCTTGCTCCCGGAGCCTGTACCGTACTCGTTTTCGTAGCGTACAAGACCATTTACGGCTGACAGGGATGTTTTTGTTACTCCGGTGTTGACAACGCTGATGTTGTCAATATATATTTCAGAGCTACTGCCCGCGCCTGTGTTAAAGATAAGGGTGTCAATTGGGTTGTCATTCCAGTTTGTTGTCCAGCCATCCTGACCGGAGGTGGGAATGGAAACCGTCTTGGATGTTGTCTTTGAACCATCGGTAGCCTTTACGGTAATATTGTTGAGCTTGGGGTTTACGCTCAAATCAAAATGCCATACCGCATTGTAACTGAGACGGTTGCTGCCTGTGCCAACCATAGCGGAGGCGCTTCCCTTGTTGTATTGTATAGAGGAATAGCTGTTGAATTGCATTCCTTCGGACTGCGGACTGAACCTTGCCTGAAGGGCGAGGGGATTTGTCTGATCATTGCCGCCGTTGTTGTGGCCGTGACCAAGGGCAAAGCCCGAATATTCTCCGGCAGTAGGAGCGTACATATCAAAACTGATCTTTGTAATGTTTTCACTGTCAAGCTCGGGCAGGTCAACATAGGCAAATACGCCGCCGGCGCCTTTGACGCTGTCATTGTCTCTTGCAACATAATCCTGCAAATGGAGGGCTTTGCCGCCGGTCATAGACTGAGAGTCAATGGAAACATCAAGCATTGTGCCGTAGGAGGGAGTATAGTCCTGACCCGATTCGTATATCAGTCCGGAAGTAGTGTCGCAAATTTCCTCGTCCCGGACTGTTGTGCCGGCTGACGCGGAATCGTAATCCTGACTGAATACCTCAGTACCGGCATTCTCGTTTTCATCCTCGATAGGGGTGATAGTGAGGTCATCTACGTACATTTCGCACTTTCCGCCCGCACCGGTGTTGAACATAATGTAGTTTACGCTGTTGTTGGACCAGGTCTGACTCATAGTACGCTCACTGTTGTAAAGATTGTAGCGTACAAAGGCGGACTCGGTGCGCGTTCCGTCCGAAACAGTTACAACGATGGAGTTTGATGCGGCGTCTACGTCAAGCAAAACATCCCATACGCAGTTGGCGTTGAATGCTGATGTTGAACCTAACAGACTTGCCTGACTGCCCTCGTTGTAGGTAATGGAACGCATTATGTTGAAGCTCATCTTTTTCTTCCCTGACGGTGACAGCCTCAGCTGCAAGGCTACGGGATTGCTTGTGTCAGCACCGCCCTTGAGTCTGCCGGAGCTGAGTGCAAGTCCGGACCACTGAGCGTTGTAGGTCTCATCCTCAATTGTGTTTGGAACATACCACTTAAAGCGCAGCTGATATTTGTCGCTTGTTACATTAAGCTTGCGGTATGCTCCGACAGAGCCTGCGCCGTCTTGACCGTCACGGTCAGCATTGTCGTAAAGTCTCAGCGCGCTGCCTTCCTCAAAGCCATCTACCGCAGGGGTGGCGGCGATCTCAGCGTAAAGGGAGCCGCCTGTTGCGGGTGTGTAATCGGTATAGCTCATTTCGTTGAGGGCATCAGCACCCCAGTAATCAGTGCTCGCACTTCCTTCAGCGGTGAGCTTGCCGCTAAGTCCTTCAAAATCAACTACTTCGCAAGCGGGGCCGCCGACCTGGGGGCCGTAAGCTTCAAAGGCGGTCACGCTGAACCAGTCGCCTGTATTTTCAACAAGGCCCTCATCGGTGATCTCGTTGGCCTTCCAGCCGTAGCCCTTTATACGGATATACCGTGCGTCAACAGGCTCAAAGGTAAAATATTCAATGGAATTTGTCTTGCCGGAGGAATACCGGGGATTTATCACTGCAGTAAAGGTTTCCCCATCCTCGGAGGCCTCAACGGAAAATCTTGTCTGGCGGTTCTTACCAAGGTAGAAGCCCAGGCCTACGGTATGGACATTGTAAACTCCGCCTAAATCTATGTCGGAGTAAACATAGCCACCGTTTGTCACCTGCGCTGACCAGCGGGTTGTAAGATCCCGGGTCAGCATATTAACGGCTTCGTTGCCGCTTTGCTCATCGGAAGCTTTTACCTGCCTGCTCATTGCCGGAACGAGAATATAGTCTCCTGTTTCGGGACGTTTGCTCTGTCCGGTGGGGTTGCGTGAGTCAATTTTGGATTCAAAGGGAATAAGGCCGGAAACGGAATTCCATATCAGCAGAGTTGTATAGCTGCCATCGCTCACGGCTGTTATATCAGTTGAGGATATAGCCTGTTCCTCGCCGGATGGAGCGTCAAGTTTTTTGACAGTGACCGACTCCAGTGTCCCGTCGGAATTGAACCTTGATATGATGACTGACGCACTCCGGTCAGTGGCTGTGCCGTTGTAAATCTTTACAGTTGACCGGGTATACGGGTCATAATTGTAATCGTATGCGTTTTCAACAGACGCGCTGATTGTAAACGCGGTTGAACGCCTGCATGTGAGATAAATTTCCTTGCCATCGTTTTCCTCGTTGGCCGTTATGCTTTCAGTGAGTGAGGAAATTATGCTTCTTTCGGCATCGACGCCGTTTACCAGATAAGCGCCGTCAAGGACGGTAAAGTATTCCTCGGGAAGCGTAAATGTTTCGCCGAATGAGATATTTACACCCTGCTGATATACTATGTTGCCATCACATGTGTAATATACCGTCAAATCTCCGCCGCGCCCAAGAACCTGACGAAGCTCGGAATTTGTAATGTGCTTTACACAGTCGGGGAGACTTAAGGTCATAGTATTGTTGCTTGACGGAGTAGTAAAGAAAAGCTCTACAGTGTCTCCATTGTTAAATGATGAAAGATAATTTAGAAATTGGGAGGACTTCATGTCATAGGCGAGCTTGCGTCTGCTTCCGTCAATGATATATATTTCGTCAATGAATGAGGAGGCAATGTTTTCGACATCCTGTATCTCAAAGCTGAGACGGTAGGTTGTATCAGCCTCAATATCAAACTCGTTCATTGTCTGATAGGACGGGTCGCTGTAGTAGGCCTGATATACCCTGCAGCTTGCCTTTGCCGGTATGTCTGAATGCTCAATCCGGCCGTTTACAGTAAATACACCCTTGGTGGAATAGTCGGGAAAGCTGATGCTGTCCCAGTCCCATACTACATTTTCGGTAATTTCGGCGCCATTGTCAAGCGTTGCCGTAACTGTGTCGGGAAGCGTGGGCTTTACACCCTGATATGACTGTGCATCAACACTGTTGATGGAAACTATGTCACGGCGTACGTATTTGGCAATCAGCTCGTTGCCGCTTTCCTTAAGACTTTCTATGCTCAACGCCGGATCCTTGACTTCGGAGGGACTATCCCCGTCGTCAGAGGAGGGCTGGGTTGCGAAGTCGTAATAGTAGATCCCGTCCGGGTCGATCTCAGGATAATAGATGGGTGTGGGGATGGAGCTTTGATACTCAAAGGGGTTGCCAAGCTTGCCTGTAAGGGCGAGGGGCTGGGCGATGTCTGTCATTGCCCCGTTTACCTCGGCCATATATCTGAGGGTGACCGGTGCGTCAGGGATGTATCCCACTGTGCGGAGCGTGGGCTCCTGACCGGCAGTGTCCTTAGAAGAAATCTCTGCCGCACAAAGATTGGACTCAATGTAGAATGACAGGTATTCCTTGTCACGGTTGTCCCGGACAAAGCCTGTAACATCAAATTCGACCCATGATTGCTCAAAGGTGGATTGCTTGATGGAGACAGAGGAAATATATTCCCCGGCGTTTGTAATAATCTCGGAGTTGTTCCATGTAATGCTTTCCTCGTCCCAGCTGTCAAGCTCGGCAGGGATGCCGTATATCTTGTATGTAACCGTAGCACTGTTTGCGATGGACTGGAAGTACAGCCGCACCTTGGAACTGACAATCGGATCAATGTCAGCGTCTCTTTCGGGGTCGTGGTACACCTCTCCGAAGTCGCTGCCCTTGAAGCGGAGGAAAAGCTTACGGTTGCTGAGGGCGCTTGCATTGGGGTTTGAACTGGATATACCGCTTATTCTTAAGGGGTTTTCGTCATGGACGCTGTTAGGCTCGGTTTCCATAGTATAGGCGTCCGCCAAAGCGGTGCGGTCATCAATTGTGCCTTCCTCTACCAGCACAGTCATTTGTACCGGCATACCGCTGAGTGTTATGACGCCGCTCGCCACAAAGGAGCCTACCTCCATGTAGCTTTCGGCAGGAACCTCATTCCACTCCACTTCAAGCTCACGGGATGAGCCGTCCTCAAGGTTTACACTGAGGGTGGAGGGCAAAGCGGGATAGCTGCCGGGCGCGGTGGAAAGTGTGGGTACATTAACCCCCGTAATGCCAAGTACGGTCACTTGTGCCGTTATGGCCTTTGCCTGTATTCCCTGAAGAGTTCCCATTACGGCGAAGCTGCCGCTCTGCGCGTAGGAGTCAGGATCTATTTCGGCCCATGTCACGGGAAAATATTCGTTGCTGCCGCCTTGAAACATTACCTGTATTTCTTCAGGCAGCCGGGGCTTCTCGTACTGAATGGTAGTGACGCTTATTTCCTCAAAGCCTTCAATGGATTTGTTTTCGTATATAAGGTATACGTGGTTTACGCCTTTTTTCACAACATATGGGAAGGCGTTTTTTTCGGCTGTAGCCTCAGAGGAATAGTAGTATTCGTCGTTTATCACCATTGGATAATCGGAGGGGGAGTAGTACTGTCCCTCGGGGATCATAACAGTGCTTTCGGCGCTGATGTCATTAAGCTCCGGGTCAGCATAGTGGAGCGTCAGGGAAGCGTTTTCTCTGTATATACACTCAACTCTTGGCCTGAAGGCCTCAACCTTGCTTTCGGAAGCGTAGAATTGCGTTTTTGCCGTATTGGCTGTGACAGCAAAGGCATATATTCCGTCGTCGGACGGGTTGGAGTTTACATAGTCAGAAATATCAAACGCAAAATAATTCAGCCGCGATGAATTGGAGTTGGGGACTGTCACCGACGCAGCGGCGTTACCCTCAATTACGGGCGCGTTTTCCCATGTGAGGTCGTAAGCGTCCCACTCTTTGTCCTCTAAAGGCACGAGGGACAGGGTCTGATCCGCGTTTGCGACGTCATAGTTGCGAAGGATGATCTTTACGCTGTCATAGTGGGTGTTGTCACCGGCCTTGGGAAGCTGGATCTTTAAAAAGCCGTTACGGGTGTAGAGGGAGCCGTTCTTTTCGTCAACGGTTTTGTCCGCGGCAAAAATCAGCTTGTCGCTTCCGTCAAGGGGCCAGTCACTGTTTGCGTCGGAATCTTCCGTGTATGTGTCCGCCAAAAGAGGCAGTGACGCAAACTGTGAGGACGCAAGCTGTCCGTCATATTCAATTTCAAGCACTGGACGGGCAGAGGCAGTGCCGGATTCCTTGGAATGAAAGTCAAAACCGCCGGCAGAGGCCTTGAGCCTGAAGGAATATACTGCCTTTGGGTTTTGACGTATGTATGACGTCAGATCGATTTTTACGGTGTTGTCCGCACTGCAGTTAAGGTCGGATACTGTGTCGGATACTGCCGCCAGAACTCCGGCAGCAGGGGCGGTGTTCCATGTGGCGTCGGCTTCTGTCCAGTCGTCTGACACGTCAAAGGCGGCCACGTTTACGGCCCAAAGTTTGGACGAGGAGATGTTTTTTGCCTTTGATATGGTGAGCTTCAGTATCGCCGATGAAATTGTATTGGGGTCAATTTCGGCCAAGTCAAATTTCATCAGCATATCACGGGCGTACAGCAGATCGCCGCGGCTATTGCCGCCGTAGCCTGTGTCTACGGGCATAGGGCTGTCGGAATGGTAGCCCAGCTCCAGCGTTGTGGAGTCACCGCCGGAAACGTCAAGCTTTTCTTCAGTGAATGAAATGAATGTGTCGTCTGTCGGGCTCAGCTTAACGGCGCTTTTTTCGGCCACGGCGGCAGGAGCCGTCGGGGTGAAAACAAAAACCGTGGCAATCAGCGTTACCGACAAAACAAGAGCCATAATCTTTTTAAATTTCATGCTTTCCCCTCCTGAAAAGTGATTTTTAAAGAAGCACTGATTAATTCTAAAATGTTGATTGGCGAGAATGTTTTTTCGTAGCAAGGCCAAAAGCGCATGAATGCTTGATGCATCTTGGACTTTTTAACCGAGTAGCGTGGGAAATTAACCGTCATGCAGCGTTTTAAGCCGTAAGCGTGAATTGTTCAGCGCTTTTTTATTATTATAGCATGTTTTTTTTCCTTTGACAAGGCGTTTCACATGAATTTAACAAATAAATGTTTTTCATAAATTTTTTAAATAAAC
>CAYTWZ010000023.1:0-21194 GCA_964442035.1 uncultured Oscillospiraceae bacterium
CCGGTGTGCTGCAGAACAATCGGGTGTTTTTCATTACTTCCATAATGAGCCTGCCATTTAATGTAATACTTATCGGGGCGCTGTTTTTCCCGAAAATCGACATCTTTACCCTCAGCGTGGTCACTACGGTGGGCTGGTTCTTGCATATTGCGGTGCAGCTGCCTGATTTTTACAGGCTGGGGTACAGGCTTTTTGCCGGGGCGCGGGGCCGGGGCGGAGGCGGAAACAGGGAAGTGCTTTACATCTTCATTTCCAATATGATGTTCCAGCTCTGCTTCCTTATTGACAAAACCTCCGTAAGCTCTGTGCCCGGGGCGGCAACTACCGTAAATTACGCCTCAAATCTGTTTGTCACCATTGCAAGCGTCTTTGTGGTGGCAATGAGTAGCGTTGTGTTCCCCTCTATCAGCAAAAACTTTGAGGAAGGGAATATCGGCTACGTAAGAAGTCTGGTGCAGTATATCATACTCACTATGTTGGCAATCTTTGTGCCCTTTGTGCTGACGGTCACCTGCTTTGGTGAAAACATAATAGGCCTTGTGTACGAGCGAGGCGAGTTTACTCACACCCTTACAGTTCAGACGGCGATGCTTTTTGCCATATATACCCTTGGAGTGCTGGGGTATATGGCGCAGGAGCTGTTTAACAAGGTGCTGTATCTGGACGCAAAATACCGCTGGACTGTTGTGGGAACAGTGGCAGTGGTAGCGCTGAAGGTTGTGCTGGACAATATCCTTGTGCCCATATGGGGAGTCAACGCGGCGGCGGTGTCAACAACGGTACTGTTTACACTTTACGCGGTAAATGTCAGTGTGGGGATGACCAAGGTCATAGGTCCGTTTATTGACAAAAAGCAGCTTCTTAAAATCGGGAAGATACTGCTGTCCGGGGGACTGGCAGTGGGGGCGTTTTTTGTTCAGAAGCTGATAATACCCGGATGTTTTGGAGGGAAGCTGACCTTCCTTTTGCCCCTTGGAGTATGCGGAGTGATTTATGTGGGCGCCATATTTGCCCTTGGCATGGCTGAGGAGCTGACCAAAAAGCCCGAAACTAACGAAAGCGGAGGAAAAATTGATGAATAAAAAAGCCTACAGCCTTATCAAGGCAGCGCTGGCATTGCTTATGGTGATACTGATACTTCCGTCAGTATTCACCAGGGTAAAAAACGAAACCCAGAATAAAAATGTGGTGGTGTCACTGCTTTACAATGACATCAAAATGAAGCTTTCCGCCGCAGATCTGGATCGTGAGCTTGATGAATATAAAAAGCTTGGGGTAAATACCGTCACCGTTCAGGAGGAGGATCTTAACTCCCTGATAAGCAGCGGCACTATTACCTGCATCAAATATAACGTGCTTCTTCACAAGTACGACGATGAAAGCGAGGACATGATCAAGCAGATCATGGATCTCCGGGATATAACCAATGACAGCTATATCCTTGTGACAAAAAGGGATCAGAGCAAGGAATTCCTTGCCAAATGGATACCACTCAAGTATTCTTCCGACGAGTACGCGAAGTATGAGACTGCCACCGGGGCGGATATGTATGTGCTCTACGACGGTACGCCCATGACCTATCAGATAAGCGTGGGATATATGGAGTCTGATTTGGCGTATCTTCAAAGCAAAGGCTTTGACATTGCCTTTGACGCAAGGATAAAAAACTACAAGACCACGAAATATATCGAGGAGTATGACCGTCTGATTAAGACCTACGGGGTAAAATACTTTGATATCCGTGACAATGCCCGCCATCCCAAAAAGGAGACTGATGCGGCCTCCAACTATAATGGCATAAGCAAGCTGATCAAGGACAATGACATGGTGCTTGTAGTCACGGAAAACCCCGATCAGCTGAGCAACGAGAAGCCCATGGGCTACAATACTATTTTTAACGAAAACAGCGACAAAGTCATTCGCGCCTATGAGACATATATTGTACAGCCGGATCCCACGGAGTATATGTTCCGCTATCAGCAGTACCTCAACTCCACCATTGACCGGAATATTCGCTTTATCAATGTGACACAGGTGACCAATGCCACCGGTACCCACCTTGAGCAGAATGAGCTGACTAAAAAGGCAGTGGGGGCATATATCAAGAAAATCAACTCCTTGGGCTACAATACGAACTCATTCTCGCTCAATTACGATTACGATATCAACCGTACCCTTACAAGCGCGGCTGCCTTGGTACTTATGGGAATAATGCTGCTCACTATGATAGAATGGCTTATGGGAAGGAGCTACCGCTGGCTTACGATTTTAGCCGCTGTATGTTGCGCGCTTGGAGCCGTCGCTACTTTTAAACTGCCCTCCGCGATCGTGATGCTATATCCCAGTGTTTTTGCAATCATAGGGCCGTGCTTTGTGCTGACGGCGGTGTATGTGTTCGCGGACAGGTTCCGGGATAGAATGGGCACATGGCAATTTGTCCTTGAGGCCCTTGGGCTTGCATTGGCCGGGATGTGTGTCTGCGGCCTTGTACAGGGCGGCCTTCTCAGCGGCATAGACTATTACATCAATTTCAGCATCTTCCGGGGGATCAAGATCAGCCTTTACGCGCCTATGGTCTACAGTATGCTGTGCTATTATATGATCTTTGTAAAGAGCCGGAACGCCAACATCCTTTGGGACGTCAAAAAGCTTTTTACATCTGAAATAAAGGTTTATTGGGTCATTATTATAGCTGTAGTGGCTTTTGTGGCCGTAACCTATATCACCCGCAGCGGCAATGTGAACACGATCAGCGGCTTTGAAACCACGTTCCGCAGCATTATTACCGAGTACTTCCCGGCGCGCTTCCGCACAAAGGAGCTTTTTGCATGGCCTTGCCTGATGCTGTTTGCTTATTATATCAAGGTGCGGCGGGTACCTTTGGCGTCCTTTCTGTTTGGCATAGGTGGATCCATCGTGTTTGCGTCCATAATTAACAGCTTCTGCCATGTGTTTACAAACCTCGGCACTATTTTCACAAGAGTGTTTCTTGGGGCAGTGTTCGGCGCTGTAATATGCGCAGTGGTCTATGTACTCAATCTGCTGGCGGTGAAGCTTATACATCTTATAATTAAGGCGGAAAAGAAGGCGTATGAGGAATAATATAGTATTGATAGGCATGCCCGGCTCCGGGAAAAGCACCGTTGGCGTGGTGTTAGCCAAAAGTATGGGCATGGATTTTGTGGATGTTGATCTTGTGATCTGCCGCCAAAACGGGGGCAGCCTTCAGGAAATTGTGGATCGCAATATTCACGAAGACTTTTTGAAGCTGGAAAACGACGCCGCGCTGAGCATTAAATGTGAAAACAGCGTTATTGCCACGGGGGGAAGCATGGTATACAGCCGGGAGGCCATGGAGTATCTTAAGTCCATTGCCATTGTTGTGTATATCAAAGTGCCCTTTGAGGATCTTGACCGGCGTATAGACAATATGTCCACCAGAGGAATAGCCTTTAGGACTGGGGAGACACTATGGGATCTGTATGTGCGGCGCACTCCCATGTATGAGGAATGGGCGGATATAACCGTGGAAAGCGGCAATCAGGATCGGGTGGAGACTGTTGCCCGAAGAATAAAGAGTGAAATTAGATGAATAACGATTTGATAATGGGTCAGCGGGCACTGGACCGGCTGATATTTGACGCGGAAAACGGCAGCGTAAGTCACGCATATATTTTGGAGGGTCCTCGCGGTGTGGGGAAGAAAACCGCCGCTATGGAGTTTGCCGCGGCGCTGCACTGCCGGGAGGCAAAAAAGCCCTGCGGTGTCTGCCCGGATTGTGTGATGCACCGGGCCGGGACTCATCCGGACGTATTTATCCTTGAGCCGGAGGAAAGCGGAGCCATCAAAATTGAAGCGGTAAGGGCCGCGGCGGATGAGCTATACATGAAACCAAAGCTGGCGGAGAAAAAGATACTAATCATAGACGGAGCTGACGGCATGACACAAAGTGCCCAGAACGCGCTGCTTAAGTCCTTTGAGGAGCCGCCGACCTACGGAGTTGTGTTGCTGCTGTCCGAAAACATACAAAACTTGCTACCCACAATACGCTCCCGAGGAGTAAAGCTGAGGCTTGAGCCATTTCCCAAGGAAAAGATCAGGGAGTATGTGGAGCGCCATTATCCCAACATGAGGGAAAAAAGCGGCTTTGCGGCGGCGTACAGCGGCGGTATTATAGGCCGTGCCATTGAGCTTTGCGAGGACAGCGAGTTCTTCGAGCTTAGGAGTAGTGTCATCGAGGCTGCCCGGGGTCTTGCAGGAGGAAAGGAGAGCATCTTCCCGCTGGCGCAGGCGCTGGGCGTGGGATCCAAAAAGACCGCCGGGGCAAGGAAGGACGTGTGCTTTGACGTGCTTCTGTCTTGGTTTGGGGACGCGGCTCTTTACAAGCAGGGACTTAAGGTAGTAAACGTCGACCGCCTGAAGGAACTGGAAGAATTTTGTGCCGGTATAACCGCAAAAAACGCGCTATCCGCCCTTGAAACAGTGGAGGAGACCGCCGCCGGGCTTAACAATTCCATGAAATACGACCTGTGGGTGGTAAATATGATAATAAAGTGCTGGAGGAATATACATGGTTACAGTAGTAGGAGTTAAATTCAAGACCGGAGGTAAGGTGTACTATTTTGCTCCCGGTGAGCTAAAACTTCACTTTGGAGATAACGTTATAGTGGAGACCGCCCGGGGCATAGAGTACGGGACTGTCGCTATGGAAAACCGTGACGTCGATGAGAATCAGGTCGTTTCCCCTCTTAAGGAAGTCATCCGTGTTGCAACTGAGGACGATGATGCCCAGCTTGCCAAAAATCACGAAAAGGAAAAGGAGGCCTATCGCGTATGTGAGGAAAAGATCGCGGCTCACGGCCTTGAAATGAAGCTTGTGGATGTGGAGTACACCTTTGACAACAACAAGGTGCTGTTTTACTTTACCGCCGATGGAAGAATAGATTTCCGCGAGCTGGTAAAGGATCTCGCGTCAGTGTTCCGCACAAGGATCGAGCTGCGTCAAATCGGCATTCGGGACGAAGCAAAGATGATAGGCGGCCTTGGTATTTGCGGGTGTACGCTTTGCTGCAACGCCTATATGGGTGATTTTCACCCTGTATCAATAAAGATGGCCAAGGAGCAGGGCCTCAGCCTTAACCCCACAAAAATAAGCGGCGTCTGCGGCAGGCTTATGTGCTGCCTTAAATACGAGCAGAACTGCTATGAGGAGCTGACCAAGGTGACCCCTAACGTGGGCGCACAGGTCAAGACTCCCGATGGCGTTGGCGTGGTGCAGAGCGTTTCTATCCTCAAGGGCCTTGTTAAGGTCAAACTGGACAAGGGTGACGAAAAGGAGCTTGATGAATACAAGGTCGGGGATGTCAAAGTGCTTCGTGACGGACGCGCGTCCAAGCCTAAGGATTTGGACGGAGAGGAAATCGACTACAGCGAGATAAAAAAGCTGGAGGGAAGGTAAGTGAAGGTAGTTATACTTGACGGGGCGACAATGGGCACGGACATAGACTTTGGCCCAATCTCCCGCAGGTTTGAGACTGTTATACATGACCGCACCGCCCCGGAGGAACGGGCGGAGCGGATAAAGGACGCGGACGCGGTGGCGGTGAACAAGGTGGTGATTGACCGCCGCGCTCTTGAAAACGCGCCCAATGTGCGCCTTGTGTGCGTATTTGCCGTGGGGTACAACAATATTGACATTGAGTATTGCCGTGAAAGGGGCATAAGAGTGCGTAATGTACCGGGCTACTGCGTAGACAGCGTGGCTCAGCACACTATGGCCATGGCATTGGCCCTTACGGAGAGCTTAAGCTATTACGACAGCTTTGTGAAGGACGGACGCTACACCCAAAGCGGTTTGGCAAATCACCTCGGCCGCCCCTTTTGGGAAATATCCGGCAAAAATTGGGGCATACTGGGAATGGGTAACATCGGTCGCAAGGTGGCGGAGCTGGCAGCGGCCTTTGGCGCAAGGGTGAGCTATGCTTCCCTCAGCGGGGTCAAGCGCAGTGAGGCTTACCCGGAGGTCAGCCTTGAGGAGCTGCTGATTCAAAGCGATATAATCTCGGTACATTCACCCCTAAACAGCGTCACGGAAAACATACTTGACAAAGGGGCCTTTGCCCTTATGAAGCCGTCGGCAGTGGTGATCAACGTTAGCCGGGGCGGACTGATAAATTCGGCCGATCTGGCGGAAGCCATTGACAGCGGTATGTTATGGGGTGCGGCTGTTGACGTTTTTCCGCAGGAGCCGCCTTCGGCGGAGGATCCGCTTCTTAATATAAAAAAGAGGGAGCGCATACTGCTTACACCCCACATCGCCTGGTCCAGTGTTGAGGCACGGGCAAGATGTGTGGCGGCTGTGGCCGAAAACATCAGCGCTTTTCAGCAGGGAAGGGAGCTTAACGACGTATGGTAAAGGCAGTGATCTTTGACCTGGACGGGACTCTTATTGACACTATCAACGAACTGTCCAACGCCTCCAATTACGCCCTTACGAGGCTGGGCTGTCCCACTTGGGAGGTAAAGGATTACCGTACCTTTGTGGGAAACGGCATCCGCAGACTGCTTTTAAGAAGCCTGCCGGAGGATCGCCGCGGTGAGATCGATACCGCAAGGGAGTATTTCAACGAATATTACACGGAGCATCTTCTCGATACGGCTCCTGTATACGACGGTATCAGGCCGCTTATAAAAGAGCTTAAGGGTCGGGGCATACGTGTGGCTGTGAATACAAACAAGGCTCACAATTTTGCCGTTCGACTGATAGATAGCATTTTCCCCGGCGAGTTTGAAAAAACCATAGGGGACGAGGGCGGATACCCCCGCAAGCCCGAGCCTGACGCGGCTTTGGCGCTGTGTAAAATGATGGGCGCGAAGCCGGAGGAATGTATTTTTGCCGGAGACAGTGGCGTTGATCTGGAAACAGCAAAGAACGCCGGTATGATAAGTGTGCTGTGCGGCTGGGGCTTTGTATACCGTGATCTGCTGGAAGGCATGGACTATCAGTATATTATCGATAAGCCCGTGGAAATGCTTGATATAATAGACAGCTTTCAATAGACGTCATGAGGTGTTCCCTGACGAGTTTGTTTAAACTTTGTGCGGGAAAGGTACTTGACATTTGACGGATATTGTAGTAATATATGAGGAAAAAAGGAAAGGAAACCGGTATGTTTGTAGATACAGCTGAAATTAATATAAAGGCCGGCAACGGCGGAAACGGGCTGGTTTCCTTCCGCAGGGAAAAATACGTCCCGGCGGGAGGCCCCGATGGGGGCGATGGGGGCAACGGAGGCAGCATTATTTTTAAGGCGGATAAAAACCTCACAACCCTGATGGATTTTCGCTACCGCAAAAGCTACAAGGCCGGCAACGGCGGCGACGGACGAGCCCGCAACTGCACCGGACGTAAGGGTGAGGACATGGTGGTGCTTGTTCCGACGGGTACTGTAATCCGGGACAGCGATACCGGCAAGGTTATTAAGGATATGTCCGTTCCAGGTGAGGAATTTGTGGCGGCCCGAGGCGGTAGCGGCGGCTGGGGGAACATTCATTTTGCCACCCCTACCCGTCAGGCGCCTAAGTTTGCCAAAAACGGCACCCCCGGACAGGAACGCGATGTTACCCTTGAGCTTAAGCTGATTGCCGACGTGGGGCTGGCGGGCTTTCCCAATGTAGGCAAGTCCACGCTGCTTTCGGTGGTAAGCGACGCAAGACCCAAGATCGCAAACTACCATTTTACCACACTTGAACCCAACCTTGGAGTAGTGGACGCCGGTGAAGGAAAAAGCTTTGTGCTGGCGGACATCCCCGGCCTCATTGAAGGGGCTCATGAAGGGGTAGGTCTCGGACACGAGTTTTTGCGCCATATTGAGCGGACAAGGGTCATTATTCATGTGGTGGACGTCAGCGGCATTGAGGGACGCGATCCTATTGACGATTTTGAAAAGATCAACAGCGAGCTTGCGCTATACAGCCCGGAGCTTGCCGAAAGGCCGCAGATTGTGGCTGCAAACAAAACAGATATAATTACCGATCCGTCTCTGCTTGAAAGCTTCAGGCGCTACATTACAGATAGAGGACTTAAGCTTTTTGAAATATCGGCGGCAAGCCGCAGAGGCGTACGGGAGCTTATCAGCTACACCGCGTCTTTCCTTGACACACTTGAGCCTGTTACCGTTTATCAGCCGGAAATGATCTTGGACGAGGAGATCACGGACGGGCCGGACTTTACCGTCAGCCGAGACGGGGAGATATATGTGGTGGAAGGCCCGTATGTGGAAAAGCTGCTCCGGGGCGTTAATTTTGAGGATAACGAAAGTCTTCAGTACTTCCAGCGGTCACTAAGGCGCAAGGGCATAATAGACGCACTCCGTGAGGCAGGCTGCGGCGAGGGCGACACAGTGTGTGTCGCGGACGTTGAATTTGACTTTGTAGATTAAGGAAGCGTTGAATAATTCGCGCCTACGGCTTAAAACAACCCTTGGCGGGAATTTTCCGCAGTTCGTTTAATAAACCGGGATACAGCAAGTATTCATGCGCTTTTTGCTTTGCGGCGAGAAAAATTTTCTCGCCGAACAGCATTTTAGAATTAATCAGTGCTTTATTAAATAAAAAATGGGGAATATAAATGTTGACATCTAAACAGAGGGCGTACCTCAGGGGTATCGGCCATGTACAGCCCGCTATTTTCCAGATAGGGAAGGGCGGCATAAACGAAAATCTTATTAAGCAGCTGGATGACGCGCTGGAAGCACGGGAGATCATTAAGGTGACTGTGCTTGAGACTGCGCTCATGAGCGCACGGGAGGTTTGCGGAATGCTCTGCGCCGGCCTGTGCGCCGAGCCGGTTCAGTGCATCGGGAACAAGCTGGTCATTTACAGGGAAAGCGCAAACGATAAGAGGATAATGCTCCCGCGGAGCGCAGGGCGTTTAAGTGACTGACAAAAAGTAAAGGGGCTTTTAGGCATGAATATCGGACTTTTCGGAGGCGCCTTTGACCCGTTCCATAACGGGCATCTTGCTATATGTCAAAGCGCGGTCAAAAGCGCGGGGCTGGACAGGCTTATTGTTATCCCTACGGGCAATGCTCCCCATAAGCGCGGCTTTGCCGCGGACTTTGAGGACAGGTACAATATGGCGATTCTTGCTCTTGAGGGAACAGGGTCAGAGGTCAGTCGCTACGAGTGGGACAAGGGCGGCGTTTCCTACAGCGCGGATACGGTGGAGGATTTTCACCGTATGTACCCTGAGGACAGGCTGTTTTTCCTGATCGGCGCGGATTCATACCGGGATCTGCACCAGTGGCATGAGCCGTGGCGCATTACATCTCTGGCTACGCTGCTTGTGTTTCCAAGGGGCGGGATGGAAGTTGAGGTGAAGCCCCCCGCGGTAATGATACCTATGGAAAAAATTCGGATCTCCAGCACACTTATCCGTGAAGCCCTGCAAAAGGACGCAGAAATGGAGAAATATCTGCCTGCAAAGGTTGAGAAGTATATAATTGAACATAATTTATATAAAAATTGAGGTGCTTAAATGACAGCAGAGGAAATGATTCAAAGGCTTCAACAAAACCAAAACCAACGGCGCTTCAAGCACACCCTTGGAGTGGCCGCCGAGGCAGTAAGGCTGGCTCCGCTGTTTAAGGCTGATCCGGACAAGGCATATATTGCCGGGCTCCTTCACGACTGTGCCAAAAACTTCACCCCCGAGCAGGTTAGTGAATACTGTCGGCGCTACGGCGTTACCCTTGACCCGTACTGTGAGTCCGAAAAGGCACTTGTACACGCTTTCTTGGGCCCAACAGTGGCAAGGGCGGACTACGGCGTGGAGGACAGCGAAATCCTTGACGCCATATATTATCATACCACCGGCAAGCCGGACATGACCCGGCTTGAAAAGCTGATCTACATAGCCGACATGACAGAACCCGGACGTGAGCTGGAGCAGTCGGCTCAACTTAGAGAAATAGTGGAGCATGACGCGGATGAGGCTCTTGTGTACGCGTTGGACTGTTCCATTAAGCATGTTATATCAAAGGGCGGACTTATACATCCCAATTCGGTGCTGGCGCGAAACTATATTTTGATTAACAGGAGGAAAAGCTCTTGAATGAAAAAGAAAAAATGGCCATGTTAGTCAGGCTTCTTGACGCAAAAAAGGCCGACTCAATAGCAGTTGTGGATGTGGAGGCTTCTACCATAATTGCCTCATACTTTGTCATAGCCTCCGGTACGGGACTGAGCCAGCTAAGCGCTCTTGCGGACGAGGCCGCGGAAAAAATGGCTGCGGCCGGCACTCCGGCGGTGAGAATTGAGGGCCGGGGCGGCGGATGGATCCTGATGGACTTCGGCGGAGTGATACTGCACCTGTTTACCCCGCAGATGCGGAATTTTTACGATCTGGAACGACTATGGTCCGATGCGCCACATGTGGATATAAGCGGATTGCTTACGGAAAACTGAGGGACGGTCGACATCTTTCGTTTAGTTATAACTATAAATCAGGAAAGGAATGACCTTTGATGGAATATGATTTTAATAAGATAGAAGAAAAGTGGCAGAAATACTGGGATGAGCATCAGTGCTTCAAGGCTGTGGACAACAGCCCCAAGCCCAAGTTTTATGCGCTGGTAGAGTTCCCGTATCCTTCCGGCGCGGGAATGCACGTGGGTCATATCAAGGCTTACTCCGGCCTTGAGGTAATAAGTCGCAAGCGCCGCCTTGAGGGGTACAACGTACTGTTCCCCATAGGCTTTGACGCATACGGACTTCCCACGGAAAACACCGCCATCAAAACCGGTGTGCATCCCCGGAAGCTTACTGACGACAATATCAAAAAATTTACCCAGCAGCTTCGCCGGGTTGGCTTCTCCTTTGACTGGTCAAGGGTGATCGACACGACTGACGAGGAATATTACAAGTGGACACAGTGGATTTTCCTCAAAATGTTTGAAAATGGCCTTGTATTCCGGGATAAGACCCTTGTAAATTATTGCCCAAGCTGCAAGGTAGTGCTTTCAAACGAGGACTCTCAGGGGGGCAAGTGTGACATATGCCACAGCGACATTGTACAAAGGACGAAGGAGGTGTGGTATCTCAGGATCACCAAGTATGCCGACAAGCTTTTGCAAGGACTTGACACCGTGGACTATCTCCCCAATATCAGGCTACAGCAGGAAAACTGGATAGGCAAGTCCACAGGCGCTTTTGTCAACTTTGATATCAAGGAGCAGCCCGAGCAGCTGAGGATATACACCACTCGCCCCGATACGCTTTACGGCGTTACATTTATGGTCATAGCGCCGGAGCATCCCATTATCGAAAAATACCGCCGCTCCATTGCCAACATTGACGCCCTTGACGCCTACAAGGCCGAATGCGGCAAAAAAAGTGAGTTTGAACGCACTCAGCTGGTCAAGGACAAGACAGGCGTGAAGATACAGGGCCTTACCGCCATTAATCCTGTTAACGGCAAGGAGATACCGATTTACATTTCCGACTACGTAATGATGGGCTACGGCACCGGCGCGATTATGGCAGTGCCTGCCCATGACAGCCGTGACTACGAGTTTGCCAAAAAGTTTGGTATTGACATAATCCAGGTCATCAAGGGCGGCGACATTTCAAAGGAGGCCTACAGCGGCGACGGCGAAATGATCAATTCGGGACCCCTTGACGGCATCAAGACCAAAAAAGAGGCCATTGACAAGATACTTGGCATTCTTGAGGAAAAGGGTCAGGGCGAAAGAGGCGTACAGTACAAGATGAAGGACTGGGCCTTTAACCGTCAGCGCTACTGGGGTGAGCCCATCCCCATCGTTCACTGCCCCAAGTGCGGCATGGTGCCTGTGCCTTATGAGGAACTGCCCCTCCGTCTGCCCCCTGTGGAAAACTTCGAGCCCGGCTCCGACGGAGAAAGCCCTCTTGCCAAAATCGACTCCTTTGTACACTGCAAGTGTCCCAAGTGCGGCGGCGAGGCAAGGCGCGAGACCGACACTATGCCTCAGTGGGCAGGGTCGTCATGGTACTTCCTCCGCTACTGCGATCCCAAAAATCACAATGAATTTGCCTCCAAGGAGGCTCTTAAGTACTGGATGCCCGTTGACTGGTACAACGGAGGTATGGAGCACGTTACCCGACATATGATATATTCCCGGTTCTGGCACAGATTTCTTTATGACATTGGGGAGGTGCCTGTTGCCGAGCCCTACGCCAAGCGTACCGCTCAGGGACTCATACTTGGGTCTGACGGCGACAAGATGAGCAAGTCCAAAGGCAATGTTGTGGATCCCAATGATGTGGTCAAGGTCTACGGCGCGGATGTGCTGAGGGTATATGTATTGTTTATGGGCGATTACGAACAGGCCGCCCCATGGAACGAAAGCAGCATGAAGGGCTGCAAGCGATTCCTTGACAGGGTATGGGCCCTCGGCGATAAGCTTGTTGACGGGGATGAGTACCGTCCCCAGCTCACTGTAGCAATGCACAAGACTGTGAAGAAGGTCAGCTCCGATATTGAGGCAATGAAGTTTAACACCGCCATCGCGGCTATGATGGCGCTGGTAAATTCCATTTACGATGTAGGCAGCGTAAATCATGCTGAGTTTAAGACGCTCCTTACACTGCTCAACCCCTTTGCGCCCCATATAACAGAGGAGCTTTACAACCGGCTGTTCGGGAAAATACTCAATGAGCAGAGCTGGCCTACCTACGATGAGGAAAAGACCGTTGACAATGAGATAACAGTAGTGCTTCAGATGAACGGCAAGCTCCGTGACAGACTGATTGTACCCGCTGACATAAGCCGCGAGGAGATCGAAAAAATGGCTCTTGAAAGCGAAAAGGTCAAGGCTGCTGTGGCCGATGGAAAAAAGATACTCAAAGTGATTTATGTTCCCGGCAAGCTTGTCAATCTGGTTGTAAAGTAATTGTAGAAAGGTACGGACTGTAATGAAATATAATTCCACGCGTAATTCAAATGTCAGCGTCACTTCCGCTGAGGCCATTGTCAAGGGCCTCAGCGCCGAGGGCGGACTGTTTATCCCTGACACCATTCCTTTGGTTCCTATGGACGTTATATGCGAAATGGCCTCCATGAGCTATAACGAAAGAGCCAAAAGAGTGCTTGGGTACTTCCTTACGGACTTTAAGACCGCTGAGGTGGAGGACTGCGTAAGCAAGGCCTATACAAAGGCCAAATTCGGCACGGACTCCATTGCTCCAGTTTACAAGCTGGACAAGGAGCGCTATGTGCTGGAGCTGTGGCACGGACCAACATGCGCCTTTAAGGATATGGCGCTACAGATACTGCCGCACCTTCTTACTACATCCATGAAGAAGATAGGTATGGACAAGGAAGTCGTAATTCTGGTCGCAACCAGCGGTGACACCGGCAAGGCGGCGCTGGAGGGCTTCAGAGATGTTGAAGGCACAAAGATAGTCGTGTTCTTCCCTGACAACGGCGTAAGCCATATACAGCGCCTTCAAATGTGTACACAGGAAGGGCAGAATGTGTTTGTCAGCGCCGTAAACGGCAACTTTGACGACGCTCAGACCGGAGTCAAGGCCATATTTACAGACGAGGAGTATGCAAAGGCGCTTGAGAGCAAGGGCAAGGTTTTGTCCAGCGCCAATTCCATCAACTGGGGACGGCTTGTACCTCAGATAGTGTACTATTTTTCCGCATACTGTGACATGCTTAAGGGTGATGAGATTAAGCCCGGGGAAGAAATCAACGTTTGTGTACCCACAGGTAATTTTGGCAACATCCTGGCGGCGTTTTACGCCAAGAGCATGGGCATACCCATTAAAAAGCTGATCTGCGCTTCCAATGCCAACAATGTACTGACCGACTTTATCAGCACGGGAACCTATGACCGGAACAGAAAGTTTTATACCACGATCTCTCCGTCCATGGACATTCTAATTTCCTCAAATTTGGAAAGGCTGCTTTACCTTCTTTCCGGACGCAGTGACGCCTTGGTAAGGGAATACATGGACAGCCTTAAGGAGACAGGGCGCTACACGGTTTCTCAGAAGATATTTGACGAGGTTAAGGCAAACTTTTGGGCCGGATATGCTGATGATAAAAAGTGCATGGAAACTATACGCGACATTGAGGAAAAGTACGGATATGTCATTGATCCCCACACGGCTGTGGCCGTGGCTGTGCAGGAGGCATACGTCAACGAAACAAGGGATAAGACAAAGACGGTCATTGCGTCTACCGCAAGCCCTTTCAAGTTCAACGCCGATGTTCTTACCGCCCTCTTGGGCGCGAATGAGGTGGATGATCGGGATGAGTTCGAGCTTTTGAGGCTTTTGTCCCTGAGGTATGGTATGGATATCCCCGAAGGTCTGGGCGCTTTGGAGTACAAGGATGTGCGCTTTGAAACAGTTTGCGACAAAAGCATGATGAAGGCTGTTGTTAACGAATTTTTGGGCTAAAGTATGTAAAAATAGGCCGGTTACCGCCTCATGGGGCAATCTGTATTCCCCATGGGGTGGTAAGGCTTGTACTTACTTGCAGCAGCCGGACTTTTTGCTGTAGGTCTCGCAGTCAGCTACCTGAGAGGAAGCTGTGTCCTTCACACCGACCTTGATGGAATTGGCTGTACATTTGTCCTCAGGCGCGTGAAAATCACAGGAGGCGACTTCACAGTGGATGCCTTCGATGGGACGGTCTGTTTTGTAAGCTTTACTCATTTAAATGCTCCCCTTTTTTATTTTTTGCGGCAGGAATAAGTGGTTTATTTCTGCTTCAAGATTAGTATTTTCATTATCAAAACTTTTATGCGAGGAATATTATGGCAATATACGCTATGAGCGACTGGCACCTGCCCTTGGGCGTTAATAAGTCTATGGACATATTCGGCGAAGGCTGGCAGGGCTATGTGGAAAAAATCCAAAAGAATATGAGTGTCCTCACAGATGATGATTATATCATAATGAACGGGGACTTCTCTTGGGCAATGCGCATGGAGGAATGCCGTAAGGATTTTGAGTTTTTGCGGGAACTGCCCGGTATAAAGCTTATGAGTAAGGGCAATCATGATTTTTGGTGGAACGGCAAGGCAAAGTTTTACTCCTTTATGGAGGAATTGGGGATAAATAACGCGTTCTTCCTTCAGAACAATGCCTTTGACTGCGGAAATTATGCTGTCTGTGCCTCAAGGGGCTGGATAACGCCATCGGATAAGGATTTTACCGAAAAGGATATGGTCGTATACAAGCGGGAGCTTATCCGTCTTGAAATGGCTCTTAAGGAGGGGGAAAAGCTTAACAAGCCCATTATTGCCGCTCTCCATTACCCTCCGGCAGATGAGTTTATCGATCTGCTCAGCGGCTATCGGGCGTGGATGTGCGTGTTCGGGCATCTCCACGGCAATGCGGCCAGGACATACCGGCCAAAGGCTCTCAACTGCCACCTTGTTTCGGCAGATTATCTGAATTTTAAGCCACTAAAGCTTGCGGATTGAAAAATTTTCAAAAAAACTATTGATTTTTTCCCTGATTTGTGATATAACTAAACGAAAGGTGTCACCGTCTCTATAGACGGCGGGCGACCCTTTCGTTTTTCGGTGGGAGTTTCTTTATTCCGCCGAAACGCCCCGTAACGGGCTTTCAGCCCCTACTGAAATATGAATTGACTGAAAGTGAACTATAGGAGGAAGCTAACCATGAAAGTATTAAAGGTTGAAAAGCAGGAAAACAGCAAGGTGTATCTTGAGGTTGAGATATCCGCGGAGGCTTTTAAGGAAGCTATGATGAGGAGCTACCGTAAGAATGTGAAGAATTTGGCCATTCCCGGTTTTCGCAAAGGAAAGGTACCCAAGGCTGTTATTGAAAAATTTTACGGCGAAGCGGTACTGTATGATGACGCCATCAACTATTGCTGCCCTGACGCGTACGATGAGGCAGTGAAGGAAGCAGAGCTTGATCCCGTTGAAATGCCTAAGATCGACATCGTATCCATCAAGGAGGGGGATCCCTTTGTGTTCTCTGCCACTGTTACGGTACGTCCCGAGGTAACTCTTGGCCAGTACAAGGGCATTGAGGCCGCTAAGGCGTCAGCTGTTGTATGTGACGAGGAGATCAATGACGAGATTGCGAAAATGCGTGACAACGCCGCCAGCATCGAGACCATTGAAAACGGTCAGGTTGAAAAGGGCGACACGGTTACTCTTGACTTTGACGGCAGCGTTGACGGAGTTCCCTTTGAGGGGGGCAAGGCCGAGGGCTTTGAGCTGGAGCTAGGAAGCGACCAGTTTATTCCCGGCTTTGAGGATCAGCTTATAGGAAAAATGCTTAATGAACATATAGATGTAAACGTGACATTCCCTGAAGATTACCACGCTAAGGAGCTTGCGGGCAAGGAAGCGGTTTTTGCGTGCGTAATGCACGAGGCCGCCCGCAAAAACCTCCCCGAGCTTGACGACGAGTTCGCCAAGGATGTAAGCGATTTTGACACCCTTGAGGATCTTCGTAAGAACGTGGCCGAGAACATACTTAAGGGCAAGGAGAATGAGGCTGAGCACAAGCTGGAAAGCGACATTGTGTCTGCCGTTGTTGCCAATGCTTCCGTTGAAGTGCCTGAGTGCATGATAGAGCAGCAGATTGACAAACAAATTCAGGATATGAGCTACCGGCTTGAGAGTCAGGGCCTTACAATGGAAAACTACCTTAAGTACACAGGCCTTACAATGGACTCCGTAAGGGAGCAGATGAAGGAAAACGCTACCGAGAACGTAAAGACTTCTCTTGTGCTTGAAGCCATTAAGAACGCCGAGTCCATCGAGGCCGATGATGATGACGTTGAGGCCGAATATGCTCAGCTTGCCGATATATACAAGATGGAAGTAGAAAAGGTAAAGGATATCATGGCAGCTAATATTGACAGTATGAAGGCTGATATCGCGATAACCAAGACCGTTAAATTCCTTAAGGACAACGCGGTCATTAAATAAATTTTTTGTCAGGAGGAAATAAACTATGGCATTGGTACCTTACGTTGTTGAACAGACAGGTCAGGGGGAGCGGAGCTACGACATTTACTCCCGTTTGCTGAAGGACAGGATAATTTTCCTCAGCGAGGAGGTAAATGACACCACAGCCAGCCTTATTGTAGCCCAGCTTTTGTTCCTTGAGAGCGAGGATCCGGATAAGGACATTATGTTTTATATTAACAGTCCCGGCGGCAGTGTGACATCTGGCATGGCGATATATGACACAATGAAGTATATCAAGTGTGATGTGGCCACTATATGTGTGGGCATGGCAGCCAGCATGGGGGCATTCCTTCTCAGCAGCGGAGCCAAGGGCAAGCGCATGGCCCTTCCCAACAGTGAGATAATGATCCACCAGCCTTTGGGGGGATACCAAGGTCAGGTCACCGACATACAGATTCATGCCGAAAGGATTGTTGCCATTAAGGATAAGCTCAATGAGATACTCAGCGAAAACTGCGGCCAGCCACTTGAAAAGGTCAAGGCCGACACTGAGAGGGATAATTTCCTCACAGCGGATGAGGCAGTGGAGTACGGTCTTATCGACAAGGTCATTGATACGCACAAATAATTCATAAATAAGGGAGGACATAATGTCCTCCCGAATTGTATAACGAATTGTATGACCGGTAAGCATTGCCTGCGGCGAGCCGGAGCTCCCATTATGGCAGGCGGAAAGGCAAAGAATTCAATATGCCAAATACTCATCATAATGAAGATCAGATCTTTTGCTCCTTTTGCGGGCGTCCAAAATCCCAGATAAGCAATCAGATCGTAATGGGCATTGACGCCATGATTTGCGAGGACTGTATTATGGCCTGCTACGACATTGTGCAGGATAAATCTCCCGAATACGTGGAAGGCGGTGATTTGCCACCCCTCGATGGAGTGCCCACACCTCATGAAATAAAAAACATATTGGACGATTATGTTATAGGTCAGGATGACGCCAAGCGAAGCCTTGCTGTGGCGGTTTACAACCACTATAAGCGCATCAATTCCAATGACCAAAGCGACAACGATGTGGAGCTCCAAAAGAGCAATATACTGATGCTTGGCCCAACAGGAAGCGGAAAGACGTTGCTTGCACAGACACTGGCAAAGATACTTCAGGTTCCCTTTGCCATTGCGGACGCTACAAGCCTCACCGAGGCGGGATACGTAGGTGAGGATGTGGAAAACATTCTGCTTAAGCTGATACAGGCGGCTGATTACGACATAACCCTTGCGGAACACGGCATAATCTATATCGATGAAATCGACAAGATAACAAAGAAGGGGGAAAACGTCTCCATCACAAGGGACGTAAGCGGCGAGGGTGTACAGCAGGCGCTGCTTAAGATACTTGAGGGCACAGTGGCCTCTGTGCCGCCTCAGGGCGGCCGCAAGCATCCCCATCAGGAGTTTTACCAGATAGATACCACCAACATACTTTTCATCTGCGGAGGAGCTTTTTCGGGACTGGAAAAGATAGTTGAAAAGCGCATCGGCAAGCAGGGAATAGGCTTTGGCGCGGAGGTGGAAAGCCGTACGAAAAAGGACACAGGGGCGATTCTTAAGCAGACCGAGCCCCGTGACCTGATCAAGTACGGCCTTATACCCGAGCTGGTGGGCCGTGTGCCGGTTGTAGTGTCCCTTGACTCCCTTACAGAGGAAGCTCTTAAGGAGATACTGACTCGGCCCAAAAACGCTCTTGTGCGCCAGTACAAAAAGCTTTTTGAAATAGACAATGTGGACTTTGAGATCACTGACGATGCTCTCAGCTTTATTGCCCGGAAGGCCATAGAGAGGGGCACAGGGGCCAGAGGTCTCAGAGCCATTATGGAAAAAGTGCTCAATGACGCGATGTTTGATATTCCATCAGACAAGAGCATTGTGCGAGTGGTATTCGACAAGGAAAGCTTTGACGGCGGCAAGCCCAAGTTTGTGCGGGCTGATCTGCCGGACGCGATGACTGAGGACTTTGCCGGGTAAGCGGTCGTTTTACAGATGAATTAAGGAAGCACTGAACAATTCTAAAATGCTGATTGGCGAGGATAATTTTCCCGCAGCTGCGTTTTAAGCCGTAGGCGTGAATTATTCAGCGCTTCCTTAATGTTTATTATGACCTTCCTGTCAGATATTTGCCCAATTCATCACCGAATATCCGGGCTGCGCCGAGGGCTTCCTCCAACGTGTTACCGTCGCTACCCACCTCAAGTATAAGGCTTGAGGTGGAAAGCTGCTGGTTAAATCGACTACTCCGCAGGTTGATGGGGCGCATCAGGTTTGGATCTATGGCGATAAGCCGTTTTTGCAAATTGAGGGCAAAGGACAGGTTCTGCCGCCAAAGAGGGTGCTCCGCGCCTCCCGTGTCGGTTCCTACTACAAACATAAGCTGGGAGACGCCGCCGGTGGCCGCGGTTTTGATCTGTTCACCGTTTTCGCCGGCTATGCTGTCCCTGTGCACATCAAGTATTACCTTGATATTGGGGTTATCTTCAAGATATTTTTTTGCTATGGAATAGGATCTGGAATAGCTTTTGTTAAAGTCCGGATCGTCACAGAGGGTGGTATCGTGAATTACCTTTACCCCTGCCGCCTCAAGGCATTGCTGTATCTCATTGCCCACTCGTACCACGTTAAAGCTTTTGTCCGTCGTTCTAAAATCGCTGCTCGGAGTGTAGCTGTACTGCTCCGATGGGGTGTAGGCCTCACATCCGTGGGTGTGAAGTATCAGCACCTCGGCACCTATTGCCTCCGGAGGCATGCTGAGGAGCTCGTCAATGTTCACATCCGCTTCCGCCAGATTGGTTATGTAAAGCCCCTGTGAGGACAGTGGAGCGGAGGTTATGGTGCGCTTAAACACCACCGGATCGGGGGACCTGGGCTCAGGCTCAGCCGCGGGAGCCGGGGCGGGAAGGTCAATATTCGCACTCATAAATAGTATCCACTTCATCAGTTCGTCGCTTATAGGTCGTTGCTTTCCCACAGAGGCTCCTGCCGCCGTTACTAAGCACCCCAAGATCAATATATCAAGCAAAATATTTTTTAATTTCATAATTACGACCTTTTTACAAAACTTTTTTACTAAAAATTTCCCTTTGTGAAATAAATATATTGATTTTTTCCAAAAAGTATGTCATAATAATAAGGACAAAAGAATTTATTTCTTTAAATATTCATCTTTATTCAGGAGGTAATCTAAATGTTGGTTTCCGCAAAAGAGATGCTTGAAAAGGCCCGTGACGGACATTATGCCGTTGGACAGTTCAACATCAATAATCTGGAATGGACAAAGGCTATTCTTCTCACTGCACAGGAGCTTCAGTCGCCTGTTATCCTCGGTGTAAGCGAGGGTGCCGGTAAGTACATGACAGGCTACAAAACAGTTGTAGGCATGGTCAATGGTATGCTTGAGGAGCTTAAGATCACTGTTCCCGTAGCGCTTCACCTTGATCACGGCAGCTATGAAGGAGCCCTTAAGTGTATTGAGGCGGGCTTCTCTTCTGTAATGTTTGATGGTTCACACTATCCCATTGAAGAAAACGTGGCAAAGACCACCGAGCTTGTAAATATTTGCGCCCAGAAGGGACTTTCTCTTGAGGCTGAGGTCGGCAGCATCGGCGGCGAAGAGGACGGCGTTGTAGGTATGGGTGAGGTTGCGGATCCTGATGAGTGCAAGCGCATCGCTGATCTCGGCGTTACCATGCTTGCCGCCGGTATAGGCAACATTCACGGCAAATATCCCGAAAATTGGGGCGGCCTACGTTTTGACGCTCTCGAAAACATTAAGGCCAAGACAGGCAGTATGCCCCTTGTGCTTCATGGTGGTACAGGCATCCCCGAGAATATGATCAAGAAGGCTATTGACCTTGGCGTAGCCAAGATCAATGTTAACACTGAGTGCCAGCTCTCCTTTGCTGCCGCTACCCGCAAGTATATTGAAGAGGGCAAGGATCTCCAGGGTAAGGGCTTCGATCCCAGAAAGCTCCTGGCTCCCGGCACTGAGGCTATCAAGGCCACTGTTAAGGAAAAGATGGAGCTTTTCGGAAGCATCGGCAAGGCCTGATCCTGTTCAATAAGGCGCGTTAAGCTCTATTAAATTCGCGGAGGGGCCCATACAGGCTTCCTCCGCGTCTTTGAATTTCATTTAGTTCAATAAGGGCTGAAAGCCCGTCATGGGGCGTTTTCGGTGGGAGAAAG
>CAYTWZ010000024.1:0-18986 GCA_964442035.1 uncultured Oscillospiraceae bacterium
AGACGAGACCCGGGGGACGTATTTCGTTTAGTTACATTCAGTAATACTTTTTACTGTCCTTCAAATCGGTCACGCGGCGCAGCGCTTCGCCGAAGCGCTGAAAATGCACTATCTCCCGCTGACGCAAGAAGCGTATGGCGTCGATAACGTCCGGATCGTCCGCAAGGCGCAATATATTGTCATAAGTGACTCTGGCCTTCTGCTCTGCCGCAAGATCCTCGGTCAGATCCGCTATAACATCATCCAAGGACTGGATATATGCCGCGCTCCAAGGTACACCCGCGGCGCTGGCCGGATAGATCCCTGTCCCGTGGTCAACATAATAGGGCGCAAAGCCGCTGTTTTTGATTTCATCCTCGGAAAGATTTCTTGTAAGCTGATGCACTATTGTTCCAACCATTTCAAGGTGCCCGAGTTCCTCGCTCCCGACATCGTTCAAAACGCTTTTGGTCACCTCGTCCGGCATGGAAAATCTTTGACTAAGATATCGCAAGCTTGCTCCAAGTTCACCGTTTGGGCCTCCATACTGACTGAGTATGGCTTGAGCCATTCTGGCGTCGGGGTTCTTGATTTTCACCGGATACTGAAGCTTTTTTTCATAGATCCACATATAGCTATACCTCCGTTATTGCCTGTTCCATGGCCAGGGATTTTTTATCCACTGCCACGGCGCCGCCGCCGAGCTTGCCATGGCGGTAAGAGGGCCGTATGCCGCTTCAAACTCACGGCGGTAAGCACAGCTTTTTTCCGCGGCTTCCTTGTACATGGTCAAAGCTGTCTGACAATCGGGATGAGTGTCAAGGTAAAGCGCAAGGTCATAGGCGGCAAAATCCGCCTCCTGTACCTTTTTGAGCATTGCCGCCCGTTCACTGTCCATCACTGTCTTACCTCCGTTTTGCCGAAATTGTTTCCGTAAACGCCCAGCGGCATATTCAGCTGCGGAAACATCGTACCGTTTTTCAGGCCTTCCTCATAGCTGTAAACCGTGTCAAGCTCCTGCATAGGAGTGTAGGAGTATGCGAGGGGAAGCTTGTTGAGGCAGGCGCATTCGTTGTAATCATCATCGATAAAGTCCATAATATCCTTCATTAATAAGCTCCTTTTGAGTATTGGGAACAGCCTTCCCGTAAACATAATATGAATAAATTTGCGAATTGTGTTGCATATTTATTTTTTTTGTAGTAATATAGATGTATGCGAGGAGTGATGATATGCTTTTTTTTAAAAAGCCAAAGGAAGACAGTGAATGCCGCTACTGTCAGCATGTCGCGGAAAATGACGGCAACTATGAATGCAAATACAAGGGCAGAGTCTCCCCCGGCGGCAGCTGCGGCAGATATAAGTTTGACCCATTCGCAAAGCGGGTCAAAAGAAGACGTGTTCTTGACACATCATTCTTTGACCCGCTGGATTTTAAAATATGAAAATCAGCTTTTTGTGAGTATCCCCTCACGGATCACTCACAAAAAACGTGCTTGCCTATGGTGCAGATTATCTTTCTCGAACGTATCCACTTGTTAGTGGCAGTGACCGGGTTGTAATAATATATTGCTCCTCCTGTCGGATCCCAGCCGTTCAGGGCGTCACGGGCTGCCCTCATACTGCTGGAATGCATTTCGGCGTCAATCTGGCCGTCATCCACCGCTGTAAACGCGCCCTTCTGGTATACTACACCGCTGATGCTGTTAGGAAACGAGGGATGATCCACACGGTTTAGCACCACCGCGCCCACCGCTACCTGCCCCTCATATGGCTCGCCCCTGGCTTCGCCGTTAATCACCTTCGCCAGCAGATAAACCTGACTTTCGTTTTGGGAATTGGCGCTGCCGGATGAGTATATCCCCATGGCCTGAAGGGTTTTTTCTCCCGCTATTCCGTCCACGGCGAGGTTGTTTTTTCGCTGGAAGCTTTTGACCGCGCTTTCGGTCTGCCAGCCGTAAACGCCGTCCACGCTGCCTGTGTAATAGCCCCAATTTTTAAGCTTGGTCTGTATCTGCCTCACCTCGCTGCCCGTGGAGCCGTTTTTGGATATTACCGATATTGCCGCTCCGTTGGATATTACATACAACAGGGAGACTATCGATACAAACAACATAAAAGAGCGTTTTTTCATAAATACCCTTCCTTTGATAAGTTATGGATATATTATGTGTAACGCTCTGTTTTTTATGTGGGATTTTTAAGAATATTTTTTAAATAGTCAAGGGTTCGGGGGAGCTTGCCCAGGTGGTATTCCAGATATCTTTCGCAAGTGACGCCGAGCTTCGCCACCAGCTCCGGGGGCGAACGGAAGGACAGCGCCTCCTTAAGATCCGAGGTGAGTATATACTCCGCCACGCTCATTTCGTCCGGGCCCATGCTTACAGCCGTCTGATCCCGGTGGAGGGCGCAACAGCTCTCCCCCTCCGCGATTGAAAAGTACGCGGCCCGGCTTCCGCAAGGGCATTCTTCGGATATGTAGGGAGCCAGTCCCATTATCTCGGCAAAGCGCAGCTCATACACTATTTTTAAAACCGCGCCATCCTCGGGTCTGCGGGCTAAGACGTAAAGAGTGTTCAGCAAGAGCCGCAGCTCCTCCCCTGCCGGCATATCCCTTCCGCTGAAGGCCTCAAGCAGGGAAGCAAAATACATGGCGTAAGCCACGCCCTCCACGCTTTTGCGCAGGTCGTAAAAGCCCTCGATGCATTCCGCGCTTACAAGCAGATATATGTCCTGCCTCGCCTTAAGCACAAGGTCACTGTAGCACAGTACTCCCGTGGGAGTACTGTTTTTGTTTTTAAGGCTGCGCACGCCCTTCGCCAGAACGCTGATCTTTCCAAGCTCCGGGGAAACAGCCGTAAGCATACGGTCGTTATCTCCGCTGTTGGCTGTGCGTACAATCAGCGCGTTTGTCCTTATCACTTCGTTCATTCTTTAATGACTCCTGCCTTCGGCTGTGTTTTTTGTATTCAAGATACATCTCAATATTGCCTGTTTCGGTAAAATATTTCCAAAATACGTCCTTCATTTTTCCGCCTCCGACAAGTATTGTTTGTGGGAGGGGAGAATTTTAAACGCTGTAATTTATTCCTTTTCGGTATAGCCGAGCTCCCTCAGCGCGGAGGGCTTGTTGCGCCAGTCACTGCGCACCTTTACCCACAGCTTCAAAAACACCTTGGTTTCCAAAAGCTTTTCCATATCCTCACGGGCGTAGGAGCCTATGCGCTTGAGGCTTTCGCCGTTTTTGCCGATTATGATGGGCTTGTGGCCGGATTTTTCGCAGTAGATAACGGCGCTTATCCGGGTAAGACCCTCTTCCTCCTTCATTTCCTCGATCTCCACAGCCGTACCGTGGGGAACCTCCTTGTCCAACAGGCGGAGTATTTTCTCGCGGATGATTTCCTCGCACATCTGCCGCAGGCTCCGATCCGCGGCAATGTCGTCGGGATAGTAGGCCGGGCCCTCAGGCATGAGAGCAAGTATCTCATTTCTCAGAACATCGAGATTGTTTTTTCGCTTCGCGCAGACGGGTACCACTGCCGCAAAATCGTACAGCTTGGAAAACGCCTCTATCTGGGGAAGAATTTCCTCCTTGTTCACGGTATCGGTCTTGTTGATTACAAGAATAACGGGGATATTGCGCCCGATAAGGCCGTCCAATATCTCCTTTTCAAGGTCGTATATCTCCCGACCCGCCTCGACCACAAGCAGGGCGCAGTCCACTCCGTCCACAGCCTTTACGGCTGAGTCGTTCATGAATTTGCCCAGTGAGGTGCGTGGACGGTGCACACCGGGAGTGTCTGTAAAAACAATCTGGTAGCCGTCGCCGTTGTCCATGGCCAGCATATTGCTGCGGGTAGTCTGGGGCTTGGAGGAAACTATGGCAACCTTTTGTCCTGTGAGGCCGTTTATCAAAGTGGATTTCCCCACGTTGGGGCGTCCAACCACTGCGGCAAAGCCTGATTTAAATTCTTTGTCCATTGTTTTAAGTCCTTTCTCAAATGAGGTGTTGTATCAGGTCGATCAGCCTGAGCAGGCAGGGAAAGAATATTATAATTCCCACAATCGCCGCGGCAATACTGATAACCAGCACCGCCCCGGCAGCCGCGTCCTTGGCTTGTTTGGCGTACATGTTGAATTCGGGAGCGCATATGTCCACCGCGTTTTCGATAGCCGTGTTAAAAAGCTCGGCCATTATCACAGCTCCGCACATGGCGGCAAGTATGGCCTTTTGTATCCATGGCAGACCAAAAACCACCGAACATGTCACCACGGCTATGGTTACGGCAAAATGTATCTTCATGTTCCGCTGAGTCTTGAAGGCGTAGCCAAGGCCGTCAAATGCGTGACGGAAGCTTGCTTTTAGAGAGTCGTTTTTGTTTTCCATAGCTTGTTCCTACCTTTTCAAACCGATTTTGTCCATGACCTTGCGCTCAAGCTCCCGCATAACGGGGGTGTCCTCCTCCCCCTGATGGTCAAATCCCATCAGGTGAAGGGCGCTGTGAGCCGAAAGGAAGCCTATCTCCCTTTCCATGCTGTGACCGTACTCCTCGGCCTGAGCCTCGGCCCTCTCAAGGGAAATGACGATATCCCCCAAAAGAAGCAGATCGCCGTCATAGTCGCCGCTTTCCTCGATCATTACCCCGTCGTCGTCAAATTCCAGTATGGGGAAGCTGAGCACATCCGTGGGCGCGTCAATGCCCCGTGTCTCACGGTTAATCTTATGTATACCCTCGTTGTCGGTAATCAGCACGCTGACCTCATAGTCAAGCTCCGCGCATTCCAGCACCTCCATGACAGCGGACACTGCCCGCTGGATTACGTTCTCCATTTCTTGCGTAAATTCTATTTTTTCCTGTTCGTTATCAAAAATAAATTCTATCATTCTTGATCTCCCCTAATATTGTATTCTTTCGTGAAAGTAACCGCCCAAGGTCTTGATAATACATTCGGTCACCGTTTCCAGATCTCCGAAGGTCATGTCGCACTCGTTGAGTTGCCCGCTTTCCAGCCTTGCTTTGATAAGCCCCCTCACCATCTTGTCAATTTCCGCCTCGTCCTTGCTGCTGAGACTCCTTACAGCGGCTTCACAGCCGTCGCAGAGCATGACTATTGCCGCCTCCTTTGTCTGGGGCTTCGGCCCGGGATATGAGAAGGCCGTCTCGTCCACATCCGGATTTTGTGCCAGAGCCCGCTTGTAAAAATAGCCCGTGTTTGTGGTTCCGTGGTGCTGGGCGATAATATCCCTTATCCCGTGAGGCAGATGGTACTGAGCCGCGATCGCGAGGCCGTCCGGAACATGGGAAATTATGACCCGCGCGCTGTCGGCGTAGTCCATTTTGTCATGAGGATTTTCATTGTACTGGTTTTCCTTGAAATACAGCGGATGGTTGATCTTGCCTATATCGTGGTAGTAGGCTCCAACCCTTGCAAGGACGCTGTCCGCGCCGATGCTGCGGGCGGCGATCTCGGCAATATTTGCCACTGTAAGGGAATGGTGATATGTGCCGGGAGCCTGTATCAGCAGCTTTTTCAGCAGCTTGCTCTCGGGGTTGCTCAGCTCGTTGAGCTTCATGGGAGTAAGCACGTCAAAGCACAGCTCCCAGAAGGACATTGAGCCCGATGTGATTATCCCGGAGATAAAGCCCCCCAAAACGCCCATAGCAAAATGTATCAGTATTCCCCGAATATCCTCCGTTTCCAGCATGGCCATGCACGCAAACGACATGCCGCAGCCAATAGATGAAAGTAGAGTAGCCGGGATAAGATCCACACGTCGCTTGACCCGACTGAAGCAGAACGCGGTTATGCTTCCGCTGATAATGAGACAGACTCCGTAGCTCCAATCGTGCTGAACGCCTATAGCTCCGAAAAAGCTGAGACACATATTGACCAGCATGGCGATTTTCGGATCCGCGAACACAGCGATCAGCGACGCCGCGAGACCCATAGGCAGGATGCAGCGGGTGGTGTCGCCAAGGTATCGTCCCAGATAAAAGCTCATGGCCACGGTCAGGCTGCTGACTATGGCAATTATTACAAGGCATCCGATGTTTCTTCCAAGCTTCGGGTCGCAGAACATAATATACGCCCCGATAAGCAGGAAACACATTACCAAAAGCAACGTTACACCGACAGTATAGCGCACGCTTACGGCGCTGGTACCCTTAAGTAGTCCAAGCTCCCCGAGCATGTCAATCTGTGCCTGAGTGACAATCTCGCCCTTGCGCACAAGGGTCTGATTTTTTTTGTATTCAATGGGAACCACAGCGGCGGAGGCCTCGTCCTTCCGCTTCTGGGTAGCGGCCTCGTCAACGGTGAGGTTTTCGCTTATTACCTGTTCGCCCAAGGCAGTCGCGGCCAGAACTATCGACTCGCCAAAGCCCTCATTCTCCATTTTTGCCTGAAACAGCTCCATTGCGTCATCCTTGTCGGCAACGCCGTCAGACATAATACTGTCGACCGCGTCTGTCACGGCGCCGGCCATTTTCTCAAAGGTGGAATTGGGTATTGTAAGCATAGTCTCGCAGTATTCCACATCAAGCTCCACCTTGATACGGCTTCGGAGTATGGCTACGCGCGCGTCCGTGTTTTCGTAAGCGTCGTCATTACGCACTGTCCGCACAAGAGAAAAAAAGTCGTTAAGCCTGTCCAGCGCCGAGGTCTGAAGCTCGTTATCCCGTTTATACGCGGGCTGGACGCTTCGTTCCGCCGCCTCGCGCTGGGCGTTGGTGGTGGTTTTGTCAATAATGGTGCGGGGCGAATACACATCCGCTGTGGAAATATCCCCCACATTAAGCTCATACTGGCCCACCTTCCCCGCCGTAAGGCATATGGCCATGATCGCGGCAAAGGTAGTGAGGCCCACAATCAGCCTTTTTGCGCAGAGAGTTTTCTTATTGTCCACCGTGCAGCTGCTCCTTCCTTTCGCTTCTTTCATAAGCAGCGATTATTTTCTGTACAAGGGGATGACGCACAACATCCCGGTTGGTAAGCTGGACTATGGCAATATCGTCAATGTTTTTAAGCACCTTCACAGCGTCCTTGAGACCGCTTTTGGTTACTAAAGGCAGGTCGATCTGGGTGACGTCGCCGGTTATTACCGCGTGGCTTCCGAAGCCTATACGGGTGAGGAACATTTTCATCTGCTCCGGGGTGGTGTTTTGGGCCTCGTCAAGGATGATATACGCGTCGTCAAGGGTTCGCCCGCGCATATAGGCCAGGGGCGCGATCTCGATCAGCCCCCGCTCCATATACTTCTGATAGTTTTCAATTCCGAGCATATCCGCCAAGGCGTCATACAGGGGTCTGAGATAGGGGTCTACCTTCATCTGAAGATCCCCCGGCAGGAAACCAAGCTTTTCCCCGGCTTCCACAGCGGGACGGGTCAGAATTATACGGCTGACCTCCTTGCGCCGGAAGGAGTCCACCGCCATTGCCACGGCAAGGTATGTCTTGCCGGTACCTGCCGGCCCTACGGCAATGGTCACGGTGTTTTCCCTGATCTTGCGTATATAGTTTTCCTGCCCTCTGGTCTTACACTTGATGGGCTTGCCTTGCCCGGTGAGACAAATGTAATCTCCGCTGGCGGCGGGAATGAACTCCATCCCCTCCTTTGCCATAAAAATAGCGTAACGGACGCTTTGCTCGTCAAGCTCCTCCCCGGCCTCGACACGGGCGGCCATCTGCTCAATGACCGACGCGGCCGCGGCCGCGTCCTCACCGACCATACGTATAACATTGTCGTGGTTGGATATCCTCACGTCAAGCTCCTTTTCGATAAGCTTAACATTGGCGTCAAAGCTGCCGAAAATGCTCATTACCGTATCAAGACTATTCGCCTCGTATGTTCGTTCCATCTGCTGCACTTCTCCTTTGGATTATTCTATAGGTACGGTTTTTCCTATATCCGTAAGGCACTCCGCGGTAAGGGAATATTCCACATAGTCTCCCGCGTCGCTTTGGCTTTCGTTTATACTCACTATTTCCGCCCCGCCGGAGGCAAGCTCCTCCTCAAAGGTACGGCGGAAGTCCGATTTTTGCTTTTCTATGTCTGTGGGAACATATTCGGCGTCCACCTCCATATATTTGCAGGATATGAATTCCACCGGAATATTTCCCAGCCTATAGCTTTTCTTTATTCTATCATACTTTGGGTACAAAATGCTACTGTTTAATGAAAAATTTACAATAAATTTTTTAATTTTTATTGCTCTGATGACCCTTGAGGCTCCTGTTCTGGTTCTTTTTTCGGTAAGCTTGGGTATAAGTATGTTTTTTTCCCTCCACACCCGGGCGATGACCTCTCCCCCGGCATGGCGAAGCATGGGATCGACACGTTCGCTCTCCACCACTGCGCTGATAAGGAGGCTCCCCTTTTCCACGCTCTGGCCCTCAGACACCGCCGCCGCGCCGCCGGTCACGGTCAGCCTTTCCACAACGCCGGTCTCCGCGGCTATTACGTTGGCAGGCTCCTTTGACGCGATTTCGGGAGGAAGATCACGCTCCGCAATATTGACCCTGGCCACGGTGCCCCGGATGTCGATCCACAGCCACATCAGCTCGTCAAAGGTCAGAATGGCCTTGCGGCTGATGGCAGTCCGGTCGATGTCCTTTATCCTTGCTCCGGGACGGACGCCGTTTTTGGTCACAAATTCCTCCACCTGCCGCCTCAGCCCCGGTTCTCCGCCGTTTATCTCCACCCTCCAGACAAACCTTGTGGACGCGAAGACAACCAGCAGCATCAGCGGCAGTCCCACAAAGAGCATTGACCGACCTTTGTATCTGCCCAGCGCCCTCGCCGGTCCATGACTGCGTAGCACCTCCAGCTCCAGCCCATCGGGCATATCCTTTTCCATAAGCGCAAGGGCGTTTTTGCTTATCCGGGCTCTCAGTCCTCCGGGCTCTCTCACCGCTCCGGAAATAAATATACCCTTTGCCGCGGCGGCATTGAGAAAGCGCTCGGGGTTTTCGCCGGTAATTTTAACCGTATAGCCGCTTTTCAGCGCGTAACTCAGGTCAAACACGATTTTCCTCCCTATATAATCATAGTTTTTCTTTAATTTCCTCTCCTATAAACAAAGTGTAAAAATACAACGCGGGCACGCGCGTTTGGAGAAAAACAACATTTGTTATCCAAAATACCCGCCTCGTTAAATGGTATGCTCCGGCCCGGGGAAACATACATTTTATCAAAGCGCGCGGGCATAAACAAGGGCGGATCTTAACGGAGCGCGGTACAGCCGCGCCGCGACATTTTTGGCGGGAAATTTTAACAGGAGCTTGACAAATTATATGTACAAGGTGTAAAATAAAATTGTATTTTTATCGTACTTTTCATGAGGAGTTGAGGCAAATGAGAAAGATCAAAAGGCTTTTATCCGTACTTGTATGCATTGCTATGGTATTGGCTTGCGCGGCGAGTATGACAGCCGGCGCCGAGGATGCCGTGAGCGCCGCGGGTGACGGCGATCTCACATGGGCGCTGACTGAGGACGGCGTGCTGACGATCAGCGGCATAGGGGATATGCCGGATTGGGACTGGAGCGGCTCCCCCTGGTATTATGAAAGCACGCAAATTAAAACCGTAATCATCGAAAGCGGCATAACAAGCGTCGGCGATTACGCGTTTTTCATATGCCAAAACCTCACAAATATAACGATTCCCGCCGGCGTGACAAGTATCGGCGACTACGCGTTTTGCGGCTGCGGCGGCTTAGGGGATATATCAATTCCGAGCGGCGTGACAAGCATCGGTGAATGCGCGTTCGCGGACTGCGGCGGCTTGACCGGCGTAACGATTCCAAGTAGCGTGACAACCGTTGGCGACAGCGCGTTTTCGGACTGCAGCGGCTTAGAGAGCATAACGATCTCAAGCGGCGTGACGAGCATTGGCAGCAGTGCTTTTAAAAACTGCAAAGCTCTTACAAGCATAACGATTCCCGCCGGCGTTAAAAGCATTGGCAGTAATGCTTTTAACGGCTGCATCGGCTTAACAGGCATAGAGGTGGACGGCGCTAATCCAAGCTACACATCGGTTGACGGGGTATTGTTTGATAAAGGAATGACGGAGCTCATTCAATATCCGGCGAAAAAGACGGATACCGAATACGCCATCCCGGATGGCGTAACGAGTATCGGCAATGAGGCCTTTTACTGGTGCCTGGATCTTACCGATATAGATATTCCCGCCAGCGTGACAAGCATCGGCGAAAACACGTTTTTCGGTTGCAACGGCTTTACAAGCGTAAGCATAGGCGCCGGCGTGACAAGTATCGGAGAAGGCGCTTTCCGCGCCTGCGACGGCTTAACAAGCATAGAGGTGGACGGCGCTAATCCAAGATACACATCGGTTGACGGGGTATTGTTTGATAAAGGAATGACAAAGCTCATTCAATATCCCGAGAGAAAGTCCGGCGCCAAATACGCGATTCCCGGCGGCGTAACGTCAATTGGCGAATGCGCTTTCGAGGGCTGCAGAAACCTTACGGGCGTAACAATTCCCACAAGCGTAACAAGTATCGGCGACTCGGCGTTTAGCGGCTGCTACTTCCTTACAGACATAACAATCCCCGCCGGAGTGACAAGCATCGGGGAATGGACGTTTAATCTCTGCACCGACCTTGCGAGCGTGACGATCCCCGCCGGCGTAACAAGCATCGGATATAAGGCGTTTTACAAATGCGACTCCCTTACAGACGTATACTATAGCGGGAGCGACGAGCAGTGGAGCGAGATAAATATAGAAGGCAGCAACGGTTGTCTTACAAACGCGACAATACATTACAACAGCTCGGGTTCCGAGCCGGCCGCGGAAATCGTTGCGAGCGGCACGTGCGGCGAAAATCTCACATGGGAGCTTGACAGCAATGATGTGCTGACTATAAGCGGCACGGGAGATATGGAGGATTATGACAGTTTTTCTTCCTATTACGCGCCTTGGAACAGTAGCAGCTCGATTCCAAGCATAGTAAGCGTCGTTATAGAAAGCGGCGTGACGAGCATCGGCAGCTATGCCTTTGAAAACTGCAAGGAATTAACGAGCGTCACTATTGCGGACAGTGTGACAAGCATCGGCAGCTGCGCCTTTAGCAACTGTACAAAATTAACAAGCGTTACAATTCCCGAAGGCGTGACAAGCATCGGCAGTTGCGCTTTTGAATACTGCGGAGGCTTAACGAGCGTCACTATCCCCGGCAGCGTGACAAGCATCGGATATCAGGCGTTTTGGCTTTGTTATAGCTTAACGGACGTTACGATCGGTGACGGCGTGACAGGCATCGGCGATTACGCGTTTAAGCTCTGCAAAAGCCTTACAAGCGTAAAAATTCCCGACAGCGTGACGAGCATCGGCAGCTGTGCCTTTAGCGAATGCTCCGGGTTAACAAGCGTTACTATCGGCAACGGCGTGACAAGCATTGGCGAAAAGGCGTTTGAATACTGCAAGGGCTTAACGAGCGTTACTATACCCACCGGCGTGACGAGTATCGGTTTGGGCGCGTTTTACCGCTGTACAGGCCTAACCGATGTAAGCATTGGCAGCAGCGTAACGACAATCGGTTTAGAAGCGTTTTCCTACTGCACCGGCCTGACGAGCGCCACTATTCCCGCCTGCGTGACGAGCATCGGAAATTTCGCGTTTTGGAACTGCGAAAATATAACCATCTACGGCTATACAAATTCCTATGCCGAAGCATATGCCGACGCAAACGGCATTGCGTTCATCTCACTGGGCGTGTATTCTCCCGCGATTGTTTCGGCGGACGCTGAAACGGTCGGGGATTCTATCACTCTCGAGATTGAAACCGAGGACATATTTAAAAGCAACGCCCTCCTTGCTGTCGGCTTCGGCGACGGCGGAGTAATTTCCGTTTCCGCAATTGAGAACGGCGAAACGTCTCTTCCGGCCGCCGGAGTTACGAGCGTGAAGGTTTTTGCTTGGGAAAGCCTCGAAAGTATGCTTCCCCTTTGTGAAGCGAAAGAAATTACCGCTTGGTAAAACACGGTTATCAACAAAGCGATCGCTCTTTTGGGCGGTCGCTTTGTTCGTGTCGATTTTCAATAAGGGCTGAAAGCCTGTGATTATACAACCGCGTTACATACAAAATTCCACTGATAATATTTTCCCCTTAAGGAATATTTCCTCCGCGGTCGGGGACGCGATCTCAAGTCCGCTGCCTGCGATCAGCACAATGCCGCTGAGGGTGTTGACCCTTAGCGCCTCACTGCTGTAATCCAAAATACCCACCTCGTTAAATGGTATGCGGAGGCTTGGGAAAACATACATTTTATCAGAGCGTGTTCCCACAAAAAACCGTCCTGCGGAACTGAGGGATTCCGCAGGACGATAATTAACATTCTTTATTCCGCCGGGATTTCAACCCTGGTTTCACACAGGGGCAACAATGCTTCAAGGGAAGCCCACTGCATAACCTTAATATACGCCGCGTCAACGCTGCACCTGAAATCCACTTTCTCTCCGGCAATTTCATCCGCCGTCAGAGCTTCGCAGTCCGTCATAATGCCGTCTTCGCCGTACGCCGCGAGAATGACCGTGCTCCCGCTCTGTACGTTCGCCACATTCACGCTTACTGTGCGCTTGCCTGACAGATAATACACAAAGCCCGCCGCCGCGCTGTCCTCAACGCCGTCCTTTGCCGCATACGCGACGATATTTGTTTTTTTCGTGATCTCTATCGCCTGAGTATATTCAATGTACTCGAGACCGTCCAGCGAGTAGTAAATTTTCGCGCCGTCAGTGGCTGTTGAAAGCTCAACTCTCGTTCCGGCGTCCACCGCAGAGCCGCTTTCGATGCTTGCCGTAACCTTTGCACATTTATCTTTGTGCTGCACCGCTCCAACCGTCACCTCGGTTTTCGCCGTCAGATCCGTGCCGTCCAGTGAGAAGGTCACAACCGCTGTACCGGGCAGATTTCCTCTTACCATCAGTGATGCATTACCGTCCTCGTCTGTAACTATCGTTTCCTCGCCTATCCCGACAATACTGGGCGAGCTTGTTTTTACGTTGATCGTCTTGTTTGCACCGGCGCCTTCGGGCAGAACCCGAACCGTCACGATCGCACCTCCGCTATAGTCCACCGCCATCTTCTCAGCAACGGAAAGGCTCTCCGGATTAACATAAACGTCGCTTGTCGTATTGTATACAGACGCAATTTCCTTAGACGCGTAATTTTTCACATTTTTCACGCTTATGTTTGCCTTGCCCGAAAGCTCAGAATCGGGAACAAACATAAATATGCTCGCGTATTCAACACTCTCGTCCTCGAACGACGCTTCGGCGTTAAGTGGCTCTATATATCCGCTTACCTCAGCCCCGCCCGATGTAACGGTTACATTATCCGTGTTGACGCTGTCAATGTCCATATACTGCGAAAATTCTATGCGTACTGCATCGTTATATGCGTTTACGGACTTGACCGTCGGAGCACTTTTTGACACCATCGCCACGTGCACCTCCATCTGAGGGGGAGGTACAGGCAGGTATCCGTCGTCGTCCGCGCCGGGGACAGATGAGCTGTCCGTATCATAATAGCCGTCCTTTGAAAACCTGACGATCCATTTTCCCATGGGAACATCCCATGCGTACGAACCTCCCGCGTCAGTTACAAGGGGATTGATCTGGTTGTAATCCCCGGCCTCCCAAAGGTATTCTGTTTTGTTGCCCGTGGGCTCGCCAAATTCGTCAAGCTCGTCGTCAAGATAGTACGCCGTCGCCGTCACACCCTCAATGCGGTTTGAGGGAACTGCCTCGCACACGTAGCCTGAGGGGTCATTCTGTCCTAAGCCGCCGGCGCCGCCTGATTGTACTCTTCCTCCGCCGCCTCCGGGGATGGGACCTGAGCAATTGCATGTGCAATTCTCCATGCACATACAAACACCTCCGTCAGCGGTACATTGACAGTTATACATACACTGACACAGCACTCCGCCGCATTCACATATACCTCCGCCGCAGAAGCATCCTTCACTATGACCGCATTTACAGTCGTCTCCGCCGCCGCATCTGCACAATTTCCGTATTTCCTTTTTTAAATCAACGATCCTTGATTTTATATGCTTATCAACTATTTCTGCAATAGCAACTTGAGTTGCAATGATCCCAAATGTAATAGCCAAAGTAGCGCCGGCAGTTAATCCCACCGGAATAGCTGATACAAAATCTGTAAATAACAGTGCAACCTGTGCAGTAACAAAAGATATAACTTCAAACCCTAATGCCAGTATCTGAGCTTTAATTGATGCTAACAATTCGTCACTGCAGGGACACTCCCCGGGCAGGCTTTTCCACAGAGATATTAAATTAACTACATAATCCAATACACTTATGAATATTAAAATCGTCCCTGTGACTCTCTTGAAAAGTTCACCAATATGAACCATTTTTTGATCCAGATCATCTATAAGGTTGTTTAGAAACTTAATTTTATCCCACATTTTATGGGCAATGGCTCCTATTTCTTGATATACCTGATTGTTTGCTTTGTCTATTCCCAATTTCTTCAGCCTTTTTGCCATAACACCCATAGTGCTTATAAGCTTCTGCCTTGTTTTCACCAACCCATCTACGTATTGCTGTAGTTTTCCTTTAATTACTTTCTCTACATCTTCGAGATTGGTTAAAATATCCGGCACTTTACTTAAAATATTACTTAAAGTATTTTGCAAGGAAATAATATCATCATCTGATGACATCAAAGAGACCTGTTCAAGCTCATCCATAATAGCTAAGAGCTGAGCCATATATTCGGAATTTCTGTCAGGCGTTATAACCGCATATTTGTCCGATCCGAAATCTGCATAAAAAATCTGCCCATCAGAATATTTTGTATATATTTTACTTCCGTCATCTATGTCAACACAGTTAAAGCCGTCTTCCAGCAAAGCCTCTTCCGAAATTCCGTCGCAGGAAGTAATTTTAATATCAACCTGAAGTTCTTGCATCCATGCCTCAACTTCAGCAATGTCAGCCGATATAAGATCAAGAAAACGCTCTCCCGCGGCATTCTCATTTTCAATATATTCCAGAAGCTCCTCATCTGTCATCGACTGCAGCAGCTCATCCTCAGTCTCATCCTCGGCGCCTTCGTATCCCATCGACGCCGAGAGCTCGTCCAGCTTCGCGATAATTTGATCAAGAGTTTTCTGGAAGGTCTCGTCATCCAGACCTTCACTGTTCATTATGTCATATAACTCATCCAGCTCACCTACTATCGCATCAAGCTCATCATCACTTGGCTCATTCTGCACTGTCATAATATCATTGAGTCCCTCTCTGGACATAACAAATTCCATATCTACAACATTATAGTCAACGGAAACATTCACAGGCGAATCATTGAAATCGCTTATTTCCGCTGTTACGATCCACAATCCGGTATCCGGATCATACACAGCATTATAACCGTATATATTTCCGTTAAGTGAGTGAATATAAAGCACAACGTCTTCAACCTCACCTGTAAATTCAATTGTGAAAGTGAACGTTGTAAACACTCCGGGCCACATATTATAGACCTGGGCAACGGGCGACGGATCAAGGAAATCAAACACAGTGACATATTCCACAGGGGTCAAATCTCCGCTCTTATGGGCTGTATTGTACATCGTAACCTTTGAAACGTGTGCATAGCTTTCGTTGTAGGTTATAACATAATCGTCAGAAACAGCTTTTACGCCATAGGCGTTCACAGCTTCCACCCGAATTGTGTGTATTTCCAGATTATACGAATCGGGCAGATCCACCTTTGAATACCAATTTCCAAGAGCATTGCTTGTTGTTGTGCTTACCGCCTCGTCGTCAACGTATACAGTAATATTACTTTTCGCCTGAGCTATTCCGCTTATGGGAATGGCTTTGAGAAACGCCGTATCCTGTATAATATTGACCGTAAAATTCTCTACGCTAAAGCCTGCTGAGCCAACCGGCTGAGTTATCTTCTGCCCGCCTTCTTCAAAGGAAAGATACGAATTAAGTACGTAATCACCCGCTTCTGCACCGGACACGTAAAACAGCACCGACGCCTTACGTGCATTGACATTAACTGTAACCTTGTTTTCGTCTGCTGCATATATACCCGGTTTTCCATTCAAAACAAGGCTGTTTTCTATAAAGTAAACATTGTCAGGCAGCTCAAATGTCAAAGTTTCTCCAGCGCTGTTGTACTTATCGTCAATCTCGTAATTCAGCTGCATTTTTACAAGGTTTCCGGCAATTATTTTCGACTTGTTAGCCGAATAAAATGTTTTTTCTGAAACAGTGTAATAGAGCTTTTCCATGTCAAGCTCAGGTACATTGACAGCGTCAATATATGTTACAACACTGTCAGTCAGTTCAAAATCGGCAGCATAATAATCAGTGCCCTTTGTAAGACCGATTTCATCGAGCTTGGATATGGCAGAAACATTTCTTAACAGATTTGTGTTCTTTATCAGCACCAGTGTATAGCTGCCGCTTTTCAAGGAGTCTGTTTCAAACCCAGCTGAAACGTTATAGCTTTTTTCTAATCTTCCGCTGCTGTTAAATACCATAGCGGTTGCCGAGGAAGCTCCGGATATATTACCCACTGCCAGTTTTCCTCTTTCAGAGAAGGTTATTTTACCATTTGCAGTTTTGTCATCGTCTATAACCACCTCTATTGGCTCCGCAAACATTTCGTCTGAAAGAGATGATGCAGTCACACGAATAATATCGCCCCGGTCAACCAACATAGGATCAAATGAAATACTCGGGTATTGAACTGAAAATTTTGTTAATGCACTATTTTTTGTGACATTAAACAATTCAAATTCAATTCCGCTGAAGCTTGTCAAAACAGTTTCTGATGCCGCTTCTCCGTCAATCGCAGCTTCTCTTTTATTTACTGTAAGCGTAATTTTTGTATCAGGGAGCTTTTTAAGCGTTATTTCATCCAATATCGCTTTATCAAAGCTTAAAACAGTCAGTTGTTCGGCATTGTAATATCCATCTGCTTCAACGACAAATTTTGCAGCAGTCCTGTACAGCTCAATGGTAAAGGAACCGTCTTCTTCCGAAATCGTTTCGGCAGAATATGAATGTGTCCCATTAACTTTTTGTTCCACCCTGATCTTTGCGCCGGAGATATTATTTTTTATTTCGTCTGTAATTTTACCTGTCACTACTGTTTTTTTAAGGGCTTTCAACACAACAGTTACAGCCTTTGCTCCGTTTTCAGCCGTAACCTGTGCTGAGGGCGGCTCGGAATATTCAAAAGCAAGAGCATCACTAAGCGTTATCTTATATGTATATTCTCTTCCTTCCTCAGCGTTGCTCAGGGCTTTTCCCGAAGCTATGGGATCATTGGAATCCGGATCATACCACTGAACAGAAATACCCTCGGTGATTTCCTTTCCCGATTCGTCTGTAACCAAAAGTGTTATTTTGCTTCCCACTGCCAAGGTATATTCGAAATTTATTCCCTTCTCAACAGCATAGGTTTCTGCATATGAGTCCGGCATTACATGGAGCGTAAAGTTTGAGCAGTTTGCAAACGCATAAGTATCAATATCCGTCACGCTGTCGGGGAGAGTCACCGCTTCAAGACCTGTGCAGTTGTAAAACGCCCGATAGCCTATGCTTTCCGTTCCTTCGGATATAACGACATTTTTCAGTCCGGTACAGTTTCCAAAAGTATATTCGTCTATATTGCTGATATTTCTCGGAATTTTTATTTCGGAAAGAGATGTACAGCCGCTGAATGCATATTTACCGAGCTGCGTCACAGCGTTGGGTATGTCAATACTCGCAAGCGATGTGCATTTGTAAAACGTATATTGCCCTATGCTTGTGACGCCTGAAGGTATTTTAAGCTCCTTCAGGCTTGAACATTCGGCAAAGGCATAATTGCCAAGGCTTTTGATCCCCTCAGGCAGCTTCACCGACGTAAGGCTGTCACAGCGGCGGAATACATAATTATCCATAAATGCTACGCTTTCGGGCAGCGTTACATTTTTCAGTGAGGTGCAGAACTGGAACGCCCCTGTAAGAATTTGAGTTACGGTATCGGGTACAATAATGCTTTCAAGCGCTGCGCAGCCTGCGAAAAGGTCGCCGGGAATAGTGGTAATCCCATCCTCAAAGGAAACGTTTTTGAGCCCGCTCCCTGCAAAAACACCTTCGCTTATGCTTCCAGCTGCGCCTGCTCCGTATGTCGCGGCAGAAAGACTCTTGGGGATTTCAATTTCCGTGATTTTTACGCAGCCGTTAAAGGCATTTCGTCCGAGAGCTTCAATTGCTTTTGGCAGCGTTATTCCTTCAAGAGCCGTGTCGCCGCAGAACGCATATTCGCCTATGCTTGTGACGCCGTCGGGTATTTCGATGCTTGCAAGGGATGTGCAGTTACGAAAGAGTTCATTGCTGATGCCCGTTATGCCGGAGGGTATATTAACCGTCGTAAGCTTGCTGCAATTTTTAAAATTGTACGGGCCAAGGTAGCTGAGGCTTTCGGGAAGGCTGACGCTGACAAGCCCGCTGCAGTCCTCAAAAACCGAATAATTCATAGTTTCAACGCCCTCAGGTATTTTAACCTCCGTAAGAGCAGTGCAGTACCTGAATGCATAAAAATCTATGGTCTTTACACTTGATGGAATCGATATATCCGAAAGCTTGCTGCAATCATAGAAAGCGCTGCTGCCAATGCTCGTCACACCCTCCGGTATAGTTATGCCCGTAAGGGATGTACAGTTTCTGAACACATCGTTGCTGATGCTTGTTAAGCCGCTGGGCAGTGTTACGCTTGCAAGGGACGTACAGCTGTAAAACGCATGGCTGCCAATGCTTGTCAGGCCGCTGGGCAGCGTTACGCTTGCAAGGGACGTACAGCTGTAAAATGCAAATTCGCCAATACTTGTTAAGCCGTCGGGCAGCGTTACGCTTGCAAGGGACGTACAGTTATAAAACGCACGGCTGCCAATGCTTGTTAAGCCGTCGGGCAGCGTTACGCTTGCAAGGGACGTACAGTTATAAAACG
>CAYTWZ010000024.1:19086-20880 GCA_964442035.1 uncultured Oscillospiraceae bacterium
CATATATGTCAATAACCTCTAAGCCTTCGGACAAGGTCACGCTTGTAAGGGATGTGCAGTTATAAAAGGCCTCCCTGCCTATTTCCGTTATGCCGGAGGGGATATTAACCGTTGTAAGCTTGCTGCAATTTTTAAAGCTGTACAGGCCAAGGTAGCTGAGGCTTTCGGGAAGGCTCACACTGACAAGCCCGCCGCAGTCTTCAAAAACCGAATACTGCATAGTTTCAACGCCCTCAGGTATTTTAACCTCCGTAAGGGCGTTACAGTATCTGAAAGCATAATAGTCTATATTCTTTACACTTGAAGGGATCGACACGTGCGAAAGATTGCTGCAATTATAAAACGCGTTGTTGACAATGCTTGTTACGCCGTCCTCTATAACTACGGTCTTTATCTGCGAACGGTAAGCACTCCAGGGCGACTCTGTCATTTCTCCGGAGCCTTTTACAGTAAGGGTTCCGTCTACGTGCAGATTCCATGTCAAATTATCGCCGCAGCTGCCGCCAACGTAATATCCATCGGTGATTTCCAGGCTGCCGCCCAAGCCGTAAATACCGTTGCAGGAGCTGCCGACAATTACCACGCGGTTTTTATCGTCAACATACTGCGCCAAAACATCGGCATCAAGCTGAACGTATCTGTCCATATCCACGCCGTCGGCAACGATGTTATCGTTGGTGAGCAAGGCGTAAAGCCCGTCGGGGCTGCTTAAATCGAGGGCAAGATAATCGTCATAGCCTATTGCCCAAAGCGTTGTGTGTACGCCCGTCCCATACAAACGGCAGTATTCCCCCGCAAGCCAATATTCCGGATATGACGGATCGACGGTAAGCAAGGCTATGCCCAGTCGGTCGTAGGTTCCTTCCTCACCCCAGTTAAAGGCAGCGAAGTTTTCGGATCCGGGATATAATCCGCCGTCGTCAAGATTGCCGCTGTAAATCATGCCGCCACGAACAGTAAAGGACCCGCCAAGCTTTTCAAGCCCGATATACGCAACACCGTCGGAAACCGTACTAATTTTTGTGTCCGGCAAATAGTATTTTTCACCGTTGGCGTCGTTGAAGATCGTATAAGCCTCGTATTCCCCGCCAACCGCAGTTTTGGCAAAAACATTGCTTGTATCGCCGTAATAATACGCAACCTCGTCATAGGGACCCATGTCATAGAGCTTGAAACCGGCAAACTTCATTTTGCCCGATGCCCAGCTGCTTTGGAAGTAAACAGTGTCCGTTTTGGCAACGAACGTAACCTCAAAGTGAGTCCACTTGCCGTCAGCCATATCGGCGCCGTAGGCAACCAAATCGCTGCCGGCGCAGGTGTAGCTTCCGTCATTGCTGCAGGCGTCTGTAACACGGTTAAAGGTATAATTGTCCGAAACGGGCTTTTTTCCGCCCACATAGAAAGAGAACTTGTAGGTACTGCCCGTTTTAACATTCCATACTGTACCTATGCTCTGTGTGCTTGCCCCGCCTTCCGCCTGTATGATCATTGCATTACAGCCGAGCTCATCGTCGTATTCGACCACCGCGCCGGTTATATCAGTGCCAAGCCGATTTGTCCAGCCTGTTGTGTCGCCGCTGGAAAAGCTGCCGTTGGAAATCAGATTGCCGTCTTCCACGCTGACGTCGTCCGCGCTGAAGCTTACGCACGGCAAAAGCGCACACAGTATTGACGCCGCCGTGACCAAGCTTACGATCTTTCGTATCAATTTCGCCATTTTTTCATTCTCCTTTAATAAGTTATAACTAAACGAAAGATGTCCCCCGGGTCTCGTCTACCGACTCGGTCGGTGCT
>CAYTWZ010000025.1:0-20769 GCA_964442035.1 uncultured Oscillospiraceae bacterium
CTTGTAAATGGAGTAGATGTTACCGAAGATAATTATGTAAGGTTTGAAGGTTCGGTGTTTTTTGCGCCTTTTAGGACAATTATGGAACGACTTGGCTATGATGTTATATGGGACGAGGAGTATGGCGTCGCATTATTTTATGTGAATAATAATCAATATGCTTTGAATCCGTTGAAGTTTTCAGGCATACTTCCCTCATATGCAATAAGAGGAGAACATACCGGATTTATACCAGATTATGGATTTGTTAAAGATGGGAGAATTATCTTGTGTAGCTATGGCTCTTTTGGCAAGTTGATGAAATTGTTGAACGTCGATTATAATGTTGATTACGACAAAGCGGAAATACGGATAGTCAGCCAATAGAATACCAGATGGGCAAGAATCCAAATGGGGACATCAGATCAATGTCGTCAGGCTAAAAATGCGTGAAAATATGCACAGTATTTAAAAAATGTAAAAATGATTGGCTTTTTGAACATGGCATGATATAACTAAACGAAATATATCCCCCGGGTCTCGTCTACCGACTCGGTCAGTGCTTCCGCTTCGCAGAGGCTGCCACCGGCAGAGGGTACCCTCTAAGGCGGCGGGCGACCCTTTCGTTTTTCGGTGGGAGAAAGGATCTCCCACCGAAAACGCCCCATGACGGGCTTTCAGCCCTTATTGAAATTATGATCAGGTATCTATTTTTTATCTTCTACCACTAAAATAAGTTTACCCATCTTGTTGCTCCTTGTTTTCCGGCGCAGCGGTGTACCGATTCAAAGACCGTCAGTCTTAATTCCAATACTTCCGGTCTAAATTCCTGTAGCCCACGGCTTCGGTTATGTCCATGCAGCTTATCTGAGCTCTGCCATCAAGGTCGGCCACTGTGCGGGCCACCTTTAGTATTCGGGAATACGCCCGGGCGGAAAGTCCCATTACGTCAAACACATTTTTCAGCATTTCATGTTCCTCTTTGCCGAGAGGACAGTATTTTTCAATATGTGCCGCATTCATCTGGGCGTTGCAGGTTATGCCGTCGCTTTTGAAGCGCTGTTGCTGAATTTTGCGGGCAGCGTTGACCCTTGCCTTTATGTCGGAGGAGCACTCTCCCTTCTTATCCTGAAGGTCATTGTAGCGAAGGGGCAGAGCTTCAAGCTGTATGTCGATACGATCCAGCAGCGGCCCGCTTACCTTGCCCAAATACCGGCGTACATCCGTCTGGGAGCAGTGGCAACGTCCGCTCCCGTCACCGTAGTAGCCGCAGCGGCAGGGGTTCATTGCCGCCACAAGCATCACGTTGCAGGGATATGTACAGCTGGCTGCCGCCCGTGATACCGTGACGGTCTTGTCCTCCAAGGGCTGGCGCATGGCCTCCATTACGCTTTTGCTGTATTCCGGAAATTCGTCAAGGAAAAGCACCCCGTTGTGGGCAAGGGAAATTTCCCCCGGCTTAGGATGTGTGCCGCCGCCCACTATGCTGACCAGACTGGCGCTATGGTGGGGCGAACGGAACGGGCGATTGGAAATCACAAAGGTTCCGTTTTTCAGCTCTCCCGCTACGGAGTATATACGTGTGACCTCCAGCGCCTCGTCAACAGTCATGTCCGGCAGTATGGTGGGAATGCGCTGGGCTATCATGGATTTGCCGCTTCCGGGTGAGCCGATAAGCAGAAGATTGTGCCCTCCGGCGGTGGCTACCTCCACTCCACGGCGCAACGCCAGCTGGCCTCTGACCTGACAAAAATCAACGTCAAAGCTCCCACTTGCGGAAAAAACCTCTTCCGCGATGCAATCCATTTTGGGAAGCGATTCCTCTCCCGCAAGGTGCAGCACCGCCTGTGCAAGGCTTTGGGCACCGTACACCTCTATCCCGTCTACCAAGGCCGCCTCACGGGCATTTTCGACGGGTACTATCACGCTTTTAAAACCGCTGTTACGGGCGCAAAGCACACTTGAAAGTATTCCGCTTACGCCCCTCAGTTCCCCGGAAAGCCCAAGCTCTCCCAGCAGCATACAGCTATCGGTATCGGCCTTAATCTGGTTTGTGGAGGCCAGTATTGACACGGCTATGGGCAGGTCGTATTGTGTACCCTCTTTTTTTAGGTCGGCGGGGGCAAGATTGATGACTATCCTATGAGCTGAAAATTCAAAGCCGCTGTTTAATATGGCGGAGCGTACTCTTTCCCGTGACTCCTTGACCGACGCATCCGGCAGGCCAACCATGTCAAAGCGAGGCATACCGAAGGATACGTCTGTTTCTATGGTGACGATGTTTCCATCCAGACCGCTCAGAGCGGCGCAGTAGGTTTTAACTATCATAGCGTTTTTCTCTTTTCTGATAATATATTAATAATTTATCATATTTCCAGCGCTTTGTCAATGCGTTTTTGATTTAAGGAAGCATTGATTAATTCTAAAATGCCGATTGGCGAGAAAATTTTTCTCGCAGCAAGGCGAAAAACTCATGAATACCTGCTGTATCTCGGGATTTTTAACAGAGCTGCGGAAAATCCAAGTCAAGTAGCGTTTTAAGTGGTAGGCGTGAATTATTCGGCGCTTCCTTAAGTAAATGTTTTGAAAACAACACTAATTTGTACATTTATTTTTGCTTAATATAGTGGTATAATATAACTAAATTGAAATTTAGGAGGTAAAATGATGAAAAAGCTGTTATCAATCATGCTGGCGGCAGCAATGCTGACAGCGATAGTTCCCTGCGCGGCCTCGGCTGAGGAAGCGGCGGGACTGGAGGTAATGAGCCGGGACAAGGTAGTCGAATATATTGAAAAGGTAAACGACTATTGGATCACCGCAAACCGCAACAATGTGGGTTCTTCCTTCTGGGAAAGAGGAGCTTACAACACAGGCAACATTGAGGCATATATGCTTACTGGTATCGAAGCATACCGTCAGTACAGCGAAAAATGGGCCGAGGCCAATCAGTGGAAGGGTAACCGCAACAGCGGATCCAAGGAAAATTGGACATGGGGCTATACCGGGGACGTAAATTCCACCGGTGCGCTGTTCGGCGACTGGCAGTGCTGCTTCCAGACATTTGCGGATCTTTACAATTTTGACGTTGAAAAGGATCCAAACAAGATAGCCAGGGCTCGCGAGGTAATGGAATATCAGATGAGCAAGGACAACGATGACTTCTGGTGGTGGGCGGACGGACTGTTCATGGTAATGCCCGTTATGACCAAGCTTTATCTTATTACAGACAACGAGCTTTATCTTGACAAGCTTTATCAGTACTTTACATACGCCATCGAGCTTATGTATGACGGTGAGCAGGGTATCCCCACCGCCGACGAGGAATACACCTCTTCCGCCGGTCTGAAGGACGGCGCCCAGCCCGCTGACCCCAACGACTTTAAGCATATTTTCTACCGTGACGCGAACTACGTATATCCACGCAATCCCCTCCCCGGTGACCTTGCTACAACCAAGAACTTCTGGGCAAGGGGCAACGGCTGGGTGTTTGCCGCGCTTTCCAAGGTTTTGCAGGATACTCCCGACAACTGGGAGCACCGCCAGCTTTTCATTGACATTTACAAGGACTATGCTACTGCCATCCGCGATTGTCAGAAGGTGGACGATCAGGGTCGTGGCTTCTGGACACAGTCCATGCTGGCTCACAGTTATTCCTGCTCTGACGACAACCCTTACGGCTACGAGACCAGCGGTACGGCGTTCTTTACCTATGGCCTCCTGTGGGGTATCAACAGCGGTATCCTTCCTGAGGAGGAGTACATAGAATGCGCCCTTAGGGGATGGAAGTATCTTACTGAAGTAGCCATTCAGGAAAGCGGCAAGGTTGGATATGTTCAGTGGGTAGGCGGCGAAGCCGGTAAGGCCGCCGTATATGACAATACTCAAGACTTTGCGGTAGGCGCTACGCTTTTGGCCGGATGCGAAATGGCCCGCTATAGCGGCGGCATGGTAGGTGATTTCTATCCCTATCTTCAGAAGCGCACCGTCGCAACAGTTTCTCTTAAGCTTGGTTCTCCCTATATCTACAGCGATAACAAGGTCACCACAATCGATGCGGCTCCCTTTGCCGAAAATGACCGCACCTTTGTTCCTCTCCGTGCCATTGCCGAGGCTCTTGGCGCTCAGGTGGACTGGAACGGCGCTACTCAGGAAATCACTATAACAAAAGGTGACAGAACCGTAAAAATGACCATTGGCAGCGCTGATTACACCGTAAACGGTGAAGCCAAGGTTATGGACGTAACTCCCGTCACAGTCAACAGCCGTACGATGGTTCCTCTCCGCGCTGTGGGAGAAGCCCTTGGCAAAGTGGTTTACTGGAACCGCGAAAAGAATATTGTGTCCGTAGGCCAGAAAGAAAACCTGTTCTATCCCTGCGAGGCAGGCATGGTAGATATGCTTGACGGCATCCTGACCACCGGTCAGATACCTCAGTGGACCCCTAAGGAAAAGGACTTCACTCCTAACATTCCAGGACTTAGGGATCCTGCTATCGTTCGTCCGGTAAATGCTGTTTCCGAAGTTGAGCCTGAAAGCTCCAACAGCCTTAAGATGAGCTATGATACTGATCCCGACACGCGCTATGCCAACGATGTTATCGGTAGCGCAGTCACCTATGATTTTGGGGATGTGAAGTATCTTACAAAGCTTGGAATTTATTTCTGGAAGTACGATTCCAGGACGACAAAGTTCACCTGCGAGATATCTACCGACGGTGTTAACTTCAACAAGATATTTGACGGCAGCAGTGTCAAGAATATTCAGGTAAATATATTTGACGTCAATGCGGATGTCAGGTATGTACGCATTACCAACGGAGGCAACAGTGACAACGAATGGTTAAATATCCTTGAGATCGTGGGCTATGGCGAAGGCACACAGGTTGAGACAAATCTGAAGTAAGTTATACAAAATTTCCCCGGAGGAGCTAAGGGAATACTCCTCCGGGGAATACTGTTTTTAGCGCAAAAAAAAACGAAGCCCATGGGCTTCGTTTGCAGATGAAATCCAATAAATAACCTCTAAGATAAGGAGATCAATTATTTGTGCTGAGCATAGCACTCGCTGCAATAAATAGGTCTGTCGTTCTTGGGAACAAAAGGAACCTTTGCTTCCTTGCCGCAGTCAGCGCAGATAGCTGTGTACATCTCTCTGCCTTCCTTGAGAGCTGCCTTTTTCTTTGCGCGGCATTCCTTACATCTCTGAGGCTCGTTTTGGAAGCCTTTCTCTGCATAGAATTCCTGCTCGCCTGCTGTGAACACGAATTCCTGTCCGCAATCCTTGCAGACTAAAGTCTTGTCTTCGTACATGGTTAATCTCCTCGCTTAGTGTAGAATAAAATATTTTTACCCACCGCAGACCTAAGGCCTGCAGACCGGGCATATACCAAATTGGAGCGGATGACGGGAATCGAACCCGCGCAACCTGCTTGGGAAGCAGGAACTCTGCCATTGAGCTACATCCGCAGGAAAGCTTCAAATCTCTGTCAAGGCTAGCTGTCATAGTCCACGATTTTTTCAAACTTGTGGCGGATGCGCTGCAGTGCGTTGTCAATAGCCTTTGCGTCCTTTCCGAGACGCTGGGCTATAGCAGTATAGCTTTCTCCCCGAAGGTAGTAAAGCAAGACCTTGCATTCCAGCTTTGAAAGAAATTTGCTCATTCTGTTCCCTATGGCATCAAACTTTTCCCGGTTGATAATTATGTCCTCCGGGTTAAGAGTGGTGTCCCGGCCAAGAGTATCCATCAGCGTAACATCGCTGTCGTCATCAAAAACCGGCTTGTCAAGGGAAATGTATGAATTGAGGGGTGCGTGCTTCTGGCGCGATGCGCTTTTTATTGCGGTAAGGATCTGACGGGTCACACAAAGCTCCGCAAAAGACCTAAAAGCGGCGTTCTTGTCAGGGGAATAATCCCTCACTGCCTTAAACAGGCCTATCATCCCTTCCTGAACAAGATCCTCCACCTCGGCGCCTATAAGGAAGTACCTGCCGGCTATCCTGTGCACTACAGAGGTATATTTGCCCAAAAGGAAATCAAGCGCTCCGCTGTCCCCGGCCTGAGATGCGGCGACAAGATCCTCATCGCTTTTATTTTTGTAGGAGCGGGGGCTTTTGTCCTTGTCCATACCTCACACCTCTATTCTTTCTTACTATAGCATATTTAATATGCGTTTGTCAAGAGCAATTTGTAAAAAATGTACAAAATATATCTTGACCACGGTTTGCTTTTGAGGTATAATATAACCTAAGCGCAGATGTCCCCCGGGTCTCGTCTACCGACTCGGTCGGTGCTTCTGCTTCCAGAGGCTGCCACAGGCAGCCCGCCGCCTATAGAGGCGGAGGACATCTTTCGTTTAGTTATATATCCGGAGGTTTTTCCTATGCCACTTGACGCTGTCGCCCTAAGGGCTCAGACCAATGAGCTCAGGGGGATGATCGGTTTTAAAATAGATAAGATACAACAGCCTGAGCGCGATATGATCGTGCTTGTGCTCAGGGGTGAGGGAAGCACAAGGCGTCTGCTTTTAAGCGCCAACAGCGCAAATCCAAGAATTCACCTGACCGCAAGCAAATTTGAAAATCCCGATGTGCCGCCCATGTTTTGCATGCTGCTCAGGAAGCACCTGAGCGGCGGCAAGCTAACCAACGTAAGGCAATTGGGCTTTGAACGTATCGTGGATATCGAGATAGAAAGCTATACCGAGCTTGGGGAGCTGACCCCCAAGCATTTGCTGTGCGAAATTATGGGACGCAACAGCAACCTGATTTTTTTAAACGAGGATATGAAGATTATTGACAGTATTAAGCACGTGGATATTACTGTTAGCTCTGTGCGCAACGTCCTTCCCGGCCTTAAGTATATGTTGCCTCCCGACGGGGGAAGGCTTGACCCGCTGAAATGCAGTGCGGCGGATTTCCTCAATGTGCTTGAAAATGCTGACGATGCCTTTGGAGCGGATAAGGCTCTGACCGGGGGAGTGTGCGGCATAAGCCCGTTGCTGGCACGGGAATGTGTCTTTGATGCTTGCGGCGACGGAAATATGCGTGTTGGCGAGATGAGCGCTAATATGCGCCAAAAAACCGCTGTCTGCCTGGAAAAAATGTTTGACCGTGTAAAGTCAAACGATTTTGAGCCATGCGTGGTATTCAAGGAGGACGGAGCGGCGGGTGATTTTGCGCCTTTTATGATCCGCCAATATGGCGGACGTGTGCGTGTGGAGGCCCAGCCGGATATGAATACCGCCGCTGAGCTTTTTTATTCCGCCCGAGACCGGGATGCGCGGATGAAAAATCACAGTGCTGCCACCACCAAGATCATAACCAACAGTCTTTCCCGTGCGACTAAGAAGCTTTCCCTTCTGCAAAATGACCTGAAATCCTCTATGGATCGGGAGAAATACCGTATATATGGGGATCTGCTTATGGCCAACCTTTACGCTGTCGGCAAGGGTGACAAGAGCGTTACTGTGGTGAATTATTATGATGAGGATCAAAAGGAGATCACTATACCGCTTGACGTCACCAAATCCCCCGCCCAGAATGCGAGAAATTATTACAATAAATACCGTAAGGCAAAAAATACCGAAATTTACGCCAGTGAGCAGATCAATATCACAAAAAGTGAAATCGAATATCTGGAATCGGTTCTCCTTGAAACCGAAAACGCCCGTAGCCTTGCCGAACTCAGGGAAATTAGGGATGAGCTTGAAAGCGAGGGCTATATCAAAACCGACTCCGCAAAAAAGCGCCGTCGTACTCAGCCCTCGCCCCCTATGGAGTTTGAGTATATGGGCTATACTATCCTTGTAGGGCGTAACAATGTGCAAAACGATTACCTGACCCTTAAAATAGGACGGAGTCGTGATATGTGGCTCCACACAAAGAACATTCCGGGGAGTCATACCCTGATAAAATATCGGGGGGAGGACTTCCCCCCTGCGGTGATCACCGCTGCCGCGTCCCTGGCGGCGTACTTCTCAAAGGGAAAAAACGCTCCAAAGGTGGAGGTAGATTACTGTCCTGTCAGCCATGTGAAAAAACCTAATGGCGCAAAGTCCGGAATGGTTATCTACGAGGGTTACAATACCGCCTTTGTGGAGCCGGGAAAGGAGCTTGCGGAAAAACTTGGGAAAAATAATCGATAGAATAAACTCTCCCGCTGATGTAAAAAAGCTTGACGCAGCCCTCCTGCCGGCCCTCTGCCGGGAACTGAGGGAGGAGCTACTTGAGGATGTGTCCGCAAACGGCGGGCATCTGTCCAGCAATCTTGGAGTGGTGGAGCTTACCTTAGCTCTGTGCCGCACTCTTGATCTCCCAAAGGACAAGCTTGTATGGGATGTGGGACATCAGTCCTATGTGTATAAAATGCTCACAGGTCGCCGGGATCTGGTAAAAAAAATACGTACTATGGACGGAGCCTGCGGCTTTTGCAGCCCGAGTGAATCTGAATATGATTTTTCGGTTACGGGGCACAGCTCCGCATCTCTGTCGGTCGCCTTGGGAGCCGTTATGGCCAATGAGATAACAGGCAAGGAAGGCCGGGTCTGCGCGGTGATAGGGGACGGCGCCCTTACCGGCGGTCTTGCTCTGGAGGCCCTTGACAATATCGGCCATCTGTCCCGTCCCATTCTGATTGTGCTCAATGACAACGAAATGTCCATCACAAAGAATGTGGGCAGTATATCCAACATGCTTTCAAAGGCTCGTTCCGGCAAGAGGTATATTAATGCCAAAAACCGAATTGAGGCTGTACTCAACCGTATTCCGGGCTGCGGCAGGCAGCTTAGCTCCGGGGTCAGGTTCTTGAAGGAGCACATAAAATATGCCATTACTGCGGGCACCTTTTTTGAAACGCTGGGCATTACATATCTTGGCCCTGTAAACGGTCACAGCATCCCCGATATGGAGGAGCTTTTTAAAAGAGCCTTGACCATGGACGAGCCTGTGCTGGTACATGTGATCACCAAAAAGGGCAAGGGTTATGCCCCGGCGGAGGAAGAGCCTCAGCGATACCACGGAGTGGGGCCTTTTGACCGGAACAAGGGAATTGACAAAAAGTGCAAGGAAAGCTATTCGTCGGTTTTCGGCGCGGAGCTTTGCGCCATAGCCAAGGAAGACAGTCGTGTCGCCGCAGTGACGCCGTCTATGGCGCTGGGCAGCGGCTTGGTAGAGTTTTCCCGCAAATATAAGGAAAGATTTTTTGATGTAGGAATTGCCGAGGGTCATGCGGTCACCTTTGGGGCCGGACTTGCGGCGGCCGGGGCGACGCCGGTGGTCTGTATTTATTCTTCATTTTTGCAGAGGGCATACGACAATGTGATACACGACCTTGCCATAGCCAACTGTCATGCGGTGCTGGCGGTGGATCGGGCGGGGCTTATTCCCGGGGACGGAGCTACCCATCAGGGCGTATTTGATGTGGCGTTCCTCTCGGCTATTCCAAATGTGACGGTGCTTGCACCCTCCTGCTACAGTGAACTGAGGAAAATGTTGCGGTTTGCGGTGGAGGATTATAACGGGGTCATAGCCTTGCGTTATCCCCGAGGCGGGGAAGGCCGCTCCTTTGACAACGGAGCTTTTGTGTTGGGTAAGGCCGGCGTTGTCCGTGAGGGGACGGACGTCACCATTGCGGCATACGGCTCAATGGTATCCCGTGCAGTTGACTGTGCTGACCTGCTGGCTCGGCGCGGGATATCGGCGGAGGTCATTGACCTTCGAACCATTAAGCCGATTGATACCGCCTCCGTTTTCCAAAGCGTCGGCAAAACAGGGCGGCTGGTGTTTATGGAGGAGGTAGTCCGCTGCGGAGGCATAGGGGAGCAGCTTGTGGCCAATATGCAACTGAGAAACAAAAACTTTCCCGTTAAGCTTATTACCCTGCCGGATGGCTTTGTACCCCACGCTACGCAGGCTGAGCTTGAGGAATACTACGGCCTTACCCCGGAAAAGCTGGTGAGTTCAATGGAGGATATACTGTGAAAAAGCGACTTGACGTATATCTTGTGGAAAACGGGATAGCCGGAGGCAGGGATGCGGCAAAGCGCCTTATTGAGGAAGGCAAAATATATGTAAACGGCATTCGCGCCCAAAAGGCCGGTCAGGATGTGGAAAACTCTGAGGTAGAGCTTAAGGGCGAAGCCCTCCGATATGTCAGCCGGGGCGGACTGAAGCTGGAAAAGGCCCTTAAGACCTTTGAAATAGATTTAAAAGGCGCAATTGTCGTGGATGTGGGAGCCTCATCCGGGGGCTTTACCGATTGTATGCTTCAGCATGGAGCCGGGCGTGTGTACGCTGTGGATGTGGGTCATGGTCAGCTTGCCCGCAAGCTTAGGGAGGACAGCCGGGTCATCAACCTTGAGGGAACCGACGTACGAAGCCTTAGGCTGGATGAAAAGGCGGATTTTGTCTCGATAGACGTGGCCTTTATTTCCCTCCGGCTTGTGCTTGGTTCAGTCAGGGAGCTTTTGAAGGACGGCGGTACGGTCATGGCCCTTATCAAGCCCCAGTTTGAGGCCGGAAGGGCCGATGTGGGAAAAAAAGGCGTGGTAAGGGACAACGCTGTCCGAGTCAGAGTTGTTGAAGAGGTGACCTGCTTTGCCCAAAGCATTGGCTTTGAGCTGTTGGGACTGGACTTTTCACCTATAAAAGGCCCTGAGGGCAACATTGAATATCTTATGTATGCAGCTAATCGCCCCAAAGCTGCCTCTATACCTGTAAATACAGAGACCATACGGTCTTTGGTGGAGAGAAGCGTTAAGGGCGTGAAATAAAATTTATAGACCATAGAAAAAGGTTCTTTACGATCCTGATACAAGGGGAGGCGTTTCGATGATCGAACAAAACTATCCCGCGCTTCGCGGGTTTGACAAGCCGGATGAAAAGATCACGGAATTCATAAAAAGCATGGGCATTGACACCGTTACAATCATTGCGGCGGCAAAAAGCGATCTTAAGACAGACGGCAGCTACGGCGATGTGTGGTTGTTCGCCGATGAAACCCGGCTGGTCGTCGCTCATATAGAAAGCGGTAGCTTTGACACATACCGCTTTGACGAGTGGGAAATAAGGCTGGAAAGCTACCTTACTACGGGAGTGGTACTGGCCTGCTCGGGGGGAAAGGAGGTAGTGGCCGCGGCCTTTACAAGCTCCTGTAGCAAAACCGTGGGCAACCTGTGCAGAGTGTGTGAGCGTCTCAGGGACGGAAAGGAGATCACCGATGAGGATTTTCACCGGGGTGAAGAGGATCGTGTCTGTCCCAAATGCGGCACACCCTATAAGGCCGGTCGGCGCACCTGCCCCAAATGTCAGAGCAAGAAAAAGCTTTTTATGCGCGTGCTGGGCTATATGCCTCGGTATAAAAAAGAACTTGCGCTGGTGATGGGGCTTATTATCCTCAGCAGTCTTGTGGGACTGGTTCGTCCCTATCTTAACGGCAGCACCCTTTACGATCAGGTGCTTACTGAAGGAGGAAGGTATTACGGTAAAATAATCCCATTTGTTCTGATGATGATAGGTCTTGAAATATTGATATTGGTTATCAATATTATTCAGGGACGAGTAGGCGCGGTAGTTTCCAGCAAGATCATATTTGATATAAAAAGCGAGGTTTTTAGCGCCATGCAGCGCCTGAGCATGAGCTTTTTCAACTCCAAACACACCGGCAGCCTTATGAACAGGGTCAACTCCGATGCCCTTGATATCCAGTACTTTCTTAACGATGGACTTCCGGAATTTGTTATCAATGCAATTACCATATTGGGTATAGGCGGGGTAGTGTTTTTCTCCAACCCGCTTCTGGCAGTGCTCATTATGCTGCCTGTCCCCATTATAGTTTACATAATCAAAAAAGTGGTACCCAAGTTCAAGCGCTTCAAATGGATAGGCTGGCACAAGTCCAGCAAGCTTAACAGTATAATCAACGACGCCCTTTTGGGAGCCCGAGTGGTCAAGGCCTTTGGCAAGGAGGATCAGGAGGTTGACCGCTTTGAAGACGCCACACAGGAGCTGTATGATGTGCGGGTCAAGGAGGGACTTATGTCCGCAAGAGTGTTCCCGTTGCTCAACTATTTGATGACCATCGGCGGACTTTTTGTCTGGTCTCTGGGCGGCTGGCAGGTACTCAACGGAAAGATCACCTTTGGCACCCTTATGACCTTTGTGGGCTATGTTGGCATGCTTTACGCACCCATCGACTTTATGATACGCACCTATGACTGGTGGACCAACTGCATGAACAGCGCCCAGCGAATTTTTGAAATAATCGACCGGCATACCGACGTCCCCGAAACCCGCGATCCTGTCAGCGTAGGACGGCTCAGGGGCGAAATCGAGCTTAAGGACGTTACCTTTGCTTACGAACCCAACAAAAACGTGCTTCACAATGTGAGCTTTAAGGTCGAGGCTGGGGAGATGGTGGGTCTTGTGGGCCACAGCGGAGCCGGAAAATCCACCATAACCAATATTATTACCCGACTTTATGACGTAACGGAGGGCGAGCTGTTAATCGACGGAGTAAACATCAAAAAGATCAGCCACGATGACCTTCACGGACAGATAGGCATGGTACTCCAGGACACATTCCTGTTCAGCGGATCTATTGCCGAAAACATAGCCTATGCCAAGCCCGAGGCCTCAATGGAGGAGATCGTGCGGGCGGCCAAGCTTGCCAATGCCCATGATTTCATTATGAAGCTGCCTGACGGCTACGAAACGGAGATAGGCCGCCGCAGTACCAATCTGAGCGGCGGCGAGCGGCAACGTATTTCCATTGCGCGGGCGGTGCTGATGAATCCGGCTATCCTTATTTTGGACGAGGCAACCGCCTCCCTTGATACCGAGACTGAGCAACAGATACAGGAAGCTCTTGAAAGTCTGATCAAGGGACGGACTACCATAGCTATAGCACACAGGCTTTCCACCCTAAAAAATGCCAATCGGCTTATTGTGGTGGAGCACGGCGAGATCGCCGAAATCGGCACCCATGAGGAACTGGCGGACAAGCCCGGCGGGATCTACGCCGGCATGCTTGGACGTCAGCGTGACGCCCTTAAGATAAGGGGCGTTGGCGATGAGGAACAGCTTTGATAAGCGGAAAGGCCATCAGGTGAAATAAAATGGAAAACAAAATGAAAAACTATGCCGAAATAAATTACCTTACCCCCTCCGATTGTGTGTTTTACAGGACAGAGGGCGGACTTCTGGGACTCAGGCTAAAGGGACAAGATCTGGGCCGGGTGGCGCTGGTGAGAATGTTTCCCCTGCGCGATCCTGACAAATTCATTTCCGTACGCCGGGAAAATCGGAGCCGTAATGACAGTCGGGGCGAGTTTGGAGTTATCGAGGATCTTACCCCATTTGCGGGTGAACAGCGAGCTCTTATTGACGAGGAGCTTAACAGGCGGTATTTTGTACCTGAAATCACCAATGTAGACAAGGTCAAGGAAGAGTACGGCCACACATACTGGGAGACCCAGACCACTGCCGGAAGCCGCAGCTTTACCGCTTTTGACCTTAACAGCAATCTCCTTAACCTTGGGGATAACAAGGCAATGATCATAGATGTTGACGGAAACCGCTATATTTTCCCGGACGTGACCAAGCTTGGGGAAAAGGCACTGCGGCTTCTGGAAATATGGCTGTAGCCTGATGGCGGAAAAAAGGAGATGATTACCTTATGCTTCTTAATTATCAGCTTCCCGAAGAATTTTCCGCTGCCCTTGCCCCTGTGCTTAAGGGAGAGGAAATACTGTATTGCCTGCCATACGATTTGACTCCCGAGCAGAAGTATACCAACGGCTTTATGGTGATAACCGCTACCCGGCTGATCGTGCTTAGGGACGGAGCGGTTGAAAAGATTATCCCTGTTAAAGGCATTACCGGTATCTGTTGCGGGGAGCTAAATTCCTCCGGTATGCTTGAGGCAACTGTCAATGGCGAACCCTGCCCCGTGGTGTTCTTTTCTATGGAGCATATGGCTCGCTACTCTATGGCCGAGCGTATAGTTAACGACCTTATCAATGGTCATAGGCCTACGGTGGTCAGCTTTGACGATGAAAAAAAATGCCCCAAGTGCGGACGAGCCTATATACGCAACACTCGTATATGCCGAAACTGTAGCGACCGTATGGGTGTTTTGAAGCGCATATGGAAGATCAGTCGCCCTTGCTGGGGAATGTATGGCGTACTTTTGGTAATATTTTGGCTTAACAGCGCGGTAATGCTCTATTCTCCCGCTGTCAGTAAGCGGCTAATTAACGAGGTGCTTGTACAGTTCGGCGCGGGCAGTGAGCTTTTGCCCAGGCTTTTGTGGCTTGTGGCGCTGACCGGACTTTGCTCGCTGGCGACCACTGTTATCGGAGCGGCTCGCGATGTTGTGTCTGCCAAGGCCAGTAATCTGCTTGTTCGCGACTTGCGTAACGAGATTTACAAAAAGGTTCAGAATATGCCTCTCAGCTATATCGAGGAGAAGCAGGCCGGCGACCTGATGCATCGCATCAACGATGACACCGGACGAATTCAGCAGTTTATCCAGAATGTAGCCGTTCAGGCTATAAATGAGGTGTGTCTGTTTATCGGCGTAGGAATAGTGGTGGTATGTTACAGTCCCATAATGGCGCTGCTCATCCTTATTCCGATTCCCATTGCCCTGTTTATAATAAACCGTGTTCGCAATTCTGTGCGTCAGAGGTATCACCGTCAGTGGCGGCGCATGGACAAGCTAACCGACACTCTCAACAATGTACTCAACGGTATAAAGGTAGTCAAGGTTTTCGGTCAGGAGGAAAGGGAGATTAAGCACTTCCGAACCGTGGCTTCCGATGTACGGGACACTACCTGCAATACTGAAAAATACGTGTATACCGTGTTCCCGGTCATCAAATTTTTGGTGGGATTTGGCAGCTACTTTGTGACCATGTACGGCGGCATGATGGTGCTTGGCAAGGAAATGGGTCTTGGGGAACTGATGCAGTTTTCCACCTACGCGGGGTATCTTTACAGCCGCCTTGAATGGTTCAGTATGCTTCCCCGTCAAGTGAGCCAGGCCATCACCAGCGCACAGCGTGTGTTTGAGGTCATGGACGAGGAGCCTGTTCCCGAACCCGCCGCGCATATAAGCGCGGAGAGCATACAGGGCGACGTGGATTTTGAAAACGTTACCTTTGGCTACAAAGCGTATAAGAGTGTGCTCAAGAATATTGATCTCAATGTGAAAAAGGGCGAAATGATCGGCCTTGTGGGTCACAGCGGAGCCGGAAAATCCACAATGATAAATCTGCTTATGCGTCTGTACAAGGCGGATGATGGAAATATAAGGATCGATGGCAACAATATCGAGGATTACGGCCTTGCGGATTATAAAAACCGTATCGGCGTTGTTCTTCAGGAAAGCTATCTGTTCAGCGGCAGTATCATCAACAACATACGCTACGCCCGTCCCGATGCCACCGAGGATGAATGTATACGTGCGGCAAAAATAGCCAATGCCCACGAGTTTATAATCAATTTGCCCGACGGATATGATACATATGTGGGCGAAAAGGGGCAGCGTCTCAGTGGCGGCGAACGCCAGCGCATAGCTATCGCCCGAGCCGTACTCAGCGACCCAAAGATAATGATACTTGACGAGGCCACCGCGTCAGTTGATACGGAGACCGAGCAGCAGATACAGGAGGCTCTTGGCAGACTGATCAAGGATCGTACCACCTTTGCCATCGCTCACCGTCTTTCCACTCTGAAAAACGCTGACCGCCTTGTGGTTCTTGAAGAAGGCCGCGTTGCGGAGGTGGGCAGCCACAATCGACTTATGGAAAAGGACGGGATCTACGCCTCACTTGTACGAGCCCAGCGCACTATGACCGCCATGTCCGTAGCGATTGATGAGGGCGGTCACGGCCCCGGTCCGGGTCCGGGCCCGGGCGGACGCTCCGGCCCGCCCCCAAGATAACAGTATTTACTGAAACTGCAAATTTTGCCTTTTGAATAAACAGACGGCAAATTCCATAATTTAAAACAATAAAAAACACAAGGAGAATACACCAATGTCAAAAATTAAGCTTATTACAGACACAGGCAGTGATATTAAGCCGGTCGTGGCGGAACGCCACAACATCAGACTCATCCCTTTCAGCTACAGCTTTGACGGCGAGACCTTCCTCAAAAGCTATGTGGATCAGACAATTGACGAATTTTATGATATGCTCAGGAAAGCTCCCGAACCGGCCAAGACCGCTCAGATAACTCCGGCCCAGTATGGGGATATTTACCGGGAGGAGATCGCCAACGGTTATGACGCGATTATTGTAGTTACCCTTAGCGCCAATGCCAGCGGCACCTTTCAGAATGCTAACATTGCGGCTCGTGAAGTCATGGACGAGACAGACTGCGACATCAGGATAGTTGACTCCCAAACCTATACATGCCTTTACGGTCAGCCCGTTATCCACGCGGCCAAAATGATCGAGGGCGGTGCGGGTATAGACGAAACGGAAAAATTTCTTAAGGAAGCCACGGCTGATTTTAACGCGGTATTTGTAGCCGACAGCCTGGATTATCTGTTTAAGGGCGGGCGCATAAACCGCGCCACGGTGCTTTTTGCCAATATGCTTGACATCAAGCCCATCCTTACTGTAGGCGGAGGTCTTGTTGTGCAGTCTGACAAGGTGCGCGGGGAAAAGCGCGTAAACAAAAAGATCGTTGAGATGGCTGCCAAAACTGCCGGAGACCTTAACGGTAAGACTATAATAACCGTGGAGGGCGATGTGCCCGAAAAGCTGGCCGCTCTTGAGGATGAGCTTAAGCGTCAGTTCCCTGGTGTAAATATAGAGCACTGCAAGGTTGGTTCTATCATAGGCACTCATATCGGCCCCACACTTTACGGCTTTGCGTATTCCACCTCCGGAGCATTTGATATAAGCGACTACGAAGAAGAATAATTTCTTTCGTCTGAATTACAAAAGACAGCCTCAAAAAACCTCCGCAAATTTAGCGGGAATGATACATTTTGGTATTGACACAGGTCGCTCTATGTGGTATTATGTAATAGTAAATTGAATATTCTTCGGGGCAGGGTGAAATTCCCTACCGGCGGTAACAGTCCGCGAACCCGGTATACTCCGGGTCGATTCGGTGAAATTCCGAAACCGACGGTATAGTCCGGATGAGAGAAGAGAGGTGTTTTTGCGTACAGGATCACTTAGGCTCCGATTTGTAGTCGGAGTCTTTTCATTTCATATTGAAAGGAAAATATTTTATGAACAGTAACGCAAAAAAAATAACAACATTGGCAATGCTGTCCGCAATGGCCTTTGCCGTAGTGGCCTGTGTACATATTCCGTTTATCCCGGGGGTAGCATTCCTTACATATGACCCTAAGGATGTAATAATTGCCGTTGGCGGCTTTATTTTCGGACCCATTGCTGCAGTCGCCGTCAGCCTGATCGTAGCCTTGACCGAAATGGTTACCTTCAGCAGTACCGGCTTTATAGGTATGATAATGAACGTGATTTCCAGCGTGGCATTTGGGGCTGTTTCGTCAGGAATATACCGCCGCAATCGCACCCTTAAGGGAGCGGGGTTGGGGCTGGCCGCCGCCGTGGCGGCTCAGACAGCTGTTATGTTGCTGTGGAACTATTTTATCACTCCCATCTATATGGGATATCCAAGGGAGACTGTGGCCGCTATGCTTATACCGGTGTTCCTGCCCTTTAACCTCATTAAAGGAGGCATTAATGCGGCTCTTACCATGCTGATTTACAAGCCTGTGGTAACAGCGTTGAGAAAGGTGCGGCTCGTGCCGGACAACGGCGGCTATAAGAGCAAGGCAAGCGTCTGGGTAGTACTTGTTTCCGTTCTGCTGTTGGCAAGCCTTATATGCCTCATACTTGTTTTGAACGGCGTGATTTAGTTGTTTGTTTCCGCCAATCACCGCGGGAGCCGGATTAATCCGGTCCGGCGTAAATGCTTGAGCTGCGGGCAACTTTTGGGCGCATATGGCAGAGTCCCTGACCGTATCAAAAAATATTAACACCGAAATAACATATAAAAAGGATCTCGTGCTTGAGATCCTTTTTGCATGTTAGAATATTTTTATTTTAAGCTTTTTCAGTCTTTGGGAAGGGCGTCCTTGCGGGAGAAATTATAGCGTCCCATGCGGTCCACCTCAATAAGCTTGACTACGATCTCGTCCCCGACCGAAACAACATCGCTGACCTTTTCAACACGCTTTGTGTCCAGCTTGGAAATATGAACAAGGCCTTCCTTGCCGGGAAGATATTCAACAAAGCAGCCGAAATCCATCAAACGTGTAACCTTGGCATTAAATACATCGCCAATGTGGATGTCTCCGGCTATGCCGCGGACGATTTTAAGAGCGCGCTGAGCGGCCTCGGAATCGTTTGTGGCAAAGAAGATCGTCCCATCGTCCTCAATGTCAATCTTAACGCCGGTCTCAGCGGTAATCCTCTGAATGATCTTGCCGCCTTTACCGATAACATCGCTGATCTTTTCGGGGTCGATCTGGGTGGAAATGATCTTGGGCGCATATTTGCTAAGCTCGGCTCTGGGCTGAGATATGCAGGGAAGCATGCACTCGTCAAGAATTTTAAACCTTGCGGCTCTGGTCTTCACAAGAGCCTCATGAATGATTTCGGGCTTAAGGCCGTCGATTTTGATGTCTACCTGAATGGCAGTTACACCCTTCTTGGTTCCGGCAACCTTAAAGTCCATATCACCAAAGAAGTCCTCAAGTCCCTGAATGTCCACCATTGTTATATACCGGTCGCCCTCAGTCACAAGACCGCAGGAAATACCGGCTACCGGGGCTTTGATGGGTACGCCCGCGTCCATAAGAGCAAGTGTGCTGCCGCAGATGCTGCCCTGAGAGGTGGAGCCGTTTGAGGAAAGCACCTCGGAAACCACGCGCAGGGCGTATGGAAATTCGTCAACTCCGGGGATAACCGGCACAAGGGCCTTTTCAGCCAGCGCGCCGTGGCCGATTTCACGGCGTCCGGGACCGCGGCTGGCGCGAGTCTCGCCTACGGAGTAGGAGGGGAAGTTGTACTGGTGCATATAGCGCTTTGACTCTTCATCATCTATGCCGTCAAGAAGCTGCTCCTCGGAAACAGTTCCTAAGGTAACTGTGGTGAGTACCTGAGTTTGCCCGCGGGTGAACAGACCGCTACCGTGTGTCCTGGGCAGAATGCCTACCTCGGCTGAAAGGGGACGAATGTCCTCAAGCCCGCGTCCGTCCACACGCTTCCCCTCGTCCAATATCCAGCGGCGTACGACATATTTCTGAAGCTTGTAAATGGCTTCGTCAATAACAGCCTCCTGTTCGGGATATTTTTCCCCAAGCTGCTCATAAACAAAGGAGTAGACCTCTTTGAGATTTTCTTCACGGACGTTTTTGTCATCTGTGTCAAGGGCGGCCTTTACCTTGTTTATGGCGATGCTCTTTACATCCTCGTAAAGCTCATCGGGTACTACCATAGACTGGTATTCAAACTTGGGCTTACCGATCTCGGCCTGAATTTCACTGATGAATCTGCATATCTTCTGGATCTCCTTGTGCGCGGCCATAATTCCTTCAAACACTGTGTCCTCGGGAACCTCGTTGGCTCCGGCCTCGATCATGTTGACCTTTTCGGCAGTACCGGCAATGGTCAGGAACATGTCACTCTTCTTGCGCTGTTCCTGCGTGGGATTGATCACTATTTTGCCGTCGACAAGACCTACTGTTGCGCCGGCAATGGGCCCGTTGAATGGAATGTTGGAAATAGAGATCGCAATGGACGCGCCGATCATCGCGGTGATAACAGGGTCGTTGTCCTGATCCACGCTCATTACAGTTGCTACAATGGCAACATCGTTGCGCAGATCTTTGGGGAACAGGGGACGAATGGGACGGTCAATACACCTGGAGGCCAGTATGGCCTTTTCGGAAGGACGGCCTTCGCGCTTAAGATAGCTTCCGGGAATTTTGCCCACGGAGTAAAGCTTTTCCTCATAATCTACCGCCAAAGGGAAGAAGTCAATCCCGTCCCTGGGCTTGGCGGACGCTGTCGCGGTAGCGTGAACTACGGTATCGCCGTAGCGTACAAGGCAGGCGCCTCCGGCCAGCTGAGCCATTTTGCCTGTTTCAATGATCAGGGGACGGCCACAGAATTCAGTTTCAAACACTTTGAACATTTAACATTACCTCCATATAAAATAAAATTTTTCGGAGGGGTCAGGGTTCACTTATATAAGAATACATCAATATCCTTATATAAGTGTAGACGCCTGCCCCTCATTTGCTCCTTGGAAAATCCTTTTGGAACATGAAAGCAGAGCGTGAGAAAAACACCCACGCTCTGCAAGCAGTTACTTTCTTAAACCAAGCTTTTCAACAATCGCACGGTAACGCTCAATATCCACCTTAGCAAGATAGTTAAGAAGGCCTCTGCGCTGGCCAACCATTTTGAGAAGGCCTCTGCGGGAGTGGTGATCCTTCTTGTAGATCTTAAGGTGTTCGTTGAGGTGATTGATCCTTTCTGTAAGGATAGCGATCTGAACTTCGGGAGAACCTGTGTCACCTTCGTGAAGCTTGTAGGCGTCGATAATAGCCTGCTTTTGTTCTTTCTGCATAAAAAAATGCACCTCCATAATTATTTCGGCACAACCTCCGCGCTCCGAGGACAGGGTTGGAGTTGCCCTGTTCACAGCAACGGGATATATACCAAAGGTTAGTATAGCATTAAAGCGGCGGCTTGTCAATAGAAAAAATATAATTATTTTGAAAAATAACTAAACG
>CAYTWZ010000026.1:0-19498 GCA_964442035.1 uncultured Oscillospiraceae bacterium
TATTCTTCCTTGGACGAATTGAAAACGTCTCTCTTTAAGTATATAGAAGGATTTTCAATAAGGGCTGAATGCCCGTCATGGGGCGTTTTCGGCGGGAGATTGATCTCCCACCGAAAAACGAAAGGGTCGCCCGCCGCCTATAGAGGGTGCGGGCTGCCGGTGGCAGCCTCTGCGAAGCAGAAGCACCGACCGAGTCGGTAGACGAGACTCGGGGGACATCTTTCGTTTAGTTATAATTCAGTTCGTCCGCATTCGCATAATGGCGGCTTATCTCCCAATGAGCAGGAACGCCGTTTCTTCAGCAATTAATTTTTTCTCTTTTTGTTGTCTACTTTATTGACATTGATCCAGCCTTTACATCCGACTTCCTTCAGACTCCACCTCACGATGGACGCCCTTGTCTTTGGCTAACAGTTCCTACTGCCAAGTCTGTAGTGGACTTTCACCACCAAGTTGTAACGCATGCCGAGCGCACAATTAGAGCCCGTACAAATCAGCTTTGGCCGATTTGTACGGGCATCGTTTTTTTTTACAAATTCCTTAACAGTTCCTCAATCTTATCCCTCACCATATCAAGTAAGGTGTTTCCTCTGTCTGCCACAGCCGAGGTCAGGCCTCTGACCCCTCTGCTTATATCGGGGATATCAGGCAGAAAATCAAAAGGAAGCTTAAGCACGATATTGACGTCATCGCTCCGGGGCATCTTCCGGCAACGGCAAGCCGTGGCAATCAAATCTGCACTGAACATGGCAAAAGCCGCCGCCGCAACAATCGTTATGTAATCTGACGGGAAAGCATTGATCAGCCTGACTATCGCGGGATGAATGACCCTGACTGCCAGCACAGCCATAAAGCCAAACACAATGGCTCCAAAAAGGCATATGCGTCCATTGATATTGAGAGGCCAGTCGCTGTAATCCCACCATCTGGCTCCGCTGATCCTCTCAATACACCAGGAAGCGAAATATTCCAGCACACAGCAGGCCGTCATTGCGCCAAAAAATATCAGGGCAGCATTTTCTACATTCCCAAATATAAGTATGTTGATCAAACTGCCGATTCCGTATATGGGGCAATAGCACCCATACATCATGCCGCTGTCAACAAAGCTACGATTACGCACCGAATAAAGTACCGTTTCGTAGCTCCACCCTATAAAGCTGTATATTATAAAATACAAAAATAATCTTGCCATGACGCTCCTCCGCCGTTAGGAAAAACTCCGTTTAATCTGGTAGCTTCAGTAACAAAAACGCAGTTTTAAGTCCCAAAGCCTCCGGCCCTGATATAGCTTCTCAATTCGTTATACACATCTTTGTTAAAGGTCTCGTAAACGGAACACACCTTGTCTACCAGACAGATCATCCATCCTGCCCGGCTTAGAGGCGGAATCGGTGTCAGAGGAAACATGTGCTTTTTGATGATATCAGCTTCCAGGGGCGAAACCTCCGTATCTCTGCGGGCGTTTTTCAAGGCTGTAGAAGGATGAAAAAATCCGTGAAGTTCCTTTCCTCTTTTGCAGCTGTGCCAGTCGTAAAGAAAATAATCGTGCAACAGAGCTCCCCGCACCAGCTCGCGCCTATATTTTCCCGGCAGATGTAGTTTGCGCCACAGCTTGTAGCTGTAAAACGCCACAGCAAGGCTGTGGAGCAACACAGATGTGTTGCCATGCTGGATAAACCTGTCGCTTACGTTCAGCTTTGTAGTGCGCATAAGCTCAGGCAGTACAGGCTCAAAGCAGTTTTCTATATCTATTTTACTGGCACGAAAAAACCTTGACATAGGCATATTTCCCTTCCATCGCAAATTTCAATAAAGGCTGAAAGCCCGTCATGGGGCGTTTTCGGTGGGAGATTAATCTCCCGCCGAAAAGCGAAAGAGTCATCCACACCCGCCGAGGGTGCCCTCTGCCGGCGGCAACCTCTGAAAGCAGAAGCACTGACCGAGTCGGCAGGCAAAACCCGGGACTTCTTTCGTTTAGTTATATATACCTGTATAAATTATATATTATATCAGAAAGCAGGTCAACGGTAAAATATACAAAAATAATTGACAGTTTTGTGCAATTGGTGTATAATTGTAATTGAAGAGGCAAAGCCCTCAATCTGATAGAAATGGGGCATTATATGTTTGTAGGAATTGACGTAGGCGGAACCTGCATTAAGGCGGGCGTTGTGGATGAACGCGGAAGGGTTATCGCCAAAAGCACTGTGGAAAGCCATCCTGAAAGCGGGGAGGCCATGGTCAGGCTAATGTACACGGCAATGGCCCGGGCAGCTGACCGGGGTTTTGTCTCAAGGGACAAAATAACGGCAATAGGCATAGGAAGCAGCGGCATTTGCGACAACAACAGCGGCACCATAATTTACAGCGGGAACATTAAGTACCATAACACTCCTGTCAGGGAATTCTTCATGGAACGAATAAACGCCCGGATAGACGTGGACAATGACGCCAACTGCGCCGCGGTAGGCGAATATATTGCCGCCGGGGAAAACTGCCAAAGCTTTGTGTTTGTCACGCTGGGCACCGGCGTCGGGGGCGGTATAATACTGAACGGCAAGCTTTTAAGGGGTACAAACGGAGGAGCCGGAGAGATCGGGCACATGGTATTCCGGCCCGGCGGACGGCCTTGCGGTTGCGGCCAAAATGGTTGCTGGGAGGCGTATGCCTCTGTCACAGGACTTATTAATGACGCGCGGGAAAGGGGTGGCTGGTTTGCATCGGAAGGGTGCATAAGCGGGCGCACTCCCTTCCAAGGAGCGGTCAGGGGTATCCCCGAGGCCTTAGAGGTTCGTGATAATTGGATAAAGAACGTGGCTATGGGAATATGTAGCCTTGTTAATATATTCCAGCCTGACAGGCTGGTAATCGGCGGCGGCATAAGTAAGGAAGGAGAGACGCTCCTTGCCCCCATAAGAGAATATGTATCAAAAAATGTCTACACCCACGGTATTGCCGGCATAAGGCAGACTCAGATCTCCGCAGCCAAATTGGGCAATGATGCCGGAATAGTGGGCGCAGCGTTTTTGCATAAAATTATTTAAAACAAGGAGAGGAAAAAAATGATCACCGGTATTGAACATTTCGCTATCATAAGCGAAGACACAAAAAGGCTGTCCGACTGGTACAAAAGGGTATTTGACCTGCAGTGCGTTTACGACAACGGCAAAGGCACCTACTTTCTTGCATTCCCGGATAAGAGCATGATTGAATTCATCACTGCCACACACCCATCTCAGGGCAAGCCTGAGGAAAAGCTCAGTGGAGTACGCCACATAGCCTTTTCCTGCGACAATTTTGACGAAATGGTACAGAAGCTTAAGGCAGAGGGCGTTGAGGTAATACATGACGCCGCTACAAGCGCCAAGGGGATTTCAACCTTCTTCTTCCGTGACATTGACGGCAACGTTATGCACCTTATTGACCGTCCAATCCCGCTGGTATAGAAAAAGCAAGCTCGTCAGAGAAACCATACGGCTTTCCTGACGAGCTTCTCTATAGTACATGGGTTATCAGCAGTCTTAATCTTCCCGCAACGGGAAGGCTTTTTGTATGCCGACAACATCAGTCTATCTGCGCTGCCAAATATTTTTTACATATGCTATTGACTTAACCAATTAAAGACGGTATAATGAAATAAGTTATTTTAGAAATGACTTTTATGAAAGGTGAAATCACAATGGCAAAAATCGCGAAGAAAAAACATATGCCGCTGATCGCCGTCAGGGGATTGGTGGTATTTCCCTATATGAATTTGAGCTTTGACGTGGCACGGCCAAAATCAATTGCCGCAGTAGAGCAGGCCGAGGAAGGTGACAGGCTGATCTTCCTTGTGTCTCAGCGGGATGAGATCACGGAAGAGGTAAGTGAAAACGACCTTTACACAGTGGGAACCGTGGCCAAGATACGTCAGAAAATCGACATGGGTGACGCAGGGATACGCATACATATTGAAGGTATATGCCGAGCCAGAATGGAAGGCTTTATCAACGAGGAGGCCTTCCTATCGGCTACAGCTGTCACTGAGCCGTCGCTGGACGATTTGACCCCAATTATGTATGAAGCGGGTGTACGCCGCCTTAAGATTCTTGTAGACGGCTTCAGGCTTATGAGCGAACATGAGAACTCAAACGTTCCTCCCGAGGCTTTCTTTAATCTGGTATTTCAAATGGAACCTGACGCCATGCTGGATTCTCTGGCGGGGAGCGTGCTTATCAGGATAGAGGACAAGCAGGAGATACTTGAGCTCACAAGCCTGAGTGAACGTATGCAGAGACTGATAGAGCTGATAAGCACCGAGCTGAAAATATTGGAGACGGAAGCCGTCATCTTAGGCAAGGTAAACGAGCAGATGGAGCAGAACAACCGTGACTATTTTCTCCGGGAGCAGGTGCGAGCCATACGGGAGGAGCTTGGCGAAAGCGATGAATCCGACGCTGACGACTATATGCAGAAGGTAAAAGACGCGCACCTCCCCGACTATGTGGAAGAAGCGGCAATGGCGGAGATCAGGCGAATGGACAAATCCTCACCATCCTCACCCGAAAATTCTGTTTCTCGGTCATATCTTGACCTTTTGCTTGAGCTTCCATGGAATACCGTTACCGAAGAAGAAACCGACCTTGAAAAGGCAAGGCAGATATTGGAAAGGGATCACTATGGACTTGAAAAGGTCAAGGAGCGCATAATCGAGCAGCTGGCAGTGCTGAAGCTCACCGGCAGGGTGCAAGGCACAATACTCTGCCTTGTAGGGCCTCCCGGCGTTGGTAAAACCTCTATCGCCCATTCCATTGCCGAAGCTACTGGACGAAAATTTGCCCGCATGAGTCTTGGCGGCGTAAGAGACGAGGCGGAGATCCGAGGACACCGGCGCACCTATGTCAGCGCTATGCCCGGACGTTTGGTCAATGCGATAAAGCAGGCAGGAAGCATGAATCCGCTTATACTGCTGGACGAAATAGACAAAATCAGCAACGATGGGCGGGGTGACCCGGCGTCTGCGCTGCTGGAGGCTCTTGACGGGGAACAAAACTCCACCTTCCGCGACAACTATCTGGAAATACCGATGGATCTTTCAAAGGTGCTTTTTGTCACAACGGCCAACTCCCTTGACCCTGTCCCCCGCCCGTTGCTTGACCGGATGGAAATAATCGAGCTGTCAAGCTATACCAGAGAGGAAAAGCACAAGATTGCTGTACAGCACCTTATTCCAAAGCAAACCGCCCTTCACGGACTAAAAAAGAGCAGCTTCCGCATTAAAGACGATGCCCTTGACCTTATAATAAGCGGCTATACCTGTGAGGCCGGAGTCAGAGGGCTGGAAAGAGAGCTAAAGGCACTATGCCGGAAGGCTGCGGCTGAAATTGTGAAGGGTAAAAAATCCGTCAGCATAACGAAAAATTCACTGACAAAATACTTGGGCGTTCAGAAATTCACTGACATGACCAAAAGGGATATTCCGGTAGTGGGCGTAGCCACAGGTCTTGCATGGACAAGTGTAGGCGGCGACACTCTGGAAATCGAGGTCAATGTAATGGACGGCACCGGCAAGCTTGAGCTTACCGGGAGTCTGGGGGATGTGATGAAGGAATCCGCCCGCGCTGCGTTGAGCTTTGTGCGTTCCATTGCCGGGGAGCTTAAATTAAACGGTGACTTTTACAAGACCAAAGACATACACGTCCATGTGCCCGAGGGCGCCACTCCAAAAGACGGCCCAAGCGCCGGTATAACTATTGCTACGGCTATAGCAAGCGCTCTTTCCGGCGCACCGGTACGAAATGATATTGCCATGACCGGCGAAGTCACACTCCGGGGGCGGGTGCTGGCTATCGGCGGACTGAAAGAGAAATCACTTGCCGCATACAGGTTGGGTATACGCACCATAATAATTCCCGAAGCCAATAAAAAGGATTTGGAAGAATTGGCTCCTGTAGTGCGGCAGAATGTGGAATTTATTCCTGTAAAGGATTGCCGTCAAGTACTCAAAACGGCCCTTGTACCTGTTACAAAGCTTGAAAGTCCTCCTCCCATGATAAGCGAAAGGAGACCGGCTATACATGAATATTCATAATGCGTCCCTGACCATAAGTGCCGTAAGCCCGAAGCAGTACCCTGACAGTAGCTTCCCGGAGATTGCCTTTGCAGGCCGCAGCAATGTGGGAAAAAGTAGCTTTATAAACAAGCTTCTTAACAGGAAAAGCCTTGCCCGCACAAGTTCAAAGCCCGGCAAGACCGCTACAATCAACTTTTACAACATTGACGACTGCCTGTACTTCGTAGATCTGCCGGGATACGGCTATGCTCAGGTTAGCAAGGACGAAAAAAAGAAATGGGCAAGCATGATCGAAACATACCTTAACAGCCGACGTCAGCTCCGCTGTACGGCACTACTGGTCGATGCACGTCACAAGCCCACTGCCGATGATTTAACGATGCTCAACTGGGTACGCGAGTCTCAAGGATATGCCTTGGTATTTGCTACCAAGTGCGATAAGCTACCTAAGACAAAGGTAAACGAGCATCTTGACGAGGTATATTACACTCTGGAACTAGGTGACGACGATATACTAATTCCGGTAAGCGGGGAAACAGGGTTTGGCATAGATGACGCATGGGAAGCAATACTTGAACTGACCGGGACTGAAAAATAGCGCACAATCAAAGCAGCGCAGGTTCGAACGGAATTAACCCTTCGGCCTGCGCTGTTTTACTGTCAATTAATAAGCTTTTACTTAATCAATAGCCGTAGCTCTGATAAAGCATCTGCATAACGCTGTTTTGTATCATCTCATTGATTCGGTCACGCTCCTTGGCAATAGCCTCGTCCAGAACATCGTCATAAACCTTTATGGAGGACTTATCAATCCAATCCTGAACAACTCCGTCAATAAACTTTCGGTATGCCAGCTCAACCCGCTGATCCTCATCGGTAATACTTTCATCGATCTCACAGGGCTGCCCTTTTTCAGAAAGTGCAAGCATAAGATCCTTTCTAAGCGATTCCCTTTGGAGAAGCTTTTCCACTGTGTAGTCCGTGCTGAGGAAGCTGTCCAGATACTGGTCATATATGGACACCCCTCCATTATATGCTGCCAGCTGTTCTACGAACTCCTGCTTTTGAGCGTCAGTCTCCTCAATCCTTTCATCGTCCAGTACTATGTCGTACTCCTTGGCACGCTGCTGTATAACAATGGTTTCGTAAAAGGTCTCAAGGCAGGCTTCCTTTACGGCCTGACCGTAGGTCTTGCCCTGATATTCTTCATCCGGTCCGTTATAGGGCTCGTTTTCCCAATCCTCAACACCCATGAGCATAAGCTGTGCGCCCACATAAGCGGCATTTTGAGTGTATACATAGTTAAAATCGCCCATCGTCACATCCTGACCGTTGACCTCAGCAACTATGATATCGTCATAACTCGGTTCAGCGGCGGCTTCATTATCGGACTGTACATTGTCGCAGCCTACCGCCGCCAAAGCTACGCAAATCAGTAATACCACTGACAATATTCGTTTCTTCATCAGTACAATCCCCCTGTTACTTTATTCCCCGTCTGAAGCGCCACTGTCTGAAGCGTTGTCAGAGGAAGCATCCTCATCACTGTCAAGCAGCGCGTCCTGCTGGGCATTAGCCTCAGCCTCAGCTGCGGCCTTTTCCTCTGCTTCCTTCTTCTTCAATGCTTCGTTCTGAGCTTCAAGAGCGCTTTTAAGCACATCATCATATCTCTTTACATCTGCCTTGCTGACCCAGCTGTCAACCAGATCCATGTACTTGTCATACACAAGATCCTGCTTTACTGTGTTAAGAGCGTCACTGTACTCTTCATCATCCTCGTTAAAATCATAACGGAATATCACATGATATCCGTAGCTGGACTTCACAGGCTCGACAGTGAACTCGCCGGGCTTAAGAGCCTTGGACGCCTGGTAGAACTCGTCCACCATTTCACCCTCTGTGAACACATAGTACTCCTGCTGCTCCATGCCCGGATCCTCACCGTAATCATTCACAAGTTGAGCCATATCCTCACCGGCCTGAAGCTTTGCCACTACCTCATTGGCAAGAGCGAGAGCTTCTGCATCCTCACGGACAGTCTCACCTGTACTTGAGTCAACTGTCTGGATGAGAACATGCTTGACCTTTAAGTAGGTATCATCCACCTGAGCCTTTACATCATCGTCATTTACACTGCACTCTCCGCCATCCTCAGAAAGCTTCTGAACGAGGTTCTGCATAACGATTATCTTCTGGAAATAGCTGTCAATTGTGTCATCGGTGATATAGCTGTCAGCCAAGAACTGATTATATGTGTCGGTATCATCCCCAAAGGACTGGGATATGGCGTCCTCCTTGTAGCTTTTGGCCTGACTCTTTACATCATCGTCGATCGTTAATCCGTATTCCGCGGCCTTCTGATTGGCAGCTATAAGCTGTATCTGCTGATCAAGGGTATTATCCCTTACAAACTCGCCATAGGTCTTACCCTGATATTTTTCATCAGAGCCGGTATAATCCATACTTTCCCAATCGGAGTTACCATACATTGTAGCATAATACTTGTACTGGTTTGCTGTCTCATAATACTGGAAATTAAAATCCGCCATAGTAATGGTTTCGCCGTTGACCTCGGCAATCACAACTTTATCCGTCTCACCGCTAAGCGCTGTTTTGGCAGCATCATCCGCTGATTGCTTGCCGTCTTTTCCGCATCCTGCAAAGATCATCGCCACGCTTACTGCCAGGGATGTCAATGCTGCAAATTTCTTATTCATTAGTCAACCTCCTAAATTTTATACAATAGCTATTTTTACAATAATTAATATTGTACACTAATCCAGCTTGATTTGCAAGCCTTTTAACAGAAAATTAATACTTTCAATAATGTTTTTCTCGCTGAGGTTTTTTCCCCGCAGAAGGATGTAGGGCTTCTCCCCCGCGCCGTAAAGCACACGACCCCGGTTGTTGGTAGCCAGAGTAATAATATTCTCCATCGGCGGTGGGTTTTGCGAGCTGAGCTTGAATATCAGCCCGGTTTCCCCATGGCTTATCTCTATGATACCAAGCTCGTTAGCCTTAGCTTTAAGCAAGGCAATTTCAATAAGCTTCTTAACAGGAGCCGGAATTTCGCCGTAGCGATCCTCAAATTCCTCTTCCGCCCGGTCACGGTCATATTCACTGCCTATTTCGGCAATGCGCCTGTAGGCCTCAATTCTCAGTTCGGAGGACGAAATATAGCTTTCGGGAATATATGCGCTGACATTGACATCCACCACTGTTTCTTCCTTTTTTGGCTGGGCGGGCTTACCCATGGCCTCGTTTACAGCTTCTTCAAGAAGTGTGCAGTACATGTCATACCCCACCGCAGCCATATGGCCGTGCTGCTCCGGTCCCAGCACATTGCCTGCGCCTCTGATCTCAAGATCCCGCATGGCGATTTGGAAGCCGCTGCCGAACTCTGTAAAGTCCTTTATGGCACGAAGGCGCTTTTCGGCCGTCTCATCAAGGCTTTTGTCTCGCTTGTAAGTAAGGTAAGCGTAAGCCAATCGGCTGCTTCGCCCCACCCGGCCTCTCAGCTGGTAAAGCTGGCTAAGACCCATACAGTCGGCGTTTTCGATAATAATGGTGTTGACGTTGGGAATGTCAAGCCCTGTCTCAATAATGGTGGTACAAATCAGTATATCAATCTCTCCCTCCATCACACGCACCATTGTTTCCTCCAGTTCAGTTTCACCCATACGTCCGTGGGCTACAGCTATATGTGCATCAGGAGCCATGGCGCGCACTCTGTTGGCAATAGTATCAAGGGCATGTATGCGGTTGCACAGATAATATACCTGTCCTCCCCGGGCAAGCTCCCGGTGTATCGCGTTAGATACGACGGCGCTGTTATACTCCATAACATAGGTCTGCACCGGATAACGGTCATCCGGCGGCTGTGTCAGCACTGACATATCTCTTATCCCGATCATAGACATGTGCAACGTCCTTGGAATGGGCGTGGCGCTTAAAGTGAGAACGTCCACGTTTTTTTTGAGTTCCTTGAATTTTTCCTTTTGCGCCACGCCAAACCGCTGCTCCTCGTCCACAATAAGCAGTCCCAGATCCTTGAAATGGACGTTTTTCTGCAGTAGCCGGTGCGTTCCTATAACGATATCACATTCGCCGGTTTCCAGCATACGCAGTGTTTCCTTGGCCTGCTTGGGCTTGCTGAAGCGACTAAGCATCCTTACAGTTATCGGGAAATTGCTCATACGCTGGGCAAAATTATTGGCATGTTGGCTGGCAAGAATCGTCGTAGGGCAAAGATATGCCACCTGCTTGCCGTCCATTACGGCCTTAAAAGCGCCCCTTATGGCAACCTCGGTTTTCCCGAAGCCTACGTCTCCGCAAAGGAGCCTATCCATTGGGTGCGGGCTTTCCATATCCTTTTTCATTTCTTCAATGCTACGAAGCTGATCCTCAGTTTCCTCATAGATAAACTCGCTTTCAAAATCGTGCTGCCAGACGGTGTCCGGCGAAAAGGCAAAGCCCTGAGTCTTTTGCCGTTCGGCATAAAGCTTGACCAGCTTATCCGCCATATCTTTTACCGACTGCTTTACCCGACGTTTTGCGGTGGTCCATTCGTTGCTTCCCAGACGGTTGAGGCGTACATTCTGTTCCTCACCGCCGCCTACATACTTGCTTATATTGTCAAGCTGCCCCACAGGGATAAAAAGAGTGTCCTCTCCCCGATACTCAAGCTTGATATAGTCACGGGTGACCTTGTTCACACTCATGCGAACAATGCCCATGTACCGGCCTATACCGTGAACACGGTGAACAATGTAATCCCCAATCTCAAGCTTGTCAATGTTTTTGATCTTTTCCTCATTTGAGCTGCGGCGGTAGGCGCGCTTTTTCTTTTCATCGGCAAAGATCTCCCGGTCACTGACAAGCACCGTATTGATAAGGGGATATTCAAAGCCTTTGGTTATGCTGCCATGCATTATAGCCGCGACCTTTGGCGTAAAATCCTCATCCTGCCCGGTAACCGAAGCGGTGACACCTCTGTCCAAAAGCGCATCCTTAAGTTTGGCTGTCCTTGCGGTAGAGCCACCCAGTATAATGATACGGTAGTTTTCTCTGTGCCAGCGGTCTATATCATCCATGAGGAAATCTATGTTTCCTCCGTAATTGCCCAATCCCTTTGTGGTAAGACCCAGCGTACGAGCTGCACGAAGCTCACCGGTGCGCCGACTTAAGGCGGAAAGACAAACTGTTTTCCGCTTTTTCAGGGTTTTTATCACAGTGGCGTAATTGATTAGGTGCTTTTTTATCTCGTACGCTCCATCGTCCTCTCCAATGGCTGCCAGATTTTCTCCAAGCTCAAATTCCACCACCTTAGCTGCCTCATCTACCCTCAGCGGCTCATCCACAAACATATAGTCGTCCGGTGAAAAATACTCAAAAATGCTACCCGCCTCGTCGGGAACAGACACGGGTATAACCTCGGCAAAGGGCACATGCTCCCGGCTCAGCTGGCTTTCCACATCAAAGGAGCGCAAAAGATCCACCTCATCACCGAACAACTCCATTCTTACAGGCATGACCATGTCCGGGCCGAAAATGTCCACTATACCGCCCCTGACGGCAAACTGGCCACGGCCGTCTACGACCTCGGTACGCTTATACCCTAAGCTGACCATTTTGTCGCAGAAGCTCCGGACATCAATGACCGATCCCACCGCCAGAGTAAAGGACAGCTCTCCAAGCTCCTTCACACGGGGTACATACTGCATCAAGCTTTCAACGGAAAGCACGGCAAAAGCGCCCTCGCGTATCTGCTTGAGGGCTGTCATCCGTCGATTATCGGTTTCGTGATCAGCTGCGTCTACCTTGTGCAGAAGCATAGGCTTTGGAGGGACATATACCGTCCTCCCCGATATAAAAAACTCCAGATCGCTTTGAATGCGCTTAGCCGCTGCTTCACTGCTGGTAATTACCAGCGCTCTGTTTTCCCCGCACAGAGTGCTTATCATATGAGCCTTTTGGGCATCGACCGTACCACAGATATTCAGTGGATATTCCTCCTGAGCCATGGCGCCGCGTATTTCCCGAAATTCGGCTGATTCATACAAAAAATTTTTTATGTTCATTACCTGCTATCCTAACCCTGAAGCCCGTCTGCCTGACGCTGCATATTTTCTACCACTACATCATATATTTCACCCAATGAAGCACAGTACTCCAATACCTTCCATGGCGTGTTGGTGTGATAGTGTATCTTTATAAGCTCATCATCACCCACAGCAAGCAGACTGTCTCCTTCGATATTCTTACGGATATAGCTGTTGATATCGTTCTCGTCAAGGTCTTTGCCCTCAATAAGAAGCTGGGTGTCAAATTTGTATTCGATCTTTTCCATAACAGTCTCCTCATTTCTTATTAAATTTGTTCATAGCGTCCTGAACACCGTTCCTTATTATGTCGGGGATAATATCCTCCACCTTTTTTATGGCTGCGGTGACGGCCTTACCGTCCTCCTCGGAAAACCTGCCCAAAACATGATCCACCATATCGTGCTCCGGAGCTCCCACCCCGAAACGAACTCTCGGGAATTGGTCATTATTAAGCTGGTAGATAATGCTCTTCATTCCGTTGTGCCCTCCGGCGCTCCCGCCCGGACGTATCCTCAGCGCCCCCACGCTCAAGGCTACATCATCATACATTACAATTATATGATCCGGTTCGATTTTGTAGAATTGGGCACAGTCCCGGACGCTTTCACCGCTGAGATTCATATATGTCTGGGGCTTAAGCAGAATGCACTTTTCTCCCCCTATATTTCCCTCACCTGTCACTCCCTTGAACTTCAGCCGGTTCAGCTGAATATTATAACACTGTGCCAGATAGTCTAAAGCCACAAATCCCACGTTATGGCGGGTTTTGGAATATTCTGCGCCGGGATTGCCAAGTCCGACGATAAGATACATTTGCTTTTTCCTCACTTTCATGTTTTTCCGGACACACAAAGGAGCTGTCACATCAGTTACGACCCCGCCCCGTGATAACCCCGGCGGTTCGTTATAATGCGGCAGTTCCCATTTTGTCATAATTCTATTACAGGAAAAGAGTGCTGATGGATACTTCCTTGTAAATTCTCGCGATAGCCTCAGCAAAAACAGGGGCTACACTGAGTGTCTTTATCTTGCTGATCTTCTTTTCCTCAGGCAGAGCAATGGTATCAAGTACCACAAGCTCCTTAATGGGGCTTTGTTCAATGCGCTCAATGGCTGGTCCGCTGAGCACCGCATGGGTACAGCAGGCATAAACCTCCTTGGCTCCCCGCTCCATAATGGCGGTCGCACCGTGAGTAATAGTCCCGGCCGTGTCGATCATATCATCCACAAGTATGACCCTCTTGTCCTTGATGTCGCCTATAATATTCATTACTTCACTCACATTGGGCATGGGACGGCGCTTGTCGATAATGGCAATGGGCACATCCAACCGCCGGGCAAAGTTTCGTGCTCTGGTAACGCTGCCAAAGTCGGGCGAAACCACCACAAGGTCATCGGTATTTCCCGCAAATTTTTCAACGAAGTAAGGAGTGAGAATAGGTACGCCCAGAAGGTGGTCAACAGGGATATCAAAAAATCCCTGTATCTGCGCGCAGTGGAGATCCATGCTGAGCACACGATCCGCACCTGCCTTGGTGATAATATCGGCTACAAGCTTTGCGCTGATGGGATCTCGAGCCTTGGCCTTGCGATCCTGACGCGCGTAGCCGAAATATGGAACAACCGCCGTAATTCTTCCGGCGCTGGCGCGTTTAAACGCGTCGATCATTATAAGCAGCTCCATTAAATTGTCGTTTACAGGGTTATTGGTGGATTGTACGATAAATACATCGCTGCCCCGGACGGTTTCTTGAATGTTGACAAAAACCTCTCCGTCCGAAAACTTGCCTACCACAGCATCACAAAGCGATACCTTAAGATTATCCGCAATGGCCTGAGCAAGTGCGGGATTTGAATTTCCGGCGAAAACCTTAATGTTTTTTCCGTGTGCTATCATGTAAAAATCTCCTCTCCATGTTATCGATCATAATACTATCAGTCTCTTTTGTCGTTCCAGTGTTCCTTAACGACCTGCCTTGCCCGAGCTATTGCCAGAGTGTGAGATGGGACATCATCTGTGATGGTGCTTCCCGCCGCCACATAGGCCCCGTCGTTTATTGTAACAGGAGATACAAGATTTGAATTGCAGCCGATAAACGCTCCGTCTCCGATCAGCGTTTTATTTTTCTGCTTGCCGTCATAGTTTACTACAACGGTACCGCAACCAAAATTACAGCCTTTACCAACCTGAGCGTCTCCAATATATGTCAGGTGACTGATCTTTGTGCCATCGCCGATCTCGGCCTTTTTAAGCTCCACAAAGTCTCCCACCTTACAATTTTTTCCTACTGCGCTGTCAGGACGGATGTAGGCGTAGGGTCCCACATGAGTTCCGGAGTCAACGCTACTGTCAATTATTGTGGATGTCCACATATCTACATCATCTGCGATCTTCGCGTTTACAAGGCGGCAATTTTGGCCAATAATAACATTGTTGCCCACTTCAGTCTTACCTTCAAGTATTGAACCGGGGTAGATAACAGTATCTATGCCGATTTTCACATCGGCGCCGATATAGGTGCTGTTTGGATCAATAAGGGTAACGCCTGCAAGCATATGTGCGCAATTAATTCTTTCGCGCATTATTTTTTCAGTCTCCGCAAGCTGAATTCGGTTGTTCACGCCGAGGATCTCACTTGAGTCCTTAGCCTCGAACACTCCCACACGAACCGCGTCCTTTTTAAGAATTTCAAAAACATCAGTTAGGTAATATTCGCCCTGTGCGTTGTCTGTTGTCAATTTGTCAAGCGCCCCCAGCAAAAGCTTGCTGTTAAAGCAATACATGCCGCTGTTTATCTCATGGATGTTCAATTCATCCTGAGAGGCGTCTTTTTGCTCTACGATTTTTTCCATGCTGCCATCCTCCCTACGGACAATACGTCCATAGCCTGTTGGATCGGCAACTGTTGTCGTAATAACGGTCGCTCCGTTATTTTCGGCGATATGAAGATTCATGGCTGCTTTAAGAGTATCGGCGGTGATAAGTGGTGTATCACCCGCCAAAATGAGGACATTCTCGCTTTCAGCAATATGGTCCTTCGCCTGCATCACCGCATGGCCGGTTCCAAGCTGCTGCTCCTGAAGAACTGTATCAGCCTTTTCCCCAACGGCGCTGATCACCTGATCCTTCCTATGACCGGCTATGACCGTGCGTTTTTTACATCCGGCTTCGATGGCGGCGTCAAGGACACAATTTACCATTTCCTTGCCGCATACCTTATGGACTACTTTGCTATTTTCGGACTTCATTCTTTTTCCGTTGCCTGCTGCCAAAACTATAAGTGCAAACTCACCCATAACAAACATTCATCCTTTCACTAAATGTCAGATACTTCTGTCTGGAGTACGCCCAAAGGGGCGGAGCGAAGAGCTCCGCCCCTTCCGGGAAAAGTCACTTCTTGGAATCTGTTGTCGCGTCTTTCAATAAGAACTCTTCGTACTTCGCGAGAATAGCATTTTGCAGTGTTTCACGCATAGTACCTGTAATAGGGTGAGCTACATCTTTAAACTCGCCCTCTGCTGTCCTTCTACTTGGCATAGCTATAAATAGCTTGTCACGGCCTTCAATAATTTTAATGTCGTGAACTACCAGTTCGTCGTCAAACGTGACAGAAACAACTGCTTTCATTTTGCCTTCCACGCTTACCTTCCGAATACGGATGTCGGTAATACGCATCGTTGTTTCCTCCAGTTTTAAAAATTTTTTGATTTTTTTACTTTTCCTACTTGACTTTTCTACCCTTTTTTTATAATATCAAATTACAAGAAATTTTTCAACACCTTTTTAAAATATTTTAAAAAAATTTTTAAATAGGGTTTTATCCTTTTAACTTTAATGGGAGATGTTAGGATTGAGCGTTAACGAATTGACAAGTCAAGCGAAAATTCATCTTATCGGCATAGGTGGAGTAAGCATGAGCGGAATTGCCGAATTATTGCTTCAGCGCGGATACGCGGTGTCCGGCTCTGACCGTGAGGCTTCGGAAATGACTGACAAGCTCAAGCGCGATGGCGCGGAAATTTTTATCGGTCACAGCGGAGACAATATTACAGATCAGGATCTTATTGTATACACTGCCGCTATAAAAGAAGACAATCCGGAAAGAGTCCGCGGACGGGAAAAGGGCATTCCCGAAATGGAGCGGGCGGGTATGCTGGGTTTGCTTATGAAAGATTACGATATTCCCATTTGTGTCAGCGGGACTCATGGCAAAACCACAACTACCGGACTTCTGGCCCAAACCTTTTTGGAGTGCGGCTGCGACCCCACGGTAAGCGTAGGAGGAAACCTTGACGCCATAGGCGGCAACGTAAGGATCGGCGGGAAAAAGTATTTTATTGCCGAGGCCTGCGAATATCATAGCAGCTTTCTCAGCTTTTTCCCAAAGATATCAATCATTTTGAATATTGAAGAGGATCACTTGGACTATTTCAGGGATCTTGATCACATAATCGAGACCTTTGCCGGACTTGTACGCCTTACGCCAAAGGACGGCTGTGTCATAGCAAATGCGGACGACAAAAATGTATCCAAGGCGCTGGAGGGGACTGACAGGCATGTCGTCACATTCGGTATTAATGGCCCGGCAGACTACACCGCCGCTAATATCTTCCACGACGGAAAAGACTTTTATTCATATGACCTTATGTGCGGTGGAGAATATCTCTGCCATATAGCCCTTGAAATTCCGGGGCGGCACAATATCTATAATTCTCTTGCCACTGCGGCAGCAGCTATTGAGTGCGGTATTGACATCAGACAGGTCGCGGCTGCCTTCGGCCACTATTGCGGCACACACCGCCGTTTTGAGCACAAGGGCAACTTTAACGGAGCGGAGCTGGTGGATGACTACGCACACCATCCCACGGAGATAAACGCCACTCTCACCGCAATTTCCGAAATGGATTACAAAAACATCTACGTAGTATTCCAGCCGCACACCTTCAGCCGTACCTATTCGTTGTACGACGACTTTGTCCGTGTGCTCAGCCGGGACGGGATCAGACTTATTCTTGCCGATATCTATCCCGCCCGTGAGGTTGACACAGGACTTGTGAGCTCAAAGCAACTGGCGGCAAGCATTCCGGGAGCAATTTATTTCCCTTCCTTTGCTGACATTGAGAGCTTTCTAAGACAAAACGCCGGCGAAGGGGACCTTGTTATCACCGTCGGAGCCGGGGACGTGTATAAGATTGGCGAAAATTTGCTGAAAAAATAATATGCGCTCTTATATATTTTGTCAAAAACCGTTATTGACACGAGCACGGCAAAGTTGTATCATATAGGGTGATGACATTAAATTTACGGAGGTTTTTTTGATGAAAGCATATACCGATATGACCCGCGAAGAGCTTCTTAATCTCAAAAAGCAGCTTACCTGCGAATATGAGGCTCACAAGGCCAAGGGTCTTTCTCTTGATATGTCACGAGGCAAGCCCGGCGTCGAGCAGCTGGATCTTTCCATGGGAATGATGGATGTGCTCAACAGCACTACCGAGCTCAAGGGAGAGGAAGGCGTTGATTGCCGAAATTACGGCATTCTTACCGGTATAAGCGAAGCCAAAAAGCTCCTTGCCGATATGATGGAGGTATCTCCTGATGAAATCATAATTTACGGGAACTCAAGTCTTAATGTAATGTTTGATACAGTGGCACGATCCTTCCTTCACGGAGTAATGGGCAATACTCCATGGTGCAAGCTGGATAAGGTAAAGTTCCTCTGTCCTGCTCCCGGATATGACCGTCACTTTGCCATAACCGAATCCTTCGGCGTGGAAATGATCACTATTCCCATGTTGCCCACAGGCCCGGATATGGACTTGGTTGAAAAATACGTAAACAACGATTCCGCAGTAAAGGGCATATGGTGTGTACCAAAATATTCCAACCCACAGGGCATAACATACAGCGACGAGACAGTGCTCCGCTTTGCTAACCTTAAGCCTGCGGCTCCTGATTTCCGCATTTATTGGGACAATGCCTACTGTGTTCACCACCTCTACGAGGACGATCAGGACTATCTTATTGAAATACTTGACGCTTGCAAAAAGGCTGGCAACCCCGATATGGTATACAAGTTCAGCTCTACATCAAAGATCAGCTTCCCCGGCAGCGGCCTTGCTGCTATAGCTGCCTCCAAGGACAATATATACGAAATATCCCAACTGCTTTCGGTTCAGACCATAGGCCACGACAAGCTTAACCAACTGCGACATGTGCGGTTTTTCAAGGATCTTGACGGAATACATGCCCATATGATGAAGCACGCGGCCATACTACGTCCTAAGTTTAAGACGGTGCTGGATACACTGGAGAAAGAACTGGGCGGACTTAACATCGGACGCTGGATCGCTCCTAAGGGCGGCTATTTCATCAGCTTTGACTCCCTTGACGGCTGTGCCAAATCCATAGTTGCAAAAGCCGGCTGGGCCGGTGTGAGGATGACAAGTGCCGGAGCGACCTACCCATACGGCAAGGATCCACATGACAGCAATATCAGAATTGCCCCCACTTATCCCTCCCTTGACGAGTTGAAACAGGCAATGGAGGTATTTACTAACTGTGTAAAGCTGGTCAGTGTGGAAAAGCTTCTGGAAATCAGATAGTAAGAGGGCTTTACATGAAGAGAATAGCTAAATTTGAAAAAGTGTCCCTAAAGCAATTTCAAACAGACTATGGCCTCGATGCCGAAAATGCATATTATGAGATACGTCTCCCCCGCCGGGCTACCGCAGGCAGCGCGGGCTATGATTTTTTTTCCACTGTCGATGTTATGCTCGCTCCCGGTGAAGAAGTAAAAATTCCCACCGGCATACGGGCAAAAATCGATGATGGCTGGGTGCTTAAGATATACCCGCGCAGCGGATTGGGCTTTAAGTATAGGCTTCAGCTTAACAATACTGTTGGTATTATTGACAGCGACTATTACAACAGTTCAAATGAAGGACATATTTTTGTAAAGCTCACAAATGACAGCAAAAGCGGCAAGACCGTGTGCCTTAAAAAGGGCGACGCCTTTGCTCAGGGTATTTTTCTGGAATACGGAATTACTGTGGATGACGACGCTGACGGAGTACGGGACGGAGGCTTTGGCAGTACGGGAAAGTAGTCGCAAAGCGTCAATACTAAAAAAGCGGTATTTATCGGTGGGATTTGGGATATCCCCCTCCATATTTGATGAGTGTGTCGGGGCAAGTTGCCCCGGCACTTTTTCAATAAGGGCTGAAAGCCCGTCATGGGGCGTTTTCGGTGGGAGAAAGGATCTCCCACCGAAAAACGAAAGGGGAACCCGCCGCCTATAGAGGGTGCCCTCTGCCGGTGGCAGCCTCTGCGAAGCAG
>CAYTWZ010000027.1:0-2424 GCA_964442035.1 uncultured Oscillospiraceae bacterium
TTAAAACTGTATATATGTATATTCCATATACGAATTACAGGATACATTATTGAATGATTTCTTTTTTCTGCACTAATGACAAAATTGAAGCGATAAGCGTTAATATCATAGCTATAATGCCCAACATATTAGCTGTGACCAAAAACAATATAAATCCGACAACAGTACACACAATCATCAGTATACCGCTTATCACGGGAAATTTCTTTGTAAAACAGCTTAATACAATAAGCAAGATGCTTACTATCATAGTTCCGAACAAATAAAATTCTGTAAGTCCTGTCGATGCCCCTTCTTCAACTACCGCCGCACAAGCGCCCGAGCAAAAGGAAGCGGGCAAACCCAATACTCCTCCTACAATTCCAAGCACCATCGGCACGTTTGAAGTTCCGCGTTTTTTTGACATAATTGAAATCTCTCCTTTCATATAAATATTTTGAAATTATGCTGTCTTTACCACTTGTGTAATATTGTTTTCTCTATGGGTCTCTAAACATTGTTTTTCTCCTTTCTCCCTAAAATCAGCACTGTGAGGAATATTTTTCGATCAGTCCGTGACGGATGATCCACAGCTGTGAGGACAGGTCAACATAGTACCTGTGGGGATTTTCGAAACGCTTTACTTCATCCCATATAGTACCGATCTGCTGAGCGCAGTAATTGCGCACATCATCAAGCTCGGGTATCTGATAGACGCACTTCCCGCACTCAAACACCTTGACCAAAAGCTTCCTTGCGGTAAAATTCTCCACCGTTTTGCGCTTCCATGTATGTTCGGGGTCAAATATCTCATAGGGCTTGGTGGTATCGATCTCCTCATCGTATTTTGTAAGCACATCGGCGATGGCCTTGCCGCTTTCCCTGTCATAGAGCCGATATATCTGCTTAAAATCAGGTATCGTGATCTTCTGGATGTTTTCGCTGATCTTGATCTTGGGGACGATCTTTCCGTCCTCCTCAACAGCCACCAGCTTGTAAACTCCGCCGAAAACCGGTGAGCTTTTGGCAGTAATGAGCCTTTCACCAACACCAAAGGAGTCTATGCAAGCGCCCTGATTGATAGTATCACGGATAAGATATTCGTCAAGGGCGTTGGACGCAACGATCTTACAGTCAGGATATCCGGCATCGTCCAGCATTTTCCGAGCCTTCTTTGAAAGATAGGTAATGTCGCCGCTGTCTATCCGCACGCCCTTGGGGCGCTTTCCTAAGGGCGCAAGCACCTCGTCAAATACGCGAATAGCATTGGGAACGCCGCTTTTAAGCACATTGTAGGTATCGATAAGGAGGGTGCAGTCGTCAGGATAAACCGTGGCATAAGCCTTGAACGCGTCATATTCGCTTGGGAACATCTGAACCCAGCTGTGAGCCATCGTACCTAAAGCCGGTATGCCGAAAAACTTGTCACTGATGGTACAGGCAGTGCCTACGCAGCCTGCTATGTAAGCGGCACGCGCACCCAGAATAGCGCTGCTGTAGCCGTGAGCCCTGCGCGAGCCAAACTCCATGACTGTCCTTCCCTGAGCGGCACGGACGATACGGTTAGACTTGGTGGCGATAAGTGTCTGGTGGTTAATAGTGAGCAAAAGCATAGTCTCCACCATCTGGGCCTGTATCGCGGGACCGCGCACTATCATCAAAGGCTCATGAGGGAATACAGGCGTGCCCTCGGGGACAGCCCATACATCACAACAGAACTTGAAGTTTTTAAGGTATTCAAGGAACTTTTCCCCGAATATGTTCTTCTTGCGAAAATATTCAATGTCCTCCGGTGAAAAATGCAGATTTTGCAGATATTCTATGGCCTGCTGAGTTCCGGCCATAATCGCGAAGCCGCCGCCGTCGGGAATGCTTCTGAAATAAAGATCAAAGTAGCAGATCTTTTCGCCCATACCGTTTTCAAAGTACCCGTTTGCCATGGTAAATTCATAAAAGTCAGCCAGCATAGTAAAGTTTTGCTCTTTTGTCCAGTCAGTCATTTTTGAAGCCCCTTTTCAATTTGCTGCGTTTTCCAACGTATCTCTGAGCCAGAATTCTCCGATATCAAAGGCACTGTAAAGACCCTCGCGCTTGGCCTTGCGGATAATTTTTTCCTTGCCGCGACCGTTATTGGTGCTAAGCTCAATAGTTACCGAATCGGCAACCTCCAGATCTCCCACTTTTTTCTTAGAATTAATGGTAAAAATTATGATGTATTTTTCCTTCATATCCCCGTAATAAATCACGTCGCCACGGCGAACCATGGGTTTGCCGTCATATGAAAAATACTTGCAGGTCTCTTTTTCCTTTTCCAATAATATTACCTCCATTCGTAATCAAATTACCATATTTGTAATATTATATCACTGTTTTGGATAAAAGTCAAGTAGTCGTGTCTGATTTTTAGAGTGAATTCCCAAAGAGTGAATTCCCAAAGTAAATTCC
>CAYTWZ010000027.1:2524-19296 GCA_964442035.1 uncultured Oscillospiraceae bacterium
AATTCCCAAAGTAAATTCCACAAACCTTTTGTTGAATTGTCATCTACTATCAGTGTTTTCCGAGAGTTACGGCTACTTCCCTGAGAGTATCGTCTCTGAGAAAAGAGATAGACACGGCGTCTCCGGGCTGATGGGTAAAAATCTGCCGACGGAGGGCAAGCATCGAATTTACTTCTACTCCGTCCACATACATCACAATATCCCCATAGCGAAGCCCCGCCAAAAAGGCCGGACCGGCGGAGTCCAGCTGGGACACATACAGTCCTCGGCTGAAGCCGGCGACCTTTTTCATATATCTGGCGGCCTCGCAGGTATAGGCATAAAGTCCAAGATACGGGGTCTCAAAGCTTCCCATGCGCTGTATACGTTCGATCACCGGGCGGCACAGGTCGATTGGGATTGCAAAGCCCATCCCCTCCGCATCCGTCACCTTTATGGTATTGACTCCCACAACCTCTCCCGCTGAGTTGATAAGCGGGCCTCCGCTGTTACCGGGATTGATAGAAGCGTCCGTCTGTATAAGATCCTCCATCATCCCGGAAATGCCGCTGTTATCAACCGTTATGGTACGGTTAAGAGCGCTGACTATACCGGCGGTGACAGTGCGCTCAAATTGCATGCTCAGGGGATTGCCGATAGCGATTACGCTTTCGCCCACACGCAGCTTTTCCGCGCTTCCGAATTCTGCACGGGGAAAATTTGTGCCGTCAATTTTAATCACCGCAAGGTCAAGACCGGCGTCGCTCCAGACCTCCTTGGCCGTTTTTGTGGAGCCGTTGTAAAGTGTGACTGTTATTTTTTCGGGCTTGTCCCCTATTACATGCTGGTTAGTGACGATAAATCCGTTGTCCGTGGCAATGACCCCGCTGCCCATATATCCCCCTGCATAGGGGCTTTCGGAGGATACGACGGTGGATATACCCACCACTGTGGGGATCACTCTTTCGATCATGTCGGCAATGGATTCATCGTTGTCCTCGTCATCCAGCTGGGGAAGCTCTGACAAAGGCGCCGCTGCACGCTGGTTCTGCGCCTGACTGTCATTGGTCCTTTGTTCTAAGGAAAGATACAGTCCGCCTGCCGCTATCCCCACGGCCATAACAAGACCAAAGGAAAATATTACCCAAAACATCACTCTCATAAAGCCTTTCACAAGCCGTCCCCCAACAAAAAAGTTCTACGGTTAGTTTTACCGCAGAACTCATGTTTTATACCGATTCAATAAGGGCTGAAAGCCCTCATGGGGCATTTTCGGTGGGAAAAAGTAACTCCGCCGAAAAACGAAAGGGTCGCCCGCACCCGCCGAAGGTGCCTCTGCCGGTGGTAGCCTCGGCGATGCGGAAGCACCGATCCGAGCCGGTAGACGAGGCCCGTGGACATCTTTCGTTTAGTTATACAAGCAAGCACACCGCCCGGGTCTCAATTCCCTCTTCGCGGCCTGTAAAGCCCATTTTTTCGTTTGTTTTGGCCTTAACGCTTACGTCCTCCGGACTTATATCAAGGGCTAAAGCGATTTTTGTCCTCATATTATCGATATGAGGGGCCATCTTTGGCTTCTGAGCAATTATGACAGTATCAATATTGCCTATACTGTAGCCCTTCTCCCTCACAAGCCGCCCCGCCTCCCTGAGGAGGTCAATGCTGTCAGCATCCTTGTAGCGCAGATCCGTATCAGGGAAATGCGAGCCGATATCCCCCAGATTGGCCGCGCCGAAAAGGGCGTCAATAATACTGTGGCACAGGGCGTCGGCGTCACTGTGCCCCAAAAGTCCCTTTGTATGTTCTATCTCCACACCGCCAAGGATAAGCTTCCGTCCCTCCACAAGCCGGTGGGTGTCACAGCCATAGCCTATTCTCAAAGCGCTCCCCTCACTGTCAGAACCGCCTTTGCCAGCAGAATATCCTCCGGCACAGTCAGCTTCAAATTATAATACGGAACATATATTAGCTTGGTTTTTATACCCATTCTTTCGGTCAGCGAGCAGTCATCCGTGCCCAAAAAGCCATCTGCCGCCGCCTTTTCGTGCGCTTCCATTATTATATCCCTCCTGAATGCCTGAGGAGTCTGGATAAGCACGGCGGTTTCACGGTCAATGGTATCAACAGCGAAGCCCTCGCCGTCGATTCTTTTGATAGTATCCCTTGATTTTATAGCTGCGGAAGCCGCGCCGTACACAAGAGCCTCGCTAAGTACCTTGGCAACAGTCTCCTTTTTTACAAGGGGTCGGGCACCGTCATGAATTACTATGGCATCGGCGTTTTTGCCGCAATACTTAAGACCGTTAAACACGCTTTCCTGTCGGTTAGCGCCTCCATGTACAATAGCTGTCACCTTTGAAAACAGGTTTTTCCTTACAAGCTCACTGAATTCTTCTACATTTTCTTCCGATGACACCACGATCATTTCGTTCACCGCGCCGCAATCTTCAAATTCCGCCACAGTTCTCTCAAAAACCGTCTTTGAACCAAAGCTTTGTAGCATTTTGTTGCTGCCCATTCTGGTGGATTTGCCCGCAGCTACGATAATTGCCGAGACAAAAGCCTCCTGTACCATGCCCTGTTTCCTCCTTTCTAAGCTGTCACGCCTCTTTAAGCTGGCTGTCAACTATTTCCGACAAAACCCGCTCTATTTCGCTGTCCGTGGAATTTTTTGCCAATACAAGCTCACTGACAAATATTTGGCGCGCATTGGAAAGCATCTTCCTTTCACCTGTGGAAAGACCCTTGCTCCTCTCACGCAGCATCAGGCTTTTGACCACCGATGCGACCTGATGTATGTTCCCGCTTTTGATCTTTACCATATTTTCCCGAAAGCGCTTATTCCAGTTGCTGTTGACCTCAATATCCGTTTGAGAGAAATCACGTATTACCGCGTCAGCCTCTTCAGCCGAAATAATATTCCTGATACCTATTTTATCCACATTGTCCATAGGAAGCATTACCTCCATGCTTCCATAGGGTATTTTCATGATGTAATACTTTTTATTCTGTCCCAGAATTCTTCTTTCTTCAATTTTTTCGATAATTCCCGCGCCGTGCATGGGATAAAGCACTACATCACCTACAGAATACATAACAGTCAACACCTCACAATTTTTTGCAAAACCCCATAATAATATAATATCATATTGTTATTTTTTTGTCAATAACTATTTTAAGCAATAAACGGTAAAATTGTTGACTTTATGCATAAAATATGTATTTTTATTATACTTCCACATTCAGAAACAATATCCATGGATATGATGCTACCGTTGCAAAAAAACGCTGATCAAATCGGGGCTGTAAAAGCAGTGCCAACATTTGATCAGCGATTATGAAGAAAGTACTACGTAACTCTAAAATGCGGATTGGCAAGAAAAATTTTCTCGCAGCAAGTCAAAAAGCCCGTAAACACCCGCTGTATCAGAACATTTTTAACCGATCCGCAAAAGCTCCCGTCAAGCAGTGATTTAGGCGCAGGCGTAAATTATTCGGCGCTTTCTTAATATTTGCTTGTATCATTCCAAATTATAAAGCGCTTGAACAGCAGCACTGTTATAAACGCCACCACATTAGAACCTATCTTTGCGGTTATAGTCACCACCATATCCCAAAGCTCTCCATTAAAGGGCAACAAGCCCAGAAGCATAAGCAAGCACTTAGAGCTGACAAGTACAACAAGAAGATTCGCTACGCTTGAAATCAGGAACAGTGTGGCGTCCCGGCGGTGCTTTGTTTCAGGGCTGTGAAACACCCAGTACTTGGAAACAAAGTAATTGAAAATATAGCTTATGATATTGCTCACAACTATAGCCCAGACCATGAAATTGTCGTTTCCCCCAACGGAGGGGATAATTCTGACAATAATATCCCATGGCAGTCTCCACCACAGGAACAGGACATACGCCGCAAGCTCTACAATGGCGGTAGCAGTACCTCCCAGTGCGTAACGGATAAACCAGGCAAGATTGAAATTGTGCTTTTCCTTAAAATTGTCAAGCCATATTTTGATCTTTTGATTATAGCGCATAAAGCTTCCTCGCAGCCGGATTATTTGAGGTCAAGCTGACCAAGGCTGGCCTTGCGAAGATATTCGTTGATAAAGCCGTCAATATCTCCGTCCATTACGGCGCCTATGTTGCCCACCTCGTAGCCTGTGCGGTGATCCTTGACCATGGTATATGGGTGGAATACATAGGAGCGTATCTGACTGCCCCAAGCAATCTCCTTCTGTACTCCCTTGATGTCCTCGATCTTTTCCTTGTGCTCCGCCTCGGCGATCTCCATCAGCTTGGCCTTCAGCATTTTCATAGCCGTGTCCTTGTTTTGGAACTGACTGCGCTCATTCTGACAGGCAACCACAACGCCCGTTGGAATATGGGTTATGCGTATTGCGGAGCTTGTCTTGTTGACGTGCTGGCCGCCGGCGCCGCTGCTGCGGTAGGTATCGATTTTAAGGTCGTCAGGGTTAATGTTTATCTCAATATCATCTTCAATGTCAGGCATAACATCCACTGACGCAAAGGAGGTGTGTCTGCGTCCGGCAGCGTCAAAGGGGGAAATACGCACCAAGCGGTGAACGCCTTTTTCGCACTTGGCGTATCCGTAGGCATTAAGCCCCTCAACAAGTATGGTTATACTCTTTATGCCCGCTTCGTCTCCGTCCAGAAAGTCCAGCGTGGATACGGCATAGCCCCGGCGTTCCGCCCACATCTGGTACATGCGGTAAAGCATACTGCACCAGTCCTGAGCCTCTGTGCCTCCTGCTCCGGCGTGAAGGGTGATAATGGCGTTGCTTTTGTCATACGGGCCGCTGAGCAGGGTCTCCAGCTTGGTGGTCTCAACTTTTTCCTTAAGCCGTTCGCAGCCTTCCCGTATCTCGTCCATGACGCTTGTGTCCTCCTCGGCAATGGCCAACTCCACAAGTGTTGTCAGATCCTCCCAAGATGAGACCATATCCTCATAGCGTCTGATTTTTGCTCCCAGCTGTTTTACTTTTTGCAATACTTTATGGCTTTTATCCGTATCGCTATAAAAATCCGGCTCAAGAGTCTTTTTTTCTAGCTCGGCAGCCTCCTTTTTGGCTCCTTCAATATCCAGCGCGGAGCCAAGCTCCTTAATGGGCTCCTCGTAAGCGGCAAGCTCCTGCTTAAACTGTTCGTATTCTACTATCATTGCTGTCTTGCCTCCTCGTCTTTAGCCATACAGCAGTTTTTGTACTTCTTTCCGCTACCGCAGGGGCAGGGATCGTTACGTCCGATCTTTTCGGCCTTACGCACAGCGGGGCGGCGCTTCTGGGGTTCGGAGCCGTCACCGTGCACTGCCGTGGTAGGCTTTGCCACCTGGACGCGCTGCAATGTCTGAACACGGGGACGCACATTCATAATATATTTTACCGTATCCTCTCGTATCGCGGCTACCATTTCTTCAAACATATCATAGCCAAGGAATTTGTATTCATCAACAGGATTGTGCTGACCGTAGGCTCTGAGGTTTATGCCGTTTTTCAGCTGATCCATCTCGTCAATGTGATCCATCCAATGGCTGTCAACGGCTCTGAGTACAATAACACGCTCCACCTCACGCATATTATTTCCAAACAGCGCTTCCTGTGAGGCGTACCTTTCATCCGCAAGGCGGTGAAGATCGTCAATTACGTTTTCCTTGGTCAGGTCGTTGAATCGGTCGCGGGAGTAGCGAAGCCCGCCCTTAGGCACAAACAGCCCCTCCACATATTCGTAAAATCCCGGAAGATCCCAGTCGTCAGGGTACTGCGCGTTGCAGTAGGTATCCACAGCGGACTTGATTATCTCATCGATCATGCCCTTAATAGTATCACGCAGATCCTCACCGTCAAGCACCTTTTGGCGCTGACCGTAAATGATCTCACGCTGCTGGTTCATTACGTCGTCATACTGAAGCACATACTTACGGATGCTGTAGTTTTTGCCTTCCACCTTCTTCTGAGCGTTTTCAATGGCGGATGTGAGTATTTTCTGTTCAATGGGCTCATCATCCGGAAGGCCCATGGAACTGACCATTTTTTCAATTCTTTCACCACCGAACAGACGCATAAGATCGTCGTCCAGGCCGATAAAAAACTTGCTCTTGCCCGGATCTCCCTGACGACCGCTTCGTCCGCGCAGCTGGTTATCGATACGGCGCGCCTCATGGCGCTCGGTGCCTATAATGTAAAGTCCTCCCAGCGCTTTTACCTCATCAGCCTCAACTGCGATCTCATCCTTGAACTTATTGAAAAGATCGCTGTATACCTGTCGAGCCTGAAGTATTTCCTCGTTATCGGTTTCACCATAGCCTGTGGCTTCGGCAATGATCTCGTCGGTGTAACCTTTGCGAAGCATCTCGTTCTTAGCCAGATACTCGGCGTTGCCGCCCAAAGAAATATCAGTTCCTCGCCCTGCCATGTTGGTTGCGATGGTGACCGCGCCCTTTTTGCCCGCCTGAGCGATGATCTGAGCTTCCTTCTCGTGTTGCTTGGCATTGAGCACCTGATGAGGTATACCCTTAGCCTTGAGCATACGGCTGAGCGCCTCGGACTTGTCTATGGACACAGTACCCACAAGCACCGGCTGGCCCGTGGCGTGTGCTTCCTCGATTTCACGTACAACGGCGTTGTACTTGGCCGTTACGTTTTTATAAACCTGATCGTTGCAGTCGATACGGGCAATGGGGCGGTTGGTTGGTATTTCGATAACATCCAGCCCGTAAATGCCCCGGAATTCCTCTTCCTCGGTTTTTGCGGTACCGGTCATACCGCTGAGCTTCTTGTACAGGCGGAAATAGTTCTGGAAGGTGATGGACGCAAGGGTGCGGTTTTCCCGGGCGACCTCTACCCCTTCCTTGGCCTCAATGGCCTGATGCAAGCCGTCGCTGTAGCGCCGTCCTACCATTATACGGCCTGTAAACTCGTCTACGATAAGGACCTGACCGTCCTTGACCACATAGTCCACATCACGCTTCATAATGCCGTAGGCACGTATGGCCTGACTGATATGATGGTTAAGCTTCATGTTTTCAGGATCGGAGAGGTTTTCGATATTAAAGGCGGCCTCGGCCTTCTTCACGCCGCGGGCAGTCAGGCTTACGGTGCGGGCCTTCTCGTCAATAATGTAATCGCCGTCGATGTCCTCGTCCTCCTCCTCCTTGTCATCAGTCTCCTTGACTTTGATTGGGGTAAGATATTTTACGAACCTGTCTACCACGCTGTAAAGCTGGTTAGACTCTTCGCCGGCGCCGCTAATAATAAGAGGAGTCCTTGCCTCGTCAATAAGAATGGAGTCCACCTCGTCCACAATGGCAAAGGCATGACCCCGCTGTACCATGCGTTCCTTATATATTACCATGTTGTCACGAAGGTAATCAAATCCAAACTCGTTGTTTGTGCCATAGGTTATGTCAGCGGCATAGGCCTGCTGCTTTTCTCCCGGCTCCATCTGGCTGATGTTAAGGCCTACGCTCATTCCCATAAATCGGTAAAGCTTGCCCATCCATTCGCTATCACGCTTTGCAAGGTAGTCATTGACGGTTACAATATGCACCCCTTCGCCTGTAAGGGCATTAAGGTAGGCGGGCAAAGTCTCCACCAGAGTCTTCCCTTCACCGGTCTTCATTTCGGCAATACGCCCCTGATGCAACACAACTGCGCCGATGACCTGAACATAGAAGTGCTTCATGCCAAGCACCCTCCACGCCGCCTCTCTTACGGCGGCAAAGGCCTCAGGCAGAATATCGTCAAGGGTCTCCCCCGCAGCCAACCTTGACCTAAATTCGTCGGTCTTACCACGGAGCTCACCGTCGCTGAGGGCCTGATACTCCGGCTCAAGGCTCATGACCTTGTCAGCGACGGGAGTTATTTTTTTCAGCTCTCGCTGGGAATATGTTCCAAATATTTTTTCCAAAAATCCCATTTTTCTTCATCCTTTATCAGTTCAATTCATGACGGCCACAACCCCCGCAGACTGACAAAGCATCTCCGCCGGGCCCTTGACATTTGCTAAAGATCTATATGTGACCATAAAATAACAAGTATATTCTATCACGTTTTTACGGGCATGTCAACAAAAAATATCTTCATTAAAAAAAACTTCACATTTAGTTCTTGACGCGGATAATATTTCCACGTATAATTATGTTATGATTAAGTTATACTTTTGAATTTATCATAATGAAAGGACGATAAAAATGATAATGCTCAACCAAAACCCTCTTAAGACCCGGGATGACCTGAAAGCGGCGGTGCTTGATATCTGCCGTCCTCTCCTGCCCCTATATTCCGAGGGCAAGGCAAGGCTCCATGTGGGCGACACCTCCGCCTGCTACAGCACAAGTACCGCCGAGGTAGAAGCCTTTGCCCGTCCGCTCTGGGGACTGGCCCCTCTTTTTGCCGACGGCAGCGCAGATGACTGGGCACAGCTTTACCGCAAGGGTCTGGCAGCCGGTACCGACCCTGAAAGCCCCGAATACTGGGGAGATGTTTATGACCATGACCAGCTGCTGGTGGAGATGGCGGCCATGGGTCTGGCTCTTATACTTGCTCCCGACAAAATATGGGATCCGCTGAGTCAGAAGGAAAAAGACAACCTTTACCGCTGGCTCAGCTTTGTCAACACAAAAAAAGCATGGGACTGCAACTGGCGGCTGTTTGCCGTTATGGTAAACCTTGGCTTCAAAAAGGTCGGTATGCCCTACAACAGCGAGGTAGTGGAAGCCGCCCTTGACATTGTGGAGACCTTTTACCTTGGCGACGGCTGGTATGCCGATGGCAAACCGGCTCACAGCGATTACTATGTTCCCTTTGCCATCTATTTTTACCAGCTAATTTACGCCAAGGAAATGGAGAAAGAGGATCCGGCGCGTTGCGCGCTCATCAAGGACCGGGCTAAAAAATTTGCCGAGGATTTTATTTACTTCTTTTCCACAAAGGGCAGTGCTGTCCCCTACGGCCGCAGCATGACCTACCGCTTCGCGCAGGCGGCCTTTTGGAGCGCTTACGCCTATGCAGGCGTGGGCGGCTTTGAGGACGGTGTTGTCAAGGGCATTATACTGCGCCACCTTCGGGAATGGTTCAAGCGTCCCATATGGAACAATGACGGCACTCTCAGCATCGGCTACGGATATCCCAACCTTATCATGACCGAGGGCTACAACGCTCCCGGCTCCCCCTATTGGGCTCTTAAGACCATGCTTGTCCTTGCCCTGCCACGGGAAAGCAGCTTCTGGCAGTGTGAAGAGCTTCCTCTCCCCGTGGGCGAAAAAAGCCGTACTCTCCCCCATCCCCACATGATAGCCCAACGTGATGGAGACCATAGTGTGCTTTTTGCGGCGGGACATCCTTTCGCCAACTGCCACACCCACTGCGGCGCAAAGTACGAAAAATTTGCATATTCCAGCCTTACAGGCTTCAGCGCACCAAAGTCGGAATGGGGCACAGGCGCCGGAGGCTTTGACAATACCCTTGCCCTGTCCGAGTGCGACAATGTTTTCAGGGTAAAGCGTCAAAACGATGAGTTCAAGGTCACAGACGACTACATTTATACCAAGTGGTCTCCATGGAACGATGTACACATCAGCACATACATTATTCCCTCCCTGCCTTGGCATATCCGGGTACACATTGTTGATTCCGTCAGAGAACTGGACTCTTTTGAAGGGGGCTTTGCCTATCCCTGTGAGCATGTTAATAAAACCGAAAAAGCGGAAAACGGCGACTTTGCCTGCTTTGATGGCTATGCCAGCGGCATAGTAGATCTTATGGGCGGCAGAGGCTCATGGCTTCAAGGCATGGAGGCCAATACAAACCTGATCTGGTCACGCTCCTCCGTCCCCGCCCTGGGAGGTAAAATACATCCCGGCAAAACAGTGCTTGCCTGCGGGGTATACTGCGGCAGCGATGACCTTAAAAACAGGGAAAGCGTTTCCGTTTCAGTAAGCGGCAGCGCTATAACCGCAAAAATTGGTGCAAAAGAAGTAATAATCAACTTATGAAAAAATTTCTGATAATTATACTGGCGCTTGTTATAGTCGCCGGGGCCGGGGCCGCGTTCCTCCTGAGCAAGAGGGACGCGGAAAAGGTCTCTCCTCCCGCCGCTTACGACCGGGAGCTTTACTCAAGGTTCTGCGCCGCTATGGACAAGGGCGACTATATCGCCATGAACAACGCTTATGATGAAAACTTTACCAAAACAGGGGTCAGCTTTTTTGATGTGGAATACGATCACACCCACGGAGGAAAAATCTATTCCTATCCTTTTACTGTCACCTACAAAAAGGAAGACACTGTCAGCGGCACACTGTACTTTGTCACAGAGGATGTGGACATAAGCGCACAGTCCGCCGGTGAAAACGACTTTTTTGCCGTAGACAAGCGCGACAGAAACGACCCGGACGTTGTGGTAATGGACTCCTACCGGGCAAACCGTGCACAGCTGATAACCAAGCTGTGCGAAATACTCCTGAGTCACGAGGCCGAACACCCCACCCGCTGGGAGCGAACTCTTGACAGCATGGTCACGGAATGGCAGTTCCACAATGCGGCCTATTCCATGAATTACAAAATTGACCACTCAAAGGATGTGGATCTGAACAACGCCGATGAAAACACCGACTGGGTAAAACGGACGTTTCAGGAGCTTACGTAAAAACGAATAAAAATATATCCCAAGAGCAATTGAGATATCATATCAAAAAGCACCTGAAACGCGGTTTTTACAAGCCTTGTTTCAGGTGCTGCGTTTTATGTCTTTTTTTACCGGTTCACTGTCCGCTGTTGATACGCATCCAAGGACGCACGATCATACGCCGATCAGTCCCCATTTATCACTGAGTCTATAGCTCCACAAAAGGTATCTTCATCCGTATTCTCAAGTATACCTATGGTTCCGCGGGCATTTACCGTCACCTCGCAGAAAAACAGCTCATCACCACTGAAAGGACCTGTTTCAGCAGTATAGTAGTGGAGCTCTCCTTCCTTGTTCACAGCAACACCGATATATTTGCAGGCAAGCAGGGAATCCGTATCATTGAAGCTAATAATAAAAATATTTGTACCGTCGTTAACAGACACATACGTGCACTCAAAAATACTTTGTGCATCAAGTCCGTTTTCCTGAAGTATTTTCATATACCCTTCCAAAAAAGTATCTTCGTCCATTCCTTGGGCTATGCCCTCTTCGGTATAAGAAAGCTCATACGTACTGTTGACCGATGTAATCTGAACATATAACGCCCCACCGATAAACAATCCATTCCATATTCCATCGGCAACATTCTGCATATACGGATCCAAAGTTTTAATTGCCTGTGCCACACCCATGCTCTCGTCAAACACCGCGTCAGGAAGACTATTCTGTTCAAAATTATATCTCAGGCTTCCGTAAATGGATCCAAGGGTTTTTTTGTCCTCATCGGAAAGGGTATCAAAAGGCAAAGTATCAGACTCCGCCATCTGTACAGTCGTAATAATAACGCTCCTCGTTTCGCCGTTCCACTCGACCCGTGCATCCATACCCTCGGAAACAGCCCTTACCGGCACAAGAGTGCGGGAATTAATGGCTCTGGCCGGAACATCCAGCTCTATGACTTGATCATTTTTCATCATTTTATTACTGTCAATGGTGATTTTGATAACAGTATCACCCTTCTGTGCCGAAGCCGTGCTTGTCTCGCCATCCCAGCTGACCTGAGCTCCAAGAGCCTCAAATATCCCGCGCATAGGCACAAGGGTGCGCCCGTTTTCAACAACAGGGTCAACGTCAAATTCCAGCCTGTCACCGTCCACATACACTGATATGGGCTGCTCCTCGGCAAACGCTGACCCAACTGCCAGCGCAGTACACATTACTGCCACAAGCAAAAACGACTTGATTGCTTTTTTCATTTGATCTCCTCCTATATAATCATAGTTTTTCTTTAATTTCCTCTGTTTTTCTTACGATTTCAAAATTTTCAATAAGGGCTGAAAGCCCGTCATGGGGCGCTTCCGGTGGGAGAAAGGATCTCTCACCGAAAAACGAAAGGGTCGCCCGCCGCCTATAGATGCGGGGGACATCTTTCGTTTAGTTATATTGGAAGGTATTCTTTTTGTTAAACCTCGTTTTTGTTATTTAACAGGAATGCTCCAATTCTGTTCTTATTAGTTATTATATAGCATAGTTTCTAATTTGTCAAGAGTATTTCATTCATCTTCGGGAAATTTTGCGTTAAAAAACCATTCCGGCTCAAAGCCCGTTCCCGGATGGTCAACCGGCTCGTTCAGCTTAGCGTTCGGCTGAATGAATGAAGGCAAGGGCGGGACATCCTCCATGGGAAATGCATATGTAAGATAGCACCAGCATTTTTTATTTTCCATAATAAAAAATCACCTCGTGATATAATATGTCTGCGGTATTTTTTTGTTACGGCAAAACATTATTCGATAATTTTGTGAAGAAGTAAAAATTGGTTTTTATTTTCAAAAAGCTCCGGCGTGAGGGTCGCCGGAGCTTTTTTATATTATGGGGTATTCCCCCCTTGTTTTATTGAACGGTAATTTCCTTCGCTTCGCAAAGGGGCTTCATACTTTCAAGGCTCTCCCAGCAGAACACCTTCACGGTCTTTACCCCTTCCGCCGGAAGGGCGGCTTCGCCGTTTTTGACAGACGAAACGGAAATTATTCCGCTGTCGCCGATGCCCACAGCAAGGAGGGCGCTATTTGAGGATACGATCTCGGTTTCTACAGTTACGACAATTACCTCCGCTCCCGTTGCCTCATCAGTTTTGAATATATATTCAACATCGACAATTGCTGGTTCGAGATCTGTACTGCTGTAATGTATTGTAGCGTTTGTAAGGCAGTCGTTTTTGTCACTTATGCTTATTACGTTCCACTCTTCCTCACTACCGCTATAGTATACATCGGTAAGGTAGTCGCAGCCGTAAAACGCCCATTCACCGATTACAGTTACACTGTCGGGAATCGTTACGCTTGTCAGGCTTTCGCAACCGTAAAACGCATCCCAGCCGATTGTTGTTACGCCGCTGGGAATCGTATATTCGGTATCCGCCTTGTTTGCGGGATATTGAATAAGCTCCGTAATTTCTTTATCAAACAATACCCCGCCAACCGATGTGTAGCTTGGATTTGCTCTGTCAACCTCTATACTTGTTAAGCCGTTGCATTCCACAAACGCCCATGCGCCGATTGTTGTTACGCTGGCGGATATGCTTACGCTCGTCAGGCCGGTGCAGTAGTAAAACGCTCCACTGCCGATTGTAGTTACGCTGGCTGGAATCGTTACGCTTATTAGGCCGGTGCAGCTGTCAAACGCATATTCACCGATTGCAGTTACGCTATCTGGAATCGTTATGCTTGTTAGGCCGGTGCAGCCGTAAAACGCCCATTCATCGATTACAGTTACACTGTCGGGAATTGTTATGCTTGTCAGGCTGGTACAGCCGTGAAACACATGTTCACCGATTGCAGTTACACTGTCGGGAATGTTTACGCTCGTTAGGCCGATGCAGTACTCAAAAGCGCTATCGCCGATTGTAGTTATGCTGGCGGGAATCGTTACGCTTATTAGGCCGGTGCAGCCACAAAACGCATATTCGCCGATGTTCGTTACGCCATCCTCTATGATTGCTGATGTAATTGCCTTGCGATTTTCGTACCACGGAGCACTTGAATATTCGCTCCAATCCCACATTTCTCCCGTGCCGCTGATTGCGAGCACGCCGTCATTGTCCAGCGTCCATGTGAGGTTGTCGCCGCACTCCCCGCTCGCAACAATTTCCGCCGCGCCTACTGTTATACATGGCACAATCGCCAGAGTCATCGCAATGCACACCAGCGCGGCTAAAATCATTCTTATTTTATTCATTCACCGCATCTCCTCACAAAAATTCAGTTACATTATATATCTTCCTCAACAATTTGTCAATCATTTTTTAAAAATTTTTGAAAAAAATGTGTTTCTTGTTAAATTTTATGGTAAACGCAAGTAAGTCAGTGACAAAGCAAAACGCCTCGGATCAGTACATCCGAGGCATTGTTTTACACAATATTAAAAAACCTTTTGGCGTTGTCCGCCGTAGCCCGCGCCGCTTCCTCAAGGGTTATCCCCTTGATCTGAGCAATTTTTTCGGCCACATAACGTACATACGAGCTGTCGTTACGCTTCCCTCTCATAGGTACCGGTGCCAGATAGGGACTGTCTGTTTCGATAAAAAGCCTGTCTAAGGGAACATATTCCACCATGTCCACGGTTCTGACATTATTTTTAAATGTCAAGGGTCCTCCAACGGAAATGTACATTCCCATATTAAGCAATATTTTGGCTGTCTCCCGACTGCCGCTGAAGCAGTGCATAACTCCGCCCCGAGATCCTACGCCCTCAGCCTTAAGCACGTCAAGGCAGTCTCCGCAGGCCTCACGCTCATGAACGACAAAAGGCAGTCCCGCTTCCTTTGAAAGGTCGATCTGGCGGGCAAAGACCTCCCGCTGAACATCACGGGGGGAAAGGTCATAGTGGTAATCAAGGCCTATCTCGCCTATAGCCACGACCTTATCATGCCTTGCCAGCCGCAAAAGCTCCTCCCCATCCTTGGGAGTGTAGCTTTTCGCGTCATGGGGGTGAACACCCACGGCAGCGTAAATATACGGGTACTTTTCGGCATAAGCAACACTATTACGGGAGGATGGCATATCACAGCCCACATTGATCACAAGCCCCACCCCCTTCTCAGGCAGTGAAGCGAGCAGTTCCTCCCGGTCAGAGTCAAATCGCTCATCGTCATAGTGGGCATGTGTGTCAAAAAACATCAGCGCACCTCGCTGCCAAGGGGAATGTCCGCCTCGGGAGTTACAATTGTCAGCTTATCTCCCTCGCTTGCGCAGAGTATCATACCTCGGCTTTCCTCACCGCAGAGCTTGACGCTCTTAAGGTTTGCCACAACAATGACCCTCTTGCCCACCATATCCTCAGGCTTATACCACGGGGCAATACCGCTGACCACCTGACGCTTCTCATATCCAAGGTCGATACGGAGCTTAAGGAGCTTTTTGGACTTCTTGACCTTCTCGCATTCCAGCACCTTGGCCACTCTCAGTTCAGCGGCGGCAAAGGCCTCAATGTCAATCTCAGCCTTGTGCTCCGGCTCCGTAACCGCTTCTTCCTCGGGGAGCTTAGGCATACTGTCCTCGATTTCCTTCATGGTTTTTTCGATATCTATGCGGGCAAATATGGGTTCGGGACTGCCAACCCTGTCCCCGGCCTTAATTGCGCCAAAGTCTTTTACGCTTTCAAAGCTCAGCTCATGAGCGCCGATTTGGGCGGCTATCTTTTCGGAGGTAGAGGGAATAAAGGAGGACAGCAGGGCTGCAATTATCCTGATCGTCTCGACAAGGTTGTAAAGCACAGTTCCCAGTCTTGGACGATCCGCCTCGTTCTTGGCCAGCACCCAAGGCGTGGTCTCGTCAATGTACTTATTGGCGCGGTTTACCACAGTCCATATTTCGTCAAGGCTGTCCGCCACATGGAGAGTCTTCATTTTTACTTCTATTTTTCCAATAGCGCTTACAGCAACGGTCTTAAGGTCATCGTCAAACTCTCCTCCATACTCCCCAGAAGGGATAACGCCGTCAAAGTATTTGTTTACCATGGCCACAGTCCTATTTACAAGATTGCCCAAGGTATTGGCAAGATCACTGTTATACCGGCTCATAAATACATCGTAAGTAATGGTGCCGTCATTGGCAAAGGGCATTTCGTGCAGCGAATAATATCTCACAGCGTCTACGCCAAAGCGCTTCACAAGATCCCGGGCGTAAATCACATTGCCTCTGGACTTGCTCATTTTTTCCTCGCCAAACAGCATCCACGGGTGGCCAAACACCTGCTTTGGAAGCGGCTCGCCAAGAGCCATAAGCATTATCGGCCAATATATGGTATGGAAGCGGAGTATATCCTTACCTATTATGTGTACATCGGCGGGCCAATACTTGTTGTAAAGCTCGCCCTTCTCCTCCGGTGTATAGCCCAAGGCGGTAATATAGTTGGACAAAGCGTCGATCCAAACATATACTACATGACCCGGATCAAACTCCACCGGGATTCCCCATGTGAAGCTGGTACGGCTTACACACAGATCCTGAAGTCCGGGCTTAAGGAAGTTGTTGACCATTTCCTTTTTACGGGACTCAGGCTGAATAAACTCCGGATGCGTTTCGATATATTCCAAAAGCTTATCCTGATATTTGCTCATTTTGAAGAAGTAGGCTTCTTCCTTGGTTTTCTGCACCTCGCGGCCGCAATCAGGGCATTTGCCGTCCTTAAGCTGTGTTTCTGTCCAGAAGCTTTCGCAAGGGGTACAGTACCAGCCCTCATACTTGCTCTTGTATATATCTCCCTGATCGTACAGCCTTTTGAATATCTGCTGAACGGCCTTTACGTGATAATCGTCGGTAGTGCGGATAAATTTGTCATAGCTGATATTAAGCATGTCAGCTATGTCCCTTATCTCTCCGGCAATCTTATCCACATGCTGCTGAGGAGTGATGCCTGCCTCCTCGGCTATCTGTTGAATTTTCTGACCGTGCTCATCGGTACCTGTGAGGAAGAAAACATCCTTCCCCACAAAGCGATTGAACCGGGCTATCGCGTCGGTCAGTATAATTTCATAGGTATTGCCTATATGGGGTGTTTTGGAAGTGTAGGCAATAGCCGTGGTTATATAAAATTTTTCCTTTTCCATCGGAAACATCTCCTTATCGATATATAACTAAACGAAAGATG
>CAYTWZ010000028.1:0-2549 GCA_964442035.1 uncultured Oscillospiraceae bacterium
ATCAAAATAAAGGAGACTGAGAGAATGAAAAAAAGACTTATTTCCTCCGCCGCTGCGGCGGCGATGCTGCTTTCATCGGCGCAGGCGGCCGGGATTGTCGTTGACGGCGTAAATACCGGCAGCGAAACGGTTGAAATCGGCGGCGTGGTTTATGCCCCGGTGGACGAACTGCTCACCTCTATGGGCAAAAGCTATTCCTATGATGGAGAAACTCTCAATGTAGAGACAAACTGCTCGTCTATGATAGCTGAGGTTTCCAAGTCCGTAGTGGGTATCATCGGCAAGTATGAGCAGGACAGCATATATTACAATTACTCCGACTCTACGGCTCACGGCACAGGCGTAGTGATCAAGAGCACAGGGGATATACTTACCAATGCCCATGTTGTGCAGGATCTTGCGGCAATAATCGTTGTTATGAGCGACGGCACAGGCTATCCCGCAAAGCTGAAGTACATAGATGAAGAAATAGATCTGGCGGTCATCAAGATCGACTGCCTTGATCTGACTCCCATTAAGTTTGCCAACGAAAACACCATTGTTACAGGTCAGGATGTGGTGGCGATCGGTACCCCGGTGTCCTTCTCTCTGCGTAACACCGCTACAAAGGGAATTGTCAGCGGACTGAATTGCAGTGTGGGCAGCTATTACCGTATGCTTCAGACTGACGCGGCTATAAATCCCGGCAACAGCGGCGGCCCCTTGGTGAACATGAAGGGTGAGCTTGTGGGCATAAACTCCGGCGGCTATGCGGGAATAGGCATCGAAAGCATGGGCTTTGCCATTCCGGTTGAGACAGTGAAGTACACTCTTGCCCAGTTTGAGGCCTACGGCCGTGTGCGCCGGGCTGATACGGGCGTTAGCTTTGAGGAAAACTGGGCCGTTTCCTATGGCTTCCCTACAAAGACAGGACTTGAGGTCACCGCCGTCCGCAAGGACAGCCGCGGCGAGGAAGCCGGATTAAAAATCGGTGACATTGTTACAATGGTAGGGGAAAGCTATGTAAACAGCATAGTGGATTACAACGAGGCTATGAAAGCCTTTGATATAGGAGAATACTGCCCCGTGACCATTGAGCGTGACGGGGAACAGCTTGTCGTAAATGTTTTCCTTGAGGAAAAGGAGGAGACCAAATGAAACACCTGATCAAACGTTCTGCCGCGTCGGCGCTTGCCGCGCTTATGCTGGCTCCCTGCGGTGTATATGCCAAAACCGTTGACCATACAGTCAGCGTCCAAGCTGTAAAAGATAATTATGTTTCCTTAAGAGACGCCTTTGAGGGCTTCGGCGCGGACGTCAGCTTTGACTGGACCGCCAACAGCGCCGAGGCTGTCAAGGGCGAAAAGACAATGGTTTTCCCTATAGGCGAGAGCTATGCCATGCTTGGGGAGGAAAAGGTCGCCCTTGAGGCGGCGACATATAAGGAAAACAACAGAGTGTATGTCTCTGTTGACGCGGTGAAATTGTTTTTCGGCGCGTCGGTGAGCATTAAGGACGGTCAGGCGGTAATGTCCGCCGATGTTGAGGTGGCCGACCCCATCGACGATTATTCATCGTACCTTGAACGCAGCACTACCGGCTACATCGGAAGCAGTAAGTATAGCTGGTCCATAAAGCGGGGCAACAACTTTGCCGTTAACCTTACGGCTAAGGACGGCAGCCTTATCGTCCTTTCCAATGACGCCAACGGCGCGAATATCCGTATCAGTCTTGTAAAGAAAGATGTATACAGCGACTTTGAGGATCAGATACCTGTCACTATAGACATGATCTATGAGGATGTTATTGACAATTATTCAATTGTTGAGTCTCTGGAAAGGGGCGTCAAGCCCTCCGGCACGGAGTATGTTGCTGTGAGAACCAATGGATCGTACAGAGAAATGATGGAAAGCGGGGATTATGTCTACACTGTGAGTCTGTCATCATATGTGTCCGCTGACGAATTTGAACGCCTTGTGACCGAGGTCAAAACCTTTGACCTTGTGTTTGATCCCGAAGATACGGAGGACTGCCTCAGCGCGGGAGAGGGCCTGACCTTCAAAGAAAACAAGACCTTTAATTTTACAATTGGCATTCCTTCCGAATTTACGGAGCATTATATGTCGTCTGACGAAATGATGGCTTATTCAAACATGGAAGAAGATTCCCCTTATCCTTACATAGCTGCCACCTATATTTCCTCACAGGAGGGAAAGGACTACCTTTATTGGGCCGAAATGGAGTACAGTGATTTGATGAAGGAAAAAAACCTTGACGTCTGCACAGTCGCTCCCATCCAAAAAATCACGGTGGATGGCAAGGATGCGGCGTTAGTCAGCAGCAGTGTTCAATATAGCGACAAAAAGTTCAAAACATCCGTTGTATTTGTCCAGAACGGGAATTATATATTTATACTGCATATTGAGCTTGTAGACGATGAGTCCGGCAACCGAACATTCGCGGATGTGGTGGAGGGACTTAAGCTTGGTGAGGTTGACCCCGAGCTGGCCGGAGTACGTATTATGACATATGACATGAAGACCGAAAGGGAACAGACCTATACCAGCAAG
>CAYTWZ010000028.1:2649-16203 GCA_964442035.1 uncultured Oscillospiraceae bacterium
ACGAAGAAAAGGATGTAGGCCAGATATACGACAATGCGGTATTCAGCCATGACGGGAAGATCTACTGCGTTTATATGATCTGCAGCGAGGATGAGTACGGTCAGCTGGCCAAGGACGGCTTTGAAAAATACCTTTCCACATTCCGGTTTACACAGCAGACCGGGGAAGAGCAGTAAGCCTAAGAAAGAGTTTTCGTTTGTCAAATTGGTTTTTAATTGCACGAATTTTATCAAAAGGTCAATTATTTTTAGGGAAAATTTTCACGTTTGGAAAAAGCCCTTGACTATCATTCAAAAAAGTTGTATACTAATTTGGATATTCAGATACAGGAGGATATTGTTCCAATGATACTTAATGGCAGTCAAATTCTTGCGGAGGTTTTGGTTGAGCAGGGTGTGGATACGCTTTTCGGATATCCGGGAGGCAGCATCCTCAATATCTGCGACGCCCTTTACGACTACCGCGACAAAATAAAGCAATATGTAACCGCTCATGAACAGGGCGCGGCCCACGCGGCCGACGGCTATGCCCGGGCTACAGGCAAGGTGGGCGTGGTTTTGGCCACCAGCGGTCCCGGCGCCACCAACCTTGTTACCGGTATCGCCACAGCCTATATGGACAGTGTTCCCATGGTTGCCATCACCGGCAATGTGGGTACCGGCCTTATCGGCAGGGACAGCTTTCAGGAGGTTTATATTGCCGGCATAACGATGCCGATAACCAAGCATAATTTTGTTGTCCGCCGGGTGGAGGATCTGGCCGGTATACTCCGTCAGGCCTTCCGCATTGCCCAGACAGGCCGTAAGGGTCCCGTGCTTGTGGATATTCCCAAGGACGTAACAGCGGCAAAGTGCGAGTTTGTACCCGCGCCCAAGCAGGAGAACGATTATGTTACCAATGTTGACTACCGGAATATAGTCGAGGCAGCGGAGATTATCAACAAGGCCCAGCGCCCTTTTATTTATTTCGGAGGTGGCGTAGGCAGTGCCAAGGCCTGTCAGGAGCTTCGGGAGCTTATGTCCAAGGCTCAGATACCCGGTGCGCACACCCTTATGGCGGCCGGTATTGTAGGCTATGACGAGCCCCTTAATATGGGTCTGATCGGAATGCACGGCCGCGTAAGCGCCAACCGGGCAGTTAACGGGGCTGATGTAGTGCTGGCCGTCGGCACAAGATTTAGTGATCGTGTGGCCCTCAACACCCAGACCTTTGCTCAGGAAGCGACTATTATTCAGATAGACATAGATCCCAGCGAGGTAAACAAGAATGTGATCGTTGACCACAGTCTTGTAGGTGATATCAAGGACATCCTTGATAAGCTTCTTCCCCTTGTGAAAAAGGCGGAGCATCCCCGGTGGATGGAGCAAATTGCCGAATGGAAAAAGGCGGATCGCCATCCCGTGGATGACGCGTCCGTGCTCCGGCCACATCAGGTAATGGCCGAAATTTCCCGTCAGGCGGGGGAAGACGCAATTTATGTCACGGATGTAGGTCAGCACCAGATGTGGGCGGCTCAGTACTGCCGGCATCTCCATTCACGCAGCTTCCTTACCAGTGGCGGTCTCGGAACAATGGGCTTTGGCTATGGAGCGGCCATCGGTGCGAAGATCGCCTTCCCGGAGCGCCCCGTTATACATATTACGGGTGACGGCTCCTTCCATATGAACATGAACGAAGCCTGTACAGCCGTAAGCTACAATGTTCCTGTCATAACCGTAATAATGAACAACAGTGTGCTTGGCATGGTGCGCCAGTGGCAGACGGTGTTCTACAACCGACGCTACAGCGGCAGCGAGCCCGAGCGGGTTACCGATTACGTAAAGGTGGCCGAGGGCTTTGGGGCCAAGGGTTACAGGTGTGAAAACCTTGAACAGTTCCAAAACGCTCTTGCGGCGGCAATGCGGGACAACTGCCCTGTGTGGATCGATTGCGTGATCGACCGGGAGGAAAAGGTTTTGCCCATGATCCCTGCCGGGGGCAGTGTTGCTGATGTCATGGAAGAATAGGGGGTAGAAAAGAATGAGCAAACAGGTACTCAGCGTTCTTGTGGAGAACCATGCGGGTGTGCTGGCGCGGGTGGCAAGCCTTTTCTGCCAGAGGGGCTTCAATATTGACAGCCTCACGGTTTCCGCTACCGATGATCCGGCGATTTCCCGCATAACTATAGTCACTGAAGGGGACGAGCTTGTGCTTGAGCAGATAATCAAGCAAACCGGCAAGCTGGTAGAAACCAAGAAGGTCGCCGCGCTCAAATCGTCGGAAAGCCTTTTCAGGGAGCTTTTGCTTGTTAAGGTAGAAGCGGATGAAACCGTCCGACGGGAGATTTGCGGTATATGTGAAATATACCGTGCCAAGATCGTTGACCTTACGGTCAACAGCCTCATTGTCGAGCTTACGGGCAATCCCCGCAAGATAGACGGTTTCCTCACAATGATGAAGCAGTATAATATACTTGAGATGTGCCGCACAGGCATTACGGCGCTGGAACGCGGATATACATCTCAGGCAATAGATTAAATATTAGGCATATGCCTAAAAATATATAAAGGAGTCTTTGAAATGATAAAGAAATATTATGACACGGATTGCAATCTCGGTTACCTTGACGGCAAGACAGTTGCTATCATAGGCTATGGCAGTCAGGGTCACGCCCATGCCCAGAACCTTCATGAGAGCGGCGTTGACGTAGTGGTTGGCCTTCGCAAGAGTAGTTCCAGCTGGGCTAAGGCTGAAGCAGCCGGACTTAAGGTCATGGAGGTAGAGGACGCTGCAGAGGCCGGCGATCTTGTTATGATGCTTGTTCCCGATGAGCTTGCCGCCGACATTTACAATACTCAGGTCGCTAAGCATATGAAGCCCGGCAATGTGCTTATGTTTGCCCATGGTTTCAACATTCACTTCAAGGCCATCAATCCTTCCGCTGATCTTGACGTTATCATGGTAGCCCCCAAGGGCCCCGGTCACACTGTTCGTTCTCAGTACCTTGAGGGCAAGGGTGTTCCCAGTCTTATCGCCGTTCATCAGGACGCTTCCGGCCATGCCAAGGATTACGCCCTTGCTTATGCAAGCGGTATCGGCGCGGGCCGTGCCGGTATCCTTGAAACAACCTTCCGCGAGGAGACCGAAACTGATCTCTTTGGTGAGCAGGCTGTTCTTTGCGGCGGCGTTACCGAGCTGATGAAGGCCGGATTTGACACACTGGTAGAAGCCGGTTATGAGCCTGAAATGGCTTACTTTGAGTGCATCCATGAGATGAAGCTCATTGTTGACCTTATCAACAGCGGCGGCTTTGCCATGATGAGATATTCCATATCCAACACCGCTGAATACGGCGATTACCGCACAGGCAAGCGTATCATCACCGAGGATACCCGCAAGGAGATGAAGAAGGTCCTCAGCGAAATTCAGGACGGCACCTTCGCCAGCGAATTTATGCAGGAATTCTCCTCCGGCCGCAAGATCAAGTTCCTTGCTTCACGCCGCGTAGAGAGCGAACATCCTCTTGAAAAAGTAGGTAAAGAGCTGCGCAAGATGATGAGCTGGCTCAAGAAGTAAAATAGGGATAATTTAGGGCTGTAAAAAGCGTGACCGAGTAAACAAAATTTATTTGGTTTTATAGTTTTTTACAGCCCGATTTACTAAGGATGCGCCGAATAATTCCGCGCCTTGCGCCTTGAATTATTCGATCGTCACATGATATAGGAGGATATAAAATGGAACTCAGAAGCGCAAATGTAACACAGGGCGTGGAGCGCGCCCCTAACAGAAGCCTTTTTTACGCCATGGGCTACACCAAGGAGGAGCTTGACCGCCCCCTTATCGGCGTAGTCAGCGCCCACAGCGAGATCGTACCCGGACATTTTCATCTTGACAAGATTGCCGATGCCGTGAAGGCCGGCGTCCGCATGGCCGGAGGCACACCCATTGAGGTTCCCTCCATCGGCGTGTGCGATGGTATCGCTATGGGACATATCGGCATGAAATACTCTCTAGCCAGCCGCGAGCTTATTGCCGACAGTGTGGAGACAATGGCTATGGCTCACCAGTTCGACGGCCTTGTGCTTATTCCTAACTGCGATAAGATCGTACCCGGCATGGTAATGGCGGCGGCCCGTATGGATATTCCCGCTATCGTGTGCAGCGGCGGACCCATGATGGCCGGACGTTACGATGGTCAGGAGATCAGCCTTTCCAAGATGTTTGAGGCGGTAGGCTCCTACAAGGCCGGGCTTATTGATGACGCCAAGCTTCAGGAATGCGAGGAGGGCGCCTGCCCCGGCTGCGGAAGCTGCGCCGGGATGTATACCGCCAACAGCATGAACTGCTTATGCGAGTCCATGGGCATTGCCCTTCCCGGCAACGGCACTATCCCGGCCGTACACAGCGGAAGAATGCTCCTTGCCAAACGCTCCGGCATGGCTATCATGGAGCTTGTAAGGAAAGGAATCACTACCCGTCAGATTATCAACGAAAAATCCATTCGCAACGCCCTTGCCTGTGACATGGCCTTGGGTTGCAGCTCCAACAGCGTACTGCACCTTATTGCCATTTCCAACGAGGCGGGCGTGCCTGTAGATCTCAATCTTTTCAACGAGATGAGCGCCAAGGTGCCCAACCTCTGCCATCTTGCTCCAGCCGGGCCCACGCATATGCAGGATCTATTCCTCGCAGGCGGAATTCCGGCGGTACAGGCCGAGCTGCTTAAGGGCAATTACATTGATCCCACCGCTATCACTGTGTCCGGCAAAACCGTGGGTGAAAACATCAAGGGCGCATATATCAAGGACGAAACCCAGATCCGTCCCCTTACCAACCCCTACAGTCCCACCGGCGGCATCCAAATACTCTGGGGCAACCTTGCGGAAAAGGGCTGCGTGGTAAAGCGTAGCGCCGTAGCTCCCGAAATGCTTAAGCACAGCGGCCCCGCCCGTGTGTTTAACAGCGAGGAAGAGGCTATTCAGGCAATATATACCGGCAAGATTGTTGACGGCGATGTTGTAGTAATCCGCTACGAGGGCCCTGTAGGCGGCCCGGGCATGAGAGAGATGCTCAATCCCACCTCCGCCCTTGCGGGCATGAAGCTCGACAAAACCGTGGCTCTTATCACTGACGGACGCTTCAGCGGAGCAAGCCGCGGCGCTTCCATAGGTCATGTTTCTCCCGAAGCCGCGGTAGGCGGCGTTATCGCCTTGGTGGAGGAAGGGGACACTATCGAGATTGACATCCCCAACGCATCCATCAACCTCAAGGTTGACGATGCTGTTCTTGCCGAGCGCCGGGCAAAGCTTGTTCCCCGTGAGCCCAATATCAAAACAGGCTGGCTGGCCCGTTACTCCAAGCTTGTTGACGGTGCCGACAAGGGCGCTGTCATGAAAAAGGTTTATTAATCCGGTGATCCGCTTATGAAAAAGATACTATGTCTGACGCTTGCCGTCCTTGTGCTGTCGAGTTGCTCGGTCTTCGATAAAAGGGAACAAATCACTCCGACGCAACAGCCAAAAACAGATTCCGCAACGGAAGCTGCCCCCAAGCAGACGGAGATTACCTCCGAGACAATCGAGCCAACTGTTCTTGTTGATGAAAATGGCCTGACCGTCACCGCCCTGTCCTTAGCGCTTGAGGCCTCATCGGGGATAGGCATTGACCTGAGCATTGTCAACAACACATCCACAGATCTGCTTGTGCAGGCTCGTGACTTGTCGGTAAACGGCTATATGATCGGCGCGGTAATGTCTGCCAACGCTCCCGCCGGTGAGACGACAGAGAGCCGCCTTATCTTTCGCACGGAAGATCTTACGGCCTGCGGCATTGAGCATCTGGCAAGGATGGAATTCAAGATCGGCGCCTTTGACAGCGCCACCTTTGATCCGTTCTACGAGTCCGAAAGGATAGAGCTTTTGTCCTCAATTGCTGAAGGGTACGAATACACCTACGACGATTCCGGAGAAGCGCTCTATGAAAGCGACAGCTTTAGGATAATTTCCAAGGGCCTCGCTGCCCAGCGGCTCAACGGTCCCGAGCTTCTCATATATGTGGAAAACCTTACAGATCAGGACATAATAGTTCAAGCCAGAGATGTGCTTGTGAACGCAATGGAAGCTGAAAGCACCTTGTATTATTCCATTGACGCGGGTAAGCGTGGCGTCTGCGGTATGGGCTTTGTATCGGAAGCCCTCGACAGCGACGAAAGCCCTGTTGTGGAGAGCGTGGATTTTTCCCTTCATATAATTAGAAGCGAGGATCTGGAGCCGGTGCTTGACACGGACAAATTTTCCCTTACATTTTAAATCGAATGTTCTTTTAGAATTAGAAGAATTAAGAAAACTGTAAAAATAAGGCGGCTGCGGCAATTCGGTTTTAAAACCGTTTTGCCACAGCCGCTTTGATAATTTAATCTAAGAAAGCACTGAATAATTCACGCCTTCGGCTTAAAACAACCCTTGACGGGGGTTCCCGTAGCTCGATAAAAAGCCCGAGATATATCAAGAATTCATGGACTTTTTGCCTTGCCGCGAGAAAAATTTCCTCGCCAATCGGTATTTTAGAATTAATCAGTGCTTACCTAATTTCATAAGAGCCTTACCAAGCAGTAAATAGGTTTGGCGTATATTGCTGATCAGTTATTTCCCTTCATTACATTCATTGTCTTTACTATGCCCTCATAAATTCCCTGAGCAAGAGCTTCTTGGCCTTCCTTGCTTACAAGGTATGCCCTGTCGCTGTCATTGCTCAAGAAAGCGGTTTCGACAAGTGCGGCGGGCTGGATGGTCTTGCGTACAACATAGAGTGTTGATCCATCGTGTACTTGACCTGCCTTGAGAGGCGTATTTGCTACATTGGCGTTGTAGATGTTTTCCGCAAGTATCGTTCCGTACTTTGAGTCCGGATGGTAGTATACCTGCGTGCCGTTGGCCGTGGAGGTATCAAACGAATTGCAGTGTATGCTCACAAATATGGCCGGGATCTTTCCGTTGTTTTTTTCGCTGGCGATTACCACTCTTTCTTCAAGAGTGGGGTAGGTGTCGCCTTCGCGGGTCATTGTTACATTATATCCAGCGGCTTCAAGCTTGTCCCTCACAAGCAAGGATATAGCAAGTGTGACATCTTTTTCTTTTACGCCTCCGCTGATTGCGCCGGGATCCGATCCCCCGTGACCCGGGTCTATTACGACCGCGTTGTAGTCAAAGCTGTTACTGCTTGTAGTGTCCACCGTGCCTGTGGTATCAAGGCTTACGGAGCTGTCATTTGTTTCGGTGTTGGTGTCCGGCTTGACCGGAATGCTGTAGTTGTCTGGATCGTATATCGCGCCGTTCTTTAGATCGTTGATCTTGGTTGTGTACCCGCCGCTTGCGGCACTTGCAATAATGACAATGCCCGTGGCGCTGCGCATGATCTCTATGTTGGGCTGGCTCTTTACATCCAGCACTAAACGTGCCATGCTGTCATGGTTGGCAGCCCTGACCTCCTTGATAATGTTTCCGTTTTCAAAGCTGTCGTTTGAATATCCCGCTGTCAGCTGTGCGCCGTTAAAGTCCAAGACGACTCTTTCAGGTGAATCGTAACGGTAGATAGTGGGCTCTACAGGAGAGTCGCAGGCTAAGTAAACCAAGTCCGTGCTGCCGTTCGTGGAAAGGCCTATCCGGGTTATGTCCTTCGGATCAGAAACCGTATCCGCGTTATTTTCGTCCTTTTTGCTGTCGTCCTCATCGGGATCATCCGTGCTGCCGCTTCCCGGTTCGTCCAGCGTGACGGTTCGTGTATCGGCGTCCCAGCCTACCTCATATCCTAAGAGGTCGGCTGTCACCCTTATGGGAACCATGGTCTTGCTGTTAATGGCCATGGGAGCGGGGTCTGTGGATGGTATAGAATACTTTGAACTGCCCATATAAATATCCCTACTGCCAAGGGTCAGCACCAGAGTTTTGTTGCCATGGTCGATTAGTACCTGATTGGTATTCTGTACCCATGTGACCTCGTCGCCTAAGTATTCAAATACCTCTCTTACAGGGACAAGAGTCCTCCCGTTAATTGCAATAGGGGGCATTTCCTTTGTCTTGAGACGGTTGCCGTTGATTTCAAGATAAATGTCTTCCGCGTTGTAGGCGTGGTAGCTCCCCTCATAATACAGGTCGGTATCAAGGGCGTAGGCCGATATACCGGTCAGCATAATAAGAGCCACCAGCATTGAAATAAATCGCCGCATTTTTTTGTCTCCAATCCGCCGCTCCGCACCGGCATGGGTATTGCCTGAAAAAGCTTTAAGCGGAGTATTTTTTGTGCTTCGATCTATAGTCATCTCCAAATGCCTTGCTTCAGAAAAAGCCGACAGCGCACCATAAGCACGTCATTAAGCTTCTTCAAATCGATTTGCGGAGACGCCTCTATATTAAAGATCAAAGCAAATTCTATAATTTATTTTTCGACGCATTATTATTATATTCCTTTTTTCTTTCGCTTTTGTTACACAAATGTAACATTTTTGTAAAATTTACCAGCTCAACTGCCCGCTGTCCCCGTTGTCAAAGGGAATGTTGTAATGCTCATAAGCCAGCTTTGTGGCACAGCGCCCCCGGGGTGTGCGGCTTAGGAAGCCAAGCTGCATCAGGTACGGCTCGTAAACATCCTCGATAGTGGATGCGTCCTCGCCTATGGTTGCCGCAAGAGTGTCCAGCCCCACCGGACCGCCGCCGAAGGTTTTGATTATGGACATCATCATTCTTTTATCCACAGCGTCAAGCCCCAGATTGTCCACCTCAAGAATGCTTAGAGCCTTGTCCGCGATTGTTTTGGTAATATTGCCGTCCGCCATTATCTGGGCAAAGTCTCTAACCCGTCTGAGTAGCCTGTTGGCAATACGGGGAGTTCCGCGTGACCGGGAGGCTATTTCAAAGGCGCCCTCGTCCTGTATCTGTATGCCCAATATGCCCGCGCTGCGCTTTACTATGGTCATAAGATCCCGTTCGGAGTAAAGCTCCAGTCTCGATATGACGCCAAACCGATCCCGAAGGGGTGCGGAAAGAAGCCCCGCCCTTGTGGTGGCTCCCACAAGGGTAAAGGGTTGCAGACTTAGGCGAACGGACTGGGCGCTTGGACCCTTACCTATTATAATATCAAGTGAAAAATCCTCCATCGCTGGATAGAGAATTTCCTCGACAGTCCGGGACAGTCGGTGTATCTCATCGATAAAAAGCACATCCTGAGGGCCAAGGTTGGTAAGTATGGCCGCAAGATCCATTGGCTTTTCAATTGCGGGACCGCTGGTCACCCGGATATTGACGCCCATTTCGTTGGCTATAATACCGGCAAGAGTAGTTTTTCCCAATCCGGGAGGGCCGTAAAGCAGACAGTGGTCAAGGGCCTCGCCTCGTTCCAGCGCGGCTTTGATATAGATCTTAAGACTTTCCTTTACCTTGTCCTGTCCTATATATTCGTCCATGGATTTGGGACGTATGGTGTATTCAAGCTCGCTGTCGCTACTGAGAGCCCGGCTTGAAATTATGCGGTCATCAAATTCCATTGCTCATCCTCCTCAATGCTTCCCTGATAATGTCCTCGGTGCTAAGGCCGCTGTCGCCGATCTGGGATACGGTCTTTTGGGCTTCGCTGGGGGAGCAGCCAAGGGCGATAAGAGCGTTTATGGCGCTGACCTGAGCGGACGGGGCGTAGTCATTGCCCATGTCGGCCTTCGGCGTGCCTACGGCGTCCATGGTATCCACCTTGCCCTTAAGCTCCAAAATAATGCGCTGGGCGATCTTGCTGCCCACGCCCTGAGCCCGGGCAATGGCCTTGGCATCCCCGGCTATTATGACTGACGCAAGCTCCGCCGGTGAAAGTACGCTGAGGATGGCAATTGCCGCCTTGCAGCCCACTCCGCTGACTGAAATAAGCCTTTCAAAATATTCAATGCCCTTTTCGCTGTTGAAGCCGTAAAGCTCCATGGCATCCTCCCGGACGTAAAGATAAGTGAAGATTTTTACCTCGCCGGAAACCTGCGGCAGATTGCCGATATCTATCGTTGGCATAAACACCCTGAAGCCAATGCCGTTAACATCTATTATCACAAATTTTTCTCCCTTGTGGGCTATTTTTCCGTTTAAATATGAGATCATTTTTTTCCTCCGTTTATTTGGGAAGCGCTGATTAATTCTAAAATGCTGATTGGCTAAGGAATTTTCTCGCATCAAGGCAAAAAGCGCGTGAATACTTGATATATCTTTGGCTTTTTAACGTAGCTAAGGAAACTCCACGTCAAGCAGCGTTTTAAGCCGTAGGCGTGAATAATTCAGCGCTTCATTAGTGTGTTCAGCGCGCTTTGGTTGAAGCTCATGCTGTTGCCGTGACAGATGGCGATAGCCAGTGCGTCGGCCACATCGTCGGGCCTGGGTATTTCCTTTAACCCAAGCATTGCCTTCATCATCTGTTGTATCTGCTTTTTGTCCGCCCGCCCGTAGCCTGTCAGTGCCTGCTTGACCTGTAGGGGGGTGTATTCAAATATTGGAACGCCGTTTCTTACCGCGGCAAGGAGTATCACGCCCCTTGCCTGACCCACGGCAATTATGGTTTTAGCATTGTTATTGTAAAACAGCTCCTCAACGCTTATGGCATCGGGCTTGTATTTTTCGATCAGGTCATTAAGACCGTTGTATATGTCCAGCAGCCTCAGCTCCACCGGGGTATGAGCCGGTGTTGTGACGGCACAGTGAAAAACGTTCGCATAGGAATTGCCCGTTTTATCCACCACGCCTACGCCTACGATAGCTACGCCGGGGTCTATGCCCATAATTCTTGTTGTTTTCATATTCTTTTCTCTTTCCGCATAATTTTCTATACTATATTTTATGACAAAAAGGGAAAAAAATCAAGTCCCTGTGAGCTTTTTGTTGAAAAATATCAGGATTTTTTCTCGATTGTGATCTGCGAAAAAATGATTTGCTTGACAAGCGTACCAAATTATAGTATAATCTATTTAATTGGAATTTAAATTTTTGGATTTTAAAACAATTTTTAAAATAATTAAGGAATTTTGCTTAGAGCATTCCAAGGCTCTGCCCTAAGCTTAAGGAGGAATTTACGGTGCAAAAGTCGGAAAAAGCGGAAAAGGCCATAAGCCTGCTACTTTATTTGCTGCCCGCGCTGTTCCTGATTGCGTGTTACCTGTTTATGACGGTCACTGCCGAGGATGTGCTTCAGGGTGCTGCCTGCAAGAGGGGCTATCTTTTCAGCATAATAGACACGTTTAACTACAATGCCAGACTCAGTGATATGTACGCATGGACTATTATAAAGCTTTTTGATTACAGGTTTCAGTTTGGTATCGATACGATTGTGCGTTTGCTTGACGCTGCCGCCGCCTATGGGATCATGTATATCATGACGGGCATGGCGCTTAAGTCAAGGCCAAGGCTTAAGCTCAGTCATTCCATGGCCTTCGGGGCGGTATTTATGGCTGTGTATCTCAGCAAGTACTGTACCTCGCTTTATATCGCGTTTTCACATATACACAACTATTTGGTCATTGGACTGTTTACATTTTTGTTCCTTATTCCTTTTTATCGGGCACTGACGGAGGAAAAGCTTCCCTCCGGGCCTTGGTTTTACCCCTTGATGCTGGCGCTCGGCTTTTTATTCGGCTTTTCAAGCAATATCACACCGGCGGCGTTTTTGGTCGCGTGGATAGTCACGGTCATTTACCGTGCGGTGAAAAACCGCGGCTCCGATCGTAAGCCTGCTGCCCTCTGGGAAATATGCGGCATTGCGGGGATCCTCATTGCCTGCGTATTGATGTACGGCTTCGGAAGCGGGGTTTCCCACTATACAAGTGTGGATTACGGCGTTGACTATATCGGCATTTCGGAACTGCTTAGTTCGCCGATAACCAATGGGCTCAGGGCGATTAATCACATTGTTGACAACTTCCACGCAATGTATCCGTGCATTGTGGCAATAGCTTTGGCGCTGGCCTTTGAATTTGCCGCGTATAAGAAAAACCTGTTCGGCGAAGACAAGCCAATCGGTATCAGGGTCGTGCTTGCGGGGATGCTGTTTGTTGTGATGCATATTCTGGCAATGTCCCAGATCAGGGCGGAGGGCATCATCAGGCTTGCGATGCCGGCATACTTTGTTTCAATAGTTGTAGGAGGCTTCAGCGGAGCGCGCATTCTTTCCCTTGCGGCGCCGCGCCGCAAGGCCGTGCTTTCCTTCGCGGCTGTGATGGTTCTTGTGCTTGCAGCGGCCTTTGGGGATATGGCTCGTTTCCGCATAAGGTACTCAAATCAGATCACGCCTGTCCTCGAAGCCATCCGTAACAACCCCGAGGAAACAGTCTGGGTCAACGAGAATGACCTTGCGGTCATGGACTCCGATATTTTTGGATTTACGCAATATCCCATCTTACAAAGCTGGGCTAACAGTCAGAAGGTGTATGATAAGACCGTACAGCTGTACATTCCGGAACAATAAATTTCTGGAGGAAAAACGATATGAAAAAGCTTATCAGTTTAATAGTACCTTGCTACAACGAGGAACAGTCCCTGCCCATCCTGTACAACGAGCTTAACCGGGTGTGTGCTGAAATTATCAATTACGACTTTGAATTTATATTTGTAAACGACGGCTCAAGGGACCGCACTCTTAAGATACTCAGGCGGTTCGCGGCCTCTGACAAAAGAGTCAGGTATATGTCTTTTTCCCGAAATTTCGGGAAGGAGGCCGCCATGTATGCCGGTTTTGCCAATGTGAGGGGTGACCTTGCGGCGGTCATGGACGCGGACATGCAGGATCCGCCGTCCCTTCTGCCCAAAATGATCGAGATCATTGAGACAGGGAAATACGACAGCGTGGCTACTCGCCGTGTCAGCCGTGAGGGTGAGCCCCCGATCCGCTCCTTCTTTGCCCGCATGTTTTACAAGCTGATCAACAGGATATCCGATGTGGATGTTGTGGACGGAGCAAGGGATTTCAGGCTGATGAAAAGGGAAATGGTGGACGCCATTGTGGAAATGGGGGAGAAAAACCGTTTTTCCAAGGGTATTTACGGTTGGATCGGCTTTAGAACCTATTGGCTTCCGTTCAAAAATGTGGAGCGTGCCGCCGGAGAGACAAAGTGGAGCTTCTGGAAGCTGTTTAAGTATTCCATCGATGGCATAATCAATTTTTCTCAGACACCCCTTTCCATTGCTTCTATCGGCGGAATTCTGCTTACACTCATATCATTTGTAATGATACTGTTTGTTGTTGTGCGCAAGCTGATATTCGGGGATCCGGTCACAGGCTGGGCGTCGTTAGTGTGCATTATGGTGTTCTTGGGCGGGATAGAGCTGTTCTGTATGGGCATTATAGGGCAGTATCTTTCCAAAATGTATCTTGAGGTCAAAAACCGTCCTCATTATATCATTTCCGAAACCAACGATGATGAAGTTAAGAAGGTAAACTGAAAATTAGGAGAGAGGATTTTACAGTGAGGGGTTTCATGAAAAAAAGATTTTTAACAATTGCTTTGTGTATTGCTATGATCATGACCTGCGTAAGAACACAGGTGTTTTCCTCCGGCACGAT
>CAYTWZ010000028.1:16303-19279 GCA_964442035.1 uncultured Oscillospiraceae bacterium
AATTCCAGAACATATCTTCCGATACGCGTTGTTATGGAGGCATTGGGAGCGCAGGTGAGCTGGGACGGGGATTCGTCCACCGTCATAATTGCCGATCCGGACTATCTTTTTATTGAGGATGTTCTTAAAAACGGCAAAACCGATTACCGTTGGAGCGGAGCCGAGTGGGATGACTGGAACGAGGCCATGTCTCATATGAACAGCGGCAGCTATGCCGGTGCGATAGAAAAATTCCGTACTGTGGCAACCGCGTTCAGCAGTAGACCAAATGACATAGGTTTGCTGTTTATGTACATGGCTCGGTGCTATGGCAAGCTTGGACAGTACCATGAAGCTTCTGTATGCTACAGCGCCGCTTCTGAATATCTGGCTCAGGTTCCGGGCGAGGAGGAACAGGCGCTGCGCTATTCCATATATGCGGAGGAAGTGGACGGCTATGTTGACGCGTACTACAAAACCAATGACGAGGAATACAAAATGTCAAGGTTTTTCGGCGTTTTGTATGAGCCTGAAAACGGCACAGTCATAGGAGCAACCTCCGAAGCTCCGGTAGTAACAAGGTTCCCAAAAATCACAGGCATTGATCACGGCGCGTATCTGCATTACTTTGATTACGGCGACGATGTGTCCAAGCTGGACGACCGCTTTAAGGCCGCAGCCGACGCCGGAAAGATTTTGGAGATCGGCCTCCAGCCGAGAGGCGGCCTTTATCAGGTAAAGGCGGACGATTACCTTGTGGGCCTTGCTCAATACCTTGAAAAACAACACTGCCCCATATTGTTGCGCTTTGCCAACGAAATGAATCTTCCCTCATGTGAATGGTATGATGAGGATGGCGCCGCATATATCGAGGCATTCCGCACTGTGGCCAATGTGATGCGCAAGTACGCTCCGTCTGTGGCACTTGTGTGGGCGCCCAACTTCTATCCGGGTGACAGGGTGGACAAGTATTATCCCGGTGACGAGTATGTGGACTATGTTGGGGCAAGCATTTACGGCGGCTATTCCTCGTCCAGCGATCCCCTTGACGAGGGCGTTGACAGGAGCAATCTTGTTACGCTTATTGACCGCATATACAATACCTACGGCGACCGCAAGCCCATCATCATAGCGGAAGGCGGCTGGAACTATTGGGACGACAGTATGACCGACTTTGTGGCATGGCAGTTTAAGGACTATTACACATATCTGCCCATACTTTATCCCAACATCAAAATGGTGTTCCATTTTGATATGGGACATCCTGTTCTTTCTCAATCGCCTCAGCTTCTTGAGGCATACAAATACGGAGTGGGAGGGTCACCTAGATACCTTTCCGACTATAGGGCAAGCACAGACGTAAACTATTGCGGGCTTTTCAGCGGCATAACCCTTCCGGCGGAAGAGGTTTCTGTCTGCGCTTATGTGCATTCGCCCCGGAGGGATTGGGATTATGTTGAATATACAGTGGGCACCCAGACTGTGTCAGCTACGGACAAGCCGTATGAGGCCACATTGGATCTTTCCGGCTTTGCCGGTCAGAGCGTACAGCTAACTGTCAGGGCTATGAGGTATGACGGAAGTGTGTGTGAGGAAAACACATACAAAATCAACGTATAATAATTCAAAATTTTGTAAAAAAATACATTGAGAAATTATTTTAATTAATATATAATTGAATTAAATTTATATAAGATCAGGAGGAATATTACTATGGCAGAAAAAATCGTATTGGCTTATTCCGGCGGACTTGACACGTCCATTATAATTTCATGGCTCAAGGAAAACTACGAGGGCTGTGAGGTTATCGCTGTATGCGGCAACGTGGGGCAGGGCAAGGAGACCGAGGGCCTTGAAGAAAGAGCAAAAAGGGCCGGCGCGTCAAAGCTTTATCTTGCTGACCTCAGGGACGAATATGTAAAGGATTACATTTATCCTGTTGTAAAGGCTGACGCTGTATATGAGGGCAAATACCTCCTTGGCACATCCCATGCCCGCCCAATTATCGCAAAGCGTCTTGTTGAGATCGCTTTGGCGGAGGGCGCTACCGCCATATGCCACGGCGCTACAGGCAAGGGCAACGATCAGGTGCGCTTTGAACTTACTATCAAGGCGCTGGCTCCCCAGCTTAAGATAATCGCTCCTTGGAGGATATGGAACATCAAATCTCGCGAGGACGCGGTAGATTACGCAGCTGCTCACAATATCGAGATACCTGTAACAAAGAAGGATTTGTATTCCCGTGACCGCAATATCTGGCATATCAGCCACGAAGGAATGGATCTTGAGGATCCCGCAAACGAGCCTCAGCTTGACAGTCTTCTTAAGCTTACCGTTCCTCCGGAGAAAGCTCCTGATGAGCCCAAGTACATTACCATCGGCTTTGAAAAAGGCGAGGCCGTATCCATTGACGGTGAAAAAATGGATCCCCGTCCCCTTGTTGAAAAGCTCAACGAGATCGGCGGAGCCTACGGCATCGGCATTGCCGACATCGTAGAGGATCGTCTTGTAGGCATGAAGAGCCGCGGCGTGTACGAGACCCCCGGCGGCACAATCCTTTACTACGCTCACCGTGAGCTTGAGTACCTTTGCCTTGACCGTGACACTCAGGCCTTTAAGCGCCATGTAGGCATCAAAATGGCCGAGCTTGTATATGACGGCAAGTGGTTTACTCCTCTGCGCGAAGCTCTGTCCGCCTTTGTTGACAGCACTCAGGAGACAGTGACAGGCGAGGTTCGTCTTAAGCTTTACAAGGGCAGCATTTCTTCTGCCGGCGCCAAGAGCCCTTACTCCCTTTACAACGAGACTATCGCCAGCTTCGGCGACAGCCACGAGCTTTACAGCCATAAGGACTCCGAGGGCTTTATCAATCTGTTCGGACTTCCCCTCAAGGTTCGCGCCCTTATGAAGCAGCAGAACGAAAACAAGTAAAATCAGCATTGATCACGTGGACAGGCCGGACTCGGCCTGTCTGTTCGTGACTTTTTACCATAAAAA
>CAYTWZ010000029.1:0-18576 GCA_964442035.1 uncultured Oscillospiraceae bacterium
AAAAAGATGTACAGCCTTTACGTCAGACTTTACTCGGGCTTCGCCTCACAAATAAACGGTCCCGGCCAACAGCTCCCGCTTCCAAGCATGAAGTACAAAAAAGGACCTCAGAGATGTTTTCTGAAGTCCCGATGCTCATATTTCCCGCTGAATATCGCTCGTATAATAGGCCACTACGCTTATTTCATTACCATATATATCCGTTCCGCTGATCAAAGCGCCCCCAAGGCTCATCAGCTCACCGAGCTTCGCTTTGTCAATGCCGATGCGGAGAACCTCTTTGTTCTCGGAGTATATGGCAATCTCTTTTTCGTCAATAATATTGATCACGGCCTCACGACAGAGAATGGCCTCGCCGCTTTCACCCCTTGAAGCAACGTAGCGTACCTTACGGTTACGTATACGCTGAAGTATGAGCCGCTGTGCTTCAAGCTCCTTTTGCTGTTCCTTTTTCTTTTGGGAGAAAAACATACCCGTCTTACCTCCTTTACTTTGTAAGCATTGTACCAATACCTGTGTCGGTAAATATTTCAAGAAGTATGCAATGAGGAATGCGTCCGTCAATAATATGAACACGATTGACGCCGGCCTTGATAGCGTCAAGGCAGCCCATGACTTTGGGTATCATGCCGCCGTTTATCACGCCGCTGTCGATAAGGCCAAGGGCGGTTTTACGGTTCATCTCATAAATAATATTGTCCTTTTCGTCCCGCACACCCTCAATATCCGTAAGAAAGATCAGCTTCTCGGCGCCTATTGCCGCAGCAATTGAGGATGCTGCTGTGTCGGCATTGATATTGTAGCTCTGACCCTCATTGTCAGTGCCTATGGGCGCAATAACAGGGATATAACGGTCATCGCTTATGAGATCAAGCACGTGAGTGTCTACATCCACTATCTTCCCAACAAAGCCAAGTTCCTGCTCCACGCCGTCAACCATGGTCGTGGCCTTTTGGCACTTGATTATGCCGCCGTCGATACCGCACAGGCCGATGGCCTTGCCGCCCTTGGAATTGATTGTGGAAACAATGCTTTTGTTGGTCTTACCCACAAGCACCATCTGTGCCACAGACATGGTCTGGGCGTCAGTATAACGCAGGCCGTTTACAAAGCGACTTTCAACATTGTAGGTCTTAAGGGCCGCGGAAATATCGGGCCCGCCCCCATGTACAAGAATGGGCTGAGCGCCGATGTATTTGAGCAGGGTAATGTCCTCCATTACCGACTGCTTAAGCTCGTCGCTGATCATAGCGTTTCCGCCGTACTTTATGACAATAGTCTTGCCGCTGATTTTTTGTATGTATGGCAGGGCTTCAATAAGTATGCTCGCCTTTTTGATAAGTTCTTCCATATTTTAAAACGCTCCTTACAGATACAATCCGGCCTGAAGAAGGCCCTCGGCTTCAGGGAGACCGAACATAATATTCATATTCTGTACCGCCTGACCGGCCGCTCCCTTTACAAGGTTGTCAATGGCGCTTATTACAATCACACGGTCAAGGCGCTTATCCACTACAAGGCCGATGTCAACAAAGTTGCTTCCGGCCACGTGATTGCTTTCGGGAAGCTTGCCGCTGTCGTATACACGTACAAAGTACTCGTCCTTATAAAATTCCTTGTAAAGCTCCACAAACTCCTCCTGAGATCTGTCGGCGGCAAGGTTGGCATAACACGTAGCAAAGATGCCCCGCTTCATAGGCACAAGATGTGGGCTGAAAGAAAGCCTGATCTCCTCCCCCGCCAACAGACTAAGCTCCTGTTCGATCTCGCTGGTATGGCGGTGAGTACCCAACTTGTAGGCCTTCATGTTTTCGGTGCATTCGCAGAAATGATAGTCAAGGGCAAGGCCGCGGCCCGCACCGCTTACGCCGCTTTTGGCGTCTATAATAATAGAGGAATTGTCAATAAGCCTGTTTTTCACAAGAGGAGCCATACCAAGTATGGAGCATGTAGTGTAGCATCCGGGGTTACCCACAAGCTTTGTATGCTTTATTTCCTCACGGTGGAGCTCGCACAGGCCGTAAACTGACTGCTTAAGCAGCTCGGGAGCGCTGTGGGGCTGACCGTACCATTGCTCATAGACCTTTACATCGTTATAGCGGAAGTCGCCGCTGAGGTCAATGACCCTGAGACCCGCATCATAAAGCTTGGGAATGAGCTCCTTTGACGCGCCGTGAGGCAGGGCTGTGAACACTACGTCACAGTTCTTGGCAGCCTTTGCCACATCAAGCTCCTCGCACTCTATATCGCATATGCCCCGCAGACTTTGATATACGTCACTGATTTTCTGACCTTTAAAGGTCTGTGAAACAAGCATTGTCAGCTTACATTCACTGTGTCGAGAGAGAAGACGGACAATCTCAATACCCGCATAGCCCGTAGCTCCAAGAACACCCACTCTGATCATAGCTAAAACCTCCGTTATCCATGTAATAAAACCGCAAAAAAAATTCTCGATGAGACAAAATTCCGCCGAAAAATTAAAATGTCCCCGCCGCCTATAGAGACGGGGAACATCTTTCGTTTGATCATAAGTAATTATACAGCGTTAAGTATGAATTTGCAAGTCTTTTTTTGAATTTTATATTGATTTTTTCATTTTTTTTTGCTATAATAAAAAATGTGTGTGAAAACGCACTGCCACAGTAACTCTTAGGAGGAATTATTTATGTCATCAAAAGTAGTAATGGGCGCCCAGTGGGGCGACGAAGGGAAAGGCAAGGTCATCGACATTCTTGCCGGTCAGAGCGATGTAGTCGTACGTTCTCAGGGCGGCAACAACGCTGGCCACACCGTTGAGGCTGACGGCCGGCAGTACAAGCTGCATCTCATTCCGTCAGGAATACTTTATTCCAACACACTTTGCATCATAGGCAACGGCGTTGTTGTGGATCCAAAGGTTCTCCTTGAGGAGATTGATATGCTCACCTCAAAAGGAGTGGATGTATCCAACCTCAAGATAGACGCCCGCGCCCATATGATACTTCCTTATCATATAGCACTTGACGGTCTCAGCGAGAAGGCCAGAGGCGCAGCGGAAATCGGCACTACCAAACGCGGTATCGGCCCCTGCTACATGGATAAAGCCGAAAGAATCGGCATACGTATGCACGAATTTGTGGATGAGGGCGCCTTCCGCCGCCGTTTCAAGGAAAATCTTGATCTCAAAAATCTACTCATTGAGAGGGTCTACGGCGAAACACCCCTTAAATATGAGGATTATGTAGACGAGTATGTTGGCTATGCAAAGCGGCTGAAGCCATTCATGGATGACTGCACAGTTCTGCTCCACAACGCGATCAAGGCCGGTAAGAACGTACTCTTTGAGGGCGCGCAGGCTACGCTTCTTGACATTGACCTTGGTACATATCCTTATGTTACCTCATCTCACCCGGTCAGCGGCGGCGTGTGCATCGGCGCGGGCGTAGGCCCCACGGTCATTGATGAGTGCATCGGCGTCGTAAAGGCTTACACCACCCGCGTGGGCAAGGGACCGTTTCCCACTGAGCTTTTTGGCGAAACGGGCGACATCATACGCAACCGGGGCGGCGAATTCGGCACTACCACCGGACGTCCCAGAAGAACAGGCTGGTTTGACGCTGTTATAGTCAAATTCGCCGTACGCACCAGCAGTCTCAGTAGCATTGCGGTGAACAAAATCGACACACTGGCAAATCTGGGCGAGCTTAAAATATGCGTGGGCTACAAATACAAGGATGAAATTATTACCGAATTCCCATACTCCCTTGACATTCTGGCTCAGTGTGAGCCCGTCTATGAAACTCTTCCCGGCTGGGAGGGAGATATCGGCAGCGTAAAGAGCTATGACGAGCTACCCGAAAACGCCAAGAATTACATTAAGCGAATTGAGGAGCTTTGCGACGTCCGTGTTTCCATGGTAGGCGTAGGCCCCAACAGGACGCAAAATCTTGTAAGATAGGCATTCTACACATTCAAAAAGGCATGATATATGGGTCAAACCCTACATCATGCCTTTTTTGTTTTAAATGTTAGTTCGCGCTGTCTCTTACGGGAAGCTTTTCCTTGAAAAGCAGGGATATTGACCAAAGTCCCCCAAGTCCTACAAGAGTGTAGATTATACGGCTTAGTATTGACGCCTGACCGCCGAATATAAGGGCTACCAGATCAACGCCGAACAATCCTATGCTGCCCCAGTTAAGAGCGCCTATTATAACAAGTATCAACGCTGTATTATCCATCGTTACACACTCCTCTCACAAGGAAGTATGCCCCTTGGGTCAGAAATTATTCCTCTGTCTCGCACATTCATATATCATAAGAGCCGCCGCCACCGATGCATTGAGTGAATTCACATCCCCGAGCATGGGTATCTTTACCAAAAAATCACATTTTTCGGCCACAAGCCGGCTAATGCCCCGGCCCTCGCTGCCGATGACAATTGCCACACCGCCCTTAAGATCCGCCTGATAAAGGCTTCTGTCCCCGGCGGCGTCAGCTCCGGTGACCCACACTCCGTTTTCCTTGAGATAGTCAATGGTTTTGGCAAGGTTTGGGGTGCGCACCACCTTTGTAAATGCGGTCGCCCCGGCGGCTGACTTTTCCACCACAGCAGTCACGCCCACACTCTCGTGCTTGGGTATGACAACCCCGTGAACACCCGCGCAGTTGGAAGTACGGATAACGCTGCCTAAGTTGTGTGGATCGTTGATACGGTCAAGTATGACAATAAAGGGAGGCTCCCCTTTCTGCCTTGCCAGTTCCAGACAGTCGTCAATGTCAGCATACTCAATTGGCGCAACCTGAGCTATTACCCCCTGATGGTTCTTTGTCTCGCTCATTTCGTTGAGCTTGGTGACCTCCACCTCAGAGATTACAATTCCTTTTTTTCGAGCTTCGCGTATGATAGGGATAATACTCCCCTGCTTTTCTCCTTTTTTTACATAAAGCTTGTCAATATTGCGGCCGCTGCGTATTGCCTCGGCCACAGGGTTACGGCCTTCTATTTTATCTGTCAACGTTGATCACTTCCTCTCGGAACTCTTCTTACGGGCTCGCTTTTCGGGCTTTTTTGACGCTGTCTTAAGACTGAAAAGCTTTACCGCCTCAGCGATCAGCATTGGCCCGATGCCCGCCGGTATACACACTGCCATCAGGCTCCCACGAGGCACATCAATCCAGAAAACACTGGAAAGCAGCGGGGTGTTGAGGGCTATAACCAGTAATATTATATTCAAAGCAAAGCAAACTATGGAAACAGGATTTTTATGTATACGGCTGAAGAATACTCTGCTACTCCTACAACTGAGAGCCATAAATGCAAACCCTACGCTGAGCACAACAAACACCGCACCCCTACGCTGGTATATGTCCACGATACCCTCGCTTAAGCCGTAAACAAGCATTGCCGCCGATCCCACCAGAATACCACGCAAAATTGCTTCAAGGAGTATTCTCTTACTCAGTCTGCCGCTTTTCATGGTGTTAAGCTCACTTTTGGCCATGTCAGGCCTGTCATAGGGCTCACGCCATATTCCAATGGCCGCAATCACCATTGAGGCAAGTTCCATCCAGATTATTTCCCACGACGAGAAGGTGGCCGCATAGCCCATAGCCAGCGAAACAAGCACACAAAAGGCCTGAGCAATATTGCACGACAGCATAAACCCGATCATCCGATCAATATTGACAAAGCTACGCTTGCATTTGGCTACGGCCTCCTCCACCCTTTCGATACCGCTACCGGTGACATTGATATCAGCAGCCGCGCTGCAAACCTTTGCTGCGGCGTCGGTTGCAATGGACACATCTGCGGCGTTCATTGCGCCGATATCACGGACGCCGCGGCCTACAACAGCAACGTTTTCCTTTTCGTAATTGAGAGCGGAAACGATCTGCTCCTTCTTTTCCGCACTGACCTCCGCAAAAAGGCTTGCCTTGCGCAGCTGTTTGACGTTATCGCAGTCAATATTTTCGCCCTGCTGATAGCCTTCATCCGAGATGCCGCTTTGGCGAGCCACGGCTGACGCTGTGGTAAGGTTTTCGTTGGTGATAAGGCAGGTTCTAACGCCCATAGCGCGCATACGCTTCAATGACGCCGCTGTCCCCGGACGCACAGGGTTGCTGAGGCCCACAAGTCCGGCAAACACAAGGCCGGAGGCCTCACCGCTGTCAACGGAGCTTTCCCTATAGGCCACAGCCATTACGGAAAGAGCGTCCGCGGACATGCCCGCGCTTTGGGAAAGTATGTCAGCCAGATCCTTCACGGTGTCAATATCTCTTAGACCATCGTCATATATTTTCGTACAACGGGCCGCCACAGCGTCAGGAGCGCCCTTGCATATTGTCAGATATCCGTTGCCGGTTTTATGCACTGTTGTCATTATCCGTCTTTCGCTGTGTCGATCCTCCACACGCACCGGGCGGCTCTGCCTAAGCTGATTAAGAGACACACCATGGTCAAGAGCATCCTCAATAAGAGCGACCTGCATTGGATCGCCCACAGGCTTATTCCCGCTAAGGTCCGCGGTTGCGCACATTGCAGCCATGAGCCGGAGCTTGTCCGGATCAAGACCCTTCGCAGCCCTCACTGCTCCCACGCCAAATGCCGTTTCGGTCAGCGTACCCCGCTTACCGACAAAAAGCACTGTGGACGCACCAAGGGATTCCAACGCGGAGGCGCTGGATATATATATGCCCCGCTTCCTGAGGCTTAATATGTCAAAGCTTACTGCCGCAAGAACCAGCGGAGGCAGAAACACCGGGAGGACAGCTATGGCCGCCGCAATAGAATTGTCAAAGGCCGAAGCCACACCGTAGCCCCTTGCGAGGCGCAATAAAAGAGCGGTCAGCCATACCAAAACCGCTATTGCAGAAAAAATATTGCCTAAGGACGCGTTTTTTGCGGCCATGGAGGAAATACGTCTGTCTCCGTTGCCAAGCATGGCTATGGCAGAGCCAAGCCTTGTCCTGCCGCCAACCTGTGTCACAATGGCCTTAAGGCTGCCACTGAGGAGCTTTGTACCCATATAAACCATAGTGACGTTTTCGTCACCGGATGCGGCCTTGGCCACAGCGCCGCCCTCACCGTGAAATATATTTTCGTCAGCCACAACTCCGTCGGAGCTGATGATCCTGGCGTCAGCAGGAACTGTCTGGCCCTTTTCCAAAAAAATGACATCACCCTGAGCCAGCAACACAGCTGGCACAACGTTTTCCACTCCGCCCCGCACTACTCGAACGCTTCCGCTTTGGGCCGCGGCAGCAGCCGATGCAGGCGTACTGTCCCTCTTAAAGGTTACGTATCCCACAAAGCCGTTAAGCACGGCGCACACCCCAAAGCACAGTGACAGCGCCCATCCCCTGCCTCCGTCGGCCACAAGGTGGATGACCGCCATCAAAATAAGAATACAGTTCATAAAAGAAAGCATATGCTTCCACAAGCCCGCGCCGGCGCGGGCCTTTGGAGCAGTGATAATATTACGTCCCCGGCTATGTACCCGACCGTGAGCGGTTTCGATAGAAAGCCCGTTTTCAAGATCTGAGCCCAGCTCGGCGGCAATATCCTTGGCTGATTGACCGTAACTCATAATTTCCTCCGTAAGCTTAAAGCATACATTTTCTTTGGTAAAAATCTTTCTTTATTAATAAGTATACCATGTTTTTGCAAGCCTGTCAACACCAAAAGAAAGACGAGACCTGCAGGCCCTTGACGCACAAAAACACCACTCCCTGTTCAAGACTGTGTACTGTACAAGCCATTTACATTTTTAAAATAGATACACTTCATTCCAAGCCGAATAGGCGCAACAAAATCCTTTTGCGGATTATCACCCACATATGCCATTTTCTCAAATGATACCTGCAGTTTCTTCCGCATCAATTTAAAAGCAGCCTCATTTGGCTTTCTGTATTCGACGCCGCCAAGCTCATCGGTAATAATGATTTCATCAGCCCTTATTTTCAACGCACGGAGCTTTGCTTTTTGCCCTTCCGGACGTCCATCAGTGATAATTCCGACTTTTTTTGTGTTTTGAATTCTTGCAATCATATCAGCCGCTCCATCATAAAGATGAATGTCCGGTTCCTGATATCGATATATTTTTAATGCCTCTTCTTTCCTATCTGTCAGACCATGCGCTTCCAAGGCTGCATCTATCGCTTTTCCGCCACTCTCAAAAACCTTCCACATTTCATTTTCCATATCGGGAATGCCAAAGTATTCCGCAATTTTATGATATCCGCTTCTTACATATTCTTTTTCCGAGTACAATGTATCATCTAAATCAAATATGACCGCATCAACATCACCAATGTACATTTCAGCATCCAATATATTATCAATCTTTATCATTTTTATTCTCACTTCATCATTTTACACGAACACTCTGATCAAAGCGGCTAAAAACAGCTCCATCTTCTGCGGCGCAATCGACATAGGTCAGCTTCTCGCCTGCAATCAATCTCAGCAGCGCTTCAGCGCTATCCGCTCCGGCCTTAATGGTCAATGGAGCGCCGCCGCCGAAACGAGGATTGATTTCAATATAATAATCCTCTCCGGTCAATATATCCCTGATCAACTGAACCGTGATCTGACCACAGGGCTTATAGTCCGAAATCAGCTGCTTAATTTCATTAATGATCTTCCGATCCTGCTTGATTTCTGTTATAAGAACCTCGCCGGCTCGAACCGCAAGGCGAATTCTCGGCGTAATAAAAACAGGGGCCCCATCAAAGTCACAGAATATATCGACAGTGTACTCCGTCCCGGAGATAAAGGGCTGAACAATATAGTTGGGAACATGTGCCGCATAATTTCTGAGCTCATCTTCGCTTTTGACCTTATACGCGAAAATGCTTGAGCTTCCATCCTTCGGTTTGATAAAAGCGGGATATCCGCCCGTGTATTTTGTCCAATCATCCACCGGATGAGGACTTTTTAACCCAACAGAATTGAAATAGTCGGCAGTAAGACGTTTGTCTCTGCATATTGCCACTTTGTCCGGACTGCTGATCAAAACCTTTGTATCGCCAAATGCGTATTTATTCCGAGCCAAAAGCATTAAATCTGTATCTATCGTAGGTATCAGCGCATCAATGTGCTCCTTGATACAAAGCTCCTTTAGCGTAGGGATATATTCATGATCTTTAATTTTAGGAACAATAACCGCGTGATCAGAGAATACAAGTCCCGGCGCCGACCCTGACGCATCCGCACCGTAAATTTCCAATTCAATATTCAACTTATCGGCAGCCAGTCTAAACGCCTGTATCAATTCAATTCTTCTGCCTACACTGGTAAATAAAATTTTCATGTTGCCACCTCAATATTGTTTCCCATTAATTTTTTCATTGTTACATTAAACAAGGGCTGAATGTCCTCATGGGGCTGGAAAGGAATTCCCACCGAAAAACAAAAGGGTTGCCCGCCGCCTATAGATCCGATGGACATCTTTCGTTTAGTTATGCTTATGATCATATTTATCGTATCATATTTTTAGAATAGTGTCAAGTGGATGTACAATAAAAAACGGAAGATGCTACCCTTCTCTGCAAAGAGAAAGATTTAACATCCTCCGTTTTATTTTAAATCGTAGCAACGCTCTATCAAGCTTGCTTGAAATGGAGCTTGCGAATGATTGAAACCTGCGCTGGGAGCGTTAGCTCCTGAGGGCTTCAGTGGGAGATCATATTGGGAAGAAGAGACTAATTCACTTTAGCCGAGCTGTCCTCCATAAGGGTAAGATCAATGGTCATTTTTTCACCGTTACGGTCGATCTCTACCTTAACAGTTTCCCCTGCCTTATGCCTGTCACGAATACTGTTAAGCTTGGTAGAGGAAGGATTGCCGTCAGCATCAAGCACATCCTCGCCGTCCATGGAAAGGATTATGTCGCCACGCTGGATACCGGCCTGGTCGGCAGCCCCGTTTTCTGTTACGCCCAGCACATAAAGACCCTTGGGGAAGTGATAATATTCAGCCATTTCGCTGGTGACAGACTGAACAGTTACGCCGATAAGGGGACGTCCCCTTACATATCCCACTTCAATAAGGTCATTGACAATGGGCATAGCCTCATTGATCGGGATTGCAAAGCCAAGACCCTCACTGCTGGTACCGTTGACACTGGAGGCTATTTTAACACTGTTGATGCCGATTACTTCTCCGTATGCGTTTATCAGTGCGCCGCCGCTGTTGCCGGGGTTAATTGCCGCGTCAGTCTGAAGCAGGGTCATCTGCCTGTCGTCAACCTGTACGGTACGGTTTTTGCCGCTGATGATGCCCTGAGTAACGGTTCCGAAAAGCTCATCGCCAAGGGGATTGCCTATGGCAATTGCACGGTCGCCCACTTCAACACGGTCGCTGTCGCCCATTACCGCAACCTTCAATTCGTCAACGGGGTCAATCTTGATAACCGCCAAGTCGGACTGTTGATCTCCACCTACAAGCTGGGCGGGGTATTCATTGCCGTTGGAAAACTTGACTGTTATGTCCTTCGCGTTTTCAATAACGTGGTAATTGGTGATAATATGCCCCTGATCGCTGTAAACAATGCCGCTGCCGCTGGAGGTTCCCTGCTGTACTCCTCCGAAGAAATAGTTTTGATAGCTGACAGTACATGAGATACCTACCACAGCCGGGCCAACAGCCTGAGCGATCTCACTGGTGGTAAGCTCCTCCTCGGAATCGTTGACAGAGGTGCTGACCTTAGTGACGCCGCCGGAATTATTCTTCCTGGAGGATTCGTACACCCGGATGACCCCGCCGTTTTTGGTATTGAGTGTGTATATGCCAATAACCGCCGTCGTGGAAATAAGGCTTCCCACCAAAGCGCCGCATATAACACCGAGGATAAGCTTTTTGGAAGACTTCTTTTTCTTTGCCTTGGGTTTGAGCACATTTTCCGTATAAAGAGGAGCCGAGTTGTTAGACTCATCGGAAAACGTTCCTTCTTCATTCCAATTAAATTCATTATAATCTGTCATAATTATCATTTCCTTTCTACAAGGTCATTATAAAATCAAATTATTACATGAATATGAACATCGTTTTAATGTTCCTTTAAATGTGAACTGTATTATCAAGTGCTTTCCTTTACGTTGGCCTTATCAAGAGTGAAAGTAAAGCGGGTATACTCCCCTTCCTTACTTTCGGCCCAGATACGGTTGTTATGCTGGTTGATAATGGTCTTTACAAGGTACAGGCCAAGGCCTACGCCCTTTTTGTCCATGCCGCGGCTCCGATCAGTCTTGTAAAATCTTTCCCATATGTGTGAAAGATCCTTTTCGCTGATACCCTGACCGGTATTTTCGATACTGACCTCCACCTTGCGGCCGCTCAGGGCGCTTTTAATTCGTATAACGCCGCCCTCGGGTGTAAACTTGATTGCGTTGTCCATAAGATTGATAATTACCCGGTAAATGGAATCCTCGTCACATAAGGCGTAGCTGTCCTCATACATAAATTCGGCTTCCACATCTATCTTTTTGTTTGTTATGGCCTGCTCGTAACTGATTATGCCCTTACGCAGCATCTCATTAATATTGACGGGCTTCATCACAAGCTTTGTCTTTCCGCTTTCAAGGCGGCTGGTTTCAAGCAGCTCGGTAACAAGGCGGCTTAGACGGCGGGACTCGCTGAGCACTATGGAAAGGTACTTTCCACTTTCCTCCTCGCTTATGGTACCGTCCACAATACCCTCCACAAAACCGCTGATTATGGTCATGGGAGTCCGTAGCTCGTGGGACACATTGCTAACAAAGTTGCTTCGAGTGTCATCGATCTCACGCAGGGCGTCAGTCATATGGTTAAAGCTGGCGATCAGCTCCCCGATCTCGTCTTTGGACTTATGGTCGATCTTCTTGGTAAAGTCTCCCGCCGCAACTGCCTTTGCCGCTGAATTGAGCTTACTTATAGGGCGGGCAATGCTTCTTGCCAAGACAAATGATACCAAAAACGCTATGAGAATTGAAATAATCTGTGACATAAGTATCAAGCGCATAACATTACTTCTTGTCTGACGTATCTCGGGCATGGGCTTATACACCACAACAGCGCCCCACAGCATTTTTTCGCCGTTATTTTCCACATAAAAGGGCTCCGCCGCCACAAAGCAGTCCATGCCTACGCCGTTCTTGCTTTTGGTGACAATGTCGCTTGCGCTTTTTCCCTGTAGCGCCTTGTCTATCTGGGCGTTGTGGTTGCCGTTGAGATCAATATAATCAGTGCTGCCCGAGGACAGTATTATTCCGGCGTTACTGTTGAGCACTACCACGGTGCAGTTGTTGTTGCGGCTTTGCATATCAATATTCTTTTGGATGATCCACCGGGCAGTTTCATCGCTTTCCTCGTCAAATTCCTCGGAAAGAATTTGGCCGGTAAGCTCCGCCGCATGGGACGCAATGTCCACAAGAACCTCACTTTGGGTTTTAAAAGCATAGGTGCCGAGCTGGCTGTAAAGGAGCGCCATGCAAAGGAAGCTGGACGCCGCCAGTACCAGCACCATTGTCAGGAATATGCGGGTGAACAGGGTTTTACCCAAGAGGCTTCACCTCCGGCTTTACCTCAAACTTGTAGCCCACTCCCCACACAGTTTTAAGACTCCAGCTTTCGTCATAGCCCTCCAGCTTCTCGCGCAGACGCTTAACGTGTACGTCCACTGTTCTGGAATCACCGTAATAGTCAAAGCCCCACACATCCTCAAGCAGCTGTTCACGAGTAAACACCCGATTTGGGTGGCTTGCAAGGAAGTACAAAAGTTCAAGCTCCTTAGGCGGGATATCATATGAGGTGCCTCCAAGAGTAAGCTCATAGTTGGTAAGATTAATTGTAATATTGGGATAGCGGATGATCTTTTCCTCGTTTTCCCCGTCGTGGCCATCGGTACGGCGCAAAACCGCCTTGACCCTTGCCACAAGCTCCTTCCCCTCAAAGGGCTTGACCATATAATCGTCTGCCCCAAGCTCAAGGCCAAGCACCTTGTCAAAGGTCTCACCCTTGGCGGTGAGCATAATTATAGGCATGGAACTTGTCTTGCGTATCTCCCGGCAGACCGTCATGCCGTCAACCTTGGGCATCATTACGTCCAGTATAGCCAGTGCGGGCTGCTGGGTAGAAAAGCATTCCAGTGCTTCCTCGCCATTGTGGCAAACGATAGTCTCAAAGCCCTCTTTTTTAAGATATAGACGCACAAGCTCGCAGATATTAGCATCATCGTCAACGATCATAATGGTTTGATTTTTTTTCAAAACGCTCTCCCCTTTTGGTAAATTTTTTATTATTTTTTATTATACCACAAAAAAAGACTTGTGTAAATCAAAATTTATGCTATAATAGAATAATATCAGAATATTTTTTTTTAGATTTGTTTTATTTGTAAACATTTATTGAATTTTGGAGGAAACACATATGAAATTAGGAATTGTAGGACTGCCAAATGTAGGAAAAAGCACGCTTTTCAATGCCATAACACAGGCCGGAGCTGAAAGCGCCAACTATCCCTTCTGCACTATTGAGCCGAATGTGGGCATCGTGTCCGTTCCCGATGAAAGGCTGCAGGTACTTACAAAGATGTATAATCCGGAAAAGGTCACTCCCGCCATTGTGGAATTTGTGGACATAGCGGGACTTGTAAAGGGTGCCAGCCGGGGCGAAGGACTCGGCAACAAGTTTTTGTCGCATATAAGGGAAGTGGATGCCATAATTCATGTGGTACGCTGCTTTGAGGACAGCAACATCGTCCATGTGGACGGCAGCGTTGATCCCAAGCGTGATATTGAAACCATTGAGCTTGAGCTTATTTTTGCGGATCTTGAAAGCGTAGACAAGCGTATTGACCGTGTGGCAAAATCCATGAAGTCCGGGGACAAGAAGTATGCGGCCGAGATGGAAATGTGGAAGCGCTTCAAGGAAGCTCTTGAAGCGGGGCGAAGCGCCCGCACCGTCCCGGTAACTGAGGAGGAAGCCCAGATCGTAAAGGAGCTGTCGCTGCTGACCATGAAGCCGGTGCTTTACGCCGCAAACGTGGGCGAGGACGATTTTGCCAACGGAATAGAAAACAATCCCTTTGTCAAGGTGGTTGAGGAAATCGCCGCCGAGGAAAACGCGGAGGTATTGCCCATATCCGCCAAAATCGAAGAGGAGATCGCCTCCCTTGATGGGGACGAAAAACAGATGTTCCTTGAGGAAATGGGGCTTAATGAGTCCGGCCTTGACAGGCTTGTAAAAAAGAGCTACAAGCTGCTGGGACTTATAAGCTATCTGACAGCCGGCGCTCCCGAGGTAAGAGCTTGGACTATAACAAAAGGCACAAAGGCGCCTCAGGCAGCGGGAAAGATACACACTGACTTTGAGCGAGGCTTTATCCGTGCTGAGGTGGTTGCTTACGATGACCTTATCGCCTGCGGCTCTATGAACGCCGCAAAGGAAAAAGGCCTTGTGCGCAGTGAGGGCAAGGAATATGTGATGAAGGACGGAGACATTGTACTGTTCAGATTTAATGTGTGAGTATGCCGTAACACATATGGTCAATATAGCGCGGAATTATTTTGTGTCTTTGCAAAAAATATAGATGAAATTTTATTCATTTAAAGGGCCTCGTCTGAGGCCCTTAGTTTATTTTAAGGTTTAAACAAGCTTAAGCGGATACAAAGCCATAACTATTCCCATGATAATGAAAGTCGTAACTATATCAAACCAAACATAATATCTACCGTAGTCCTTAAAGGAATAACCAACTGACATTGACATTCCCAGCGTCGTACTTGCCAAGGGCGTACACAGCGCGGTTGATGAAGCAAAGGTTGCAGCTATAGCATAAGCATATGTATTCAATCCTTCTATATTTGCAATAGAAAAAACAAAGGGCAAAGTAATAAGCAGCGCTGCGGACGGTGACATAAATTCACTGATAACTTTGGTAACAATAATAACTAACAGCAAAATCAGGACAGGCTGTACAGAATCTCCCAAAAGCAAAGAAATACCGTCCGACAGCAGCTTGCTTCCTCCGGAAACCTCCAATCCCTTTGCCATGCCGAGAAATCCGCCGTACCTTCCAATAATATCCCAGTTTACGGCCTTAATCGCCTTATTTTGCTGTATACATCCGGTAAAAATACACGCAATGGCGGAAAGCGTGCTTGTAAGCGCAAGGGGTATTACATTTGTGATATACAAAACCACAGTGATACCAAAAATAACCGATACGATAATTATCTTTTTCTTATTGGGAGTTTTATAATGAACCTCATCCTTATAGTCAAAGTCATCATCGCATTTCCATACCTTTTGGGATATTCTTCGCCCTAACGTCAAACAGTATATCAATCCAAACACAATAAGAGTCAGGCCTACCGGCGTAAGGTCAAACATTTTAAGCAGTGTTAATCCGTTGCTTTCCAGCAAGCCTTGGGTAACCAGCTGTTGCGTCGAACCGGACAGTGTTGAAGCGCCGCCAAGAATGCAGCCCAAAGTTATTGGCATGATCGTTCGTTTCACACTTATACTGCTGCTTTTTTGCGCAGCCGCATAAATAATAGGAATAAAAATAGCTAATACGGCTGAATTTGTAAGAAACGCCGACATCACAGCCGAAAGAAGATAAGAAAAAACGATCAATTTTGTCTCCGAATTGCCAGATATCTTCAGGACAAAATCTCCAATGATATTTGACAGGCCGGTTTCAGAGATAGCGGCGCCGATTATCATAATTCCTATCATCAATACGATAGTGCTTGACGCAAATGACCCAAAGGCCACAGAAAAATCGCAAACACCGAACAGTACCATCAACGCGCATCCAAGTATAGCTATAGACGCTTGAGGCAATTTTTCTATGAAAAAGAGAAAAATACATATGAAAAATATGATCAAAGAAATAGTGTCCATAATTATCCTTTCAGTCTCGACGGGTCAAAATCCGAATAGATCATCTCATTCCCATCCTTATCCTTCACGTGGATCAGCCGCTTTATTTCATTGATCGTGTCCGCAAGCTCCTTTGCACTGTCAGACACAATGAAAAACCTTATATGGCTTTGCTTTAGAGTCCCGTTTGCAGGTACTGTATCTCCTACCTTATATCTTAACTCCGGATAAATTACATCCTTCAGCTTAGACGCTTCCTCATACCCTTGTATCTCTTTGATTTTGCCTCCCCTGTTCAGCAGGGACAAAATACATCCGTGTTTTCCTTTTAAAGTCACATCCTCACGGTCAATATCTCCGCCCATTTCGCCGGTCAAAGCGTAATTTGTCATCATCTTCATAAAATTGGCGCCATTAATATGATCTATAAACCTGTATAAAGCCGTTCCTCCCATTCTCAGACCGGCCTCAAACACACCGATCGCTCTGCCGTCGGTCACTCCCTGTATACAGGCCACGCCGTTCTTTATGCCTAAGCCCAAGAACATGGATCTCACCTTTTCATCATATTTTTCCAGATATTCGTCCTGTATTGCCGAGGGAAAGGCATAGCATTCCGGAAGCGGTATAAATTGAGGCTCACTGCCGCTTGCCAGATGCTTGTCAAATATGATCGACGTCCTGCACTCACCGTTGATAAAGGTATAATATGCGCTGAACTCCGTGCCCTTTATATAATCTTCAACCAAATCTTGCCCACAATGTGATTTTTGGATCGCGTCCCGATGACCCGCAAGCAATTCTTCACGGTTGTGGCAAATGTGTATACCAATGGCTGCGCCCTGATCTACGGGCTTTACAATTACGGGATATTCAATTTTCCCCAATTCATCCTCTGTGGGAACAGGAGATAATTCAAATTTTTGGGGAACGGGAATTTGGTACTGCTCACAGGTAGACTTAAATGCTTCCTTATTTGCCAGATGATCCCACTGCTCCATGGTAAAATAACACCGCAGCCCCAATTCCTTCGCTACAGCATGAACAGAAAGTAAATTACGCTCACTCACGCCGCAAAACACACCGTCAACATGCTTTTCCCTTGCAAATTCACACAGAGCTTTTATGTCTGTGGTACTGATCATTGCCGTTTCGTCGGCGATCTGCTTCGCGGCGGATTTTTCAGTCGGCAAATAATCTGTAACAATAACATATGCACCCTCCGATTGTGCATATTTTACGATCTCAACACTCCCGACATTTGTTCCTAACATAAGGAGCTTTTTATTAGCGAATTTCTTAGTACCCATATTCTCGCACCACTTTCTAAAGCATACATATATTTTCTATTAAGGAAGAGCTGATTAATTCTAAAATGCTGATTGTCGGGGAAAATCAACCGTCAAGGGTTGTTTTGAGCCGTAGGCGTGAATTATTCAGAGATTCCTTAATTTGACCTGACACCATTCATCTGGATGATCCATCATATAAAGCATTTGCTCCATAGAGTCAAATTTCATAATCAAGCATCCCAAGGTAGTATTCGCTCCGGTAAACGCCCTGATCTCATCCCCCGCTTTTTTCAAAATATGATTTTCTAATATATGTCTTTCCGCCTCTTTTGAAAACACAATCTTATCTAAAATTCCGTCCTTAGCGCTATGTACGGCAAAATAAGAATAATATCCGCGGGGAGTGTAATCGCCCAGCTGAATTTTGTCCCCGACAGCCGCTTTAACAGAGCATTCAACCAAATCAATTCCTGTAGCGTATTTAATAACATCCGGAATATAGTTTCCGCCATCGCGGGGCGCGACTTCCATAAGGTATATATTGTACTTTTCGTCAATCCTCATATCGAAATTATATGCGGAAGTTTTCATGTTCAGGCATGTAAGCAGCCTTTGTATCTCACAATGAACTTTGTCATGTATTTCTGCGGGCATATTATACGGAAAGCTTGCCGATATCGGAACGAACGGATTTCTACACTTTGGATTAAAATGATCATTTGCAAAATATCTGAAAACCAGCTTACCTTCTATCGACAGACCATCACCGGCGATCTGATATCCAAGCTTTTTCACATACTCCTCTACTATTATTCTTTTCCCTCTGGAAAACAGCATTGCATATTTCAGTGGCTCTTTCGCTTCCGCGATACAATCGATTTTGCTTACGCCTTTGCTGCCTGACGAGTCAACCGGTTTAACTATTACCGGGAAAGAAAATTCCCCGTTTTCCAAATCTCTAAGAGCCGCTTTTAAATCTGTATATCCTTTTGCCTTTGGCGTGCAGAAGCCGTTTGCCCCCAAAAAGGCTCTGAATTTGTCCTTATTGCATAAAATATCAACAGATTTATACGGACTGCCGGGCAAATTCAGTTGTTCAGCAACATACGCAGCTGTCGGCGCGGCCGGGTCAGACGCGTAAGCCAGCACTCCGTCTACGTTTTCTTTTTTCGCGACCTCAAGAACCGCTTCCATATCGGTTGTACTTACAAGGTAAAACCTGTCCGCTTCATACTGCCCCGGATTATCCGGAAGAAAATCGCAAAGAACGGTATGATAACCAAGTCTTTTAGCTGTTTTTATTGCAATTACCTGTTGGGCTGACCCGCCCAATAAAAGTATCTTTTTCATATTTATGTGCTCCGAGCTGTTTTCCTTTTTTTACATATTTATTCTGAACTATGTCAGCCTAAGATAATGTCGCAGATTCTGTCTACG
>CAYTWZ010000030.1:0-18349 GCA_964442035.1 uncultured Oscillospiraceae bacterium
GGGGTATCCTCCGCCTTTGCCGATTAGACGCATTTCGTATATATACGGTTCGTAATTCATAGCCGTGATCTCAATCGTCAGGCCAAGGCTTTAAGATCACTGTTATAGGTTCTCTTAAGGAAGATAGCGCCCAGCACCATAGAAACAAACTCTGCAATAAGAAAGCTCCACCATACAGCCTCCAATTTTCCGGAAAGAGAAAGTAAGTACGCTGCCGGCAAAAGCACAACCAGCTGACGTGCTACCGAAATAATGAGGCTGAAAAGACCCTTCCCCAGCGCTTGTAGTACGCTGCTGAAAATTATGCTGAAGCCCGCAAGAATGAAGTGTGTGCTGATGATCCTGAGGGCGGGAATACCGATCTGCAGCATTTCCTCAGATGCATCAAAGAAATTGAGTAGCGTCCCACCCATAAACTGAAACAGCAGAAAGCCGATGAACATTATAGATACTGCGTACATCACACTGTATTTTATGGCAGAGGTTATGCGGTCAAGCTTTTTTGCCCCATAGTTGTAGGCCACAATTGGCGTCATACCGTTGTTAAGACCGAATACCGGCATGAAGATGAAGCTTTGAAGTTTGAAGTAAGCGCCAAATACTGCCACAGCTGTATCTGTGAAGCCAATCAGTATCTTGTTCATCACATATGTCATAATGGAGGAAATAGCCATCATCAGTATTGAAGGCAGTCCTACCGCGTAAATGCGCTTGATAGTTGACAGCGATGGACGGAAGCCTCTGAAGGAAAGAGTTATTTCTTTGTTAAATTTGAAATTGCACACTACGGCTACCGCTGCTGCCACAAACTGACCTGTTACCGTGGCAATGGCGGCGCCGGCAACACCAAGCTTTGGGAAGCCTAATAGGCCGAAAATAAGGATGGGATCAAGAATGATGTTGATTATGGCGCCTATCAGCTGAGTAAACATGGTAATTACAGTTTTGCCAGTGGACTGGAGTAGCCGCTCAAAAGTTATTTGGACATATATGCCTATGCTGAAGGATGCACAAATAGATAGGTATTGTGTGCCATAGTTGATGATGCTTTGGGAATCGGTTTGGGACTCCATAAAAATACGCGCGCCAAAAAGGCCAAACAGCAAAAATATCACATAGCTGCACAGAGCCAAAAATACGCCGTTTTTTGCGGCGGAGTTGACATTATCCCTGTCATGCTCCCCCAGACTTTTGCTGAGCATGGCATTGATACCCACGCCGGTACCTGTAGCCACGGCGATCATAAGGTTTTGTACAGGGAAGGCAAGGGAAAGGGCGGTCAGGGCGTCTTGGTGAATGTGTGAGACAAATATGCTGTCCACAACATTGTACATAGCCTGTACCAGCATTGACAGTACCATAGGCGCGGCCATGGTTGTCAGTAGCTTGAACACGGGCATAGTACCCATTTTGTTTTCTTTTGTTTCGGGCATGAGAAGTTAACATTCCTTTCGTTTTTATATCATACATATATATTATCATTTTTATTTATTAAATGCAATATGCAATAACTACAAATGCGGTGCCTTTTGCGGAAAAAATAAGCATTTTAATTGACAGTCCGGCAAAAAAGTGGTATACTTTAATTAAGTAAGCGCTGAATAATTCACGCCTAAGGCTTAAAACGCTACTTGACGGTTGATTTTCTACGCCAATCTGCATTTTAGAATTAATCAGTGCTTTCTTAAATATTTTTTGAAAATTCTGCCGTTGTAATTTATGGCGGAATATTTTTTGAAAGGGATGACATACTAACATGGAGAAAAACGGACTGATATATGAAAATTTTGTTGATTATGACCTTGATGAAAACGGCGTTCTTAAGAGGATTGATTTCATTCATCCGGAAAACTTCAATTTTGCCTTTGACATTGTGGACGCTCTGGCGAAAAAAACACCCGATAAGACGGCGCTTATCCATGTATCTAACGAAAAGGAATGCCGTAAATTTACTTTTAAAGAGATAAGCGAATACTCCAACCGAGCCGCCAACTATTTTGAAAGCCTTGGAATACGTAAGGGTGACAGGGTCATGCTTGTGCTCAAACGTCACTATCAGTTCTGGTTCTCTATCCTCGGTCTTGCCAAGATGGGTGCTATAGCGATTCCGGCCACCAATTTGCTTGTAAAAAATGATTTTGAGTATCGCTTTAATTCGGCCATGGTTCGTGCCATTGTCTGCACCGGTGACGGGGATGTTGCCCGTCAGGCTGAACTGGCCATGGTGGAATGCGGCCGTGTGGATATAAAAATAATGGCCCATGGAACGCGCCCGGGATGGTACGATTTTGACAAGGACATCGAAAGTTGCTCCCCTGTGTATGAGCGCAACGAGGACAGCCCCAAGGGCAGTGACCTAATGCTTATGATGTTTACCAGCGGGACGACCAAATATCCCCGGATCGCTACCCATTCCCATACCTATCCTCTGGGGCACTTTGCCACTGCAAAATTTTGGCACAACTGCTCGCCCAACGGCATACACTTTACCATAAGCGACACCGGCTGGGGAAAGGCTCTTTGGGGTAAGCTGTACGGCCAGTGGATGTGCGAGACTGCGATCTTTGTTTACGATTTTGACAAATTTAAGGCGGAGGATATACTTCCGATGTTTAAAAAGTATGGGATCACTACCTTCTGTGCGCCGCCAACCATGTACCGGTTTTTCATCAAGGAGGATCTCAGCAAATATGACCTCAGTAGCATTACCTACAGTAATACTGCGGGGGAGGCTCTCAATCCTCAGGTATATGAGGAGTGGAAAAAGGCCACAGGACTTTGCCTGATGGAGGGCTTCGGCCAGACCGAGACCACCTTGACCATCGGCACCTTGGTCGGCATGCAGCCTCGTCCCGGCTCTATGGGCAGGCCTGTACCCGGATATGACGTGGACATAGTGGACAGCGAGGGTCAGCCCTGCAAGGTCGGCCAGACCGGTGAGATTGTCATTCATACCGAAAGCGCCGCTCCCTGCGGACTGTTTGCCGGGTATTATATGGATAAGGACAGCACCGAAAGCGTGTGGTATGACGGGCTTTACCACACAGGGGACACCGCTTACAGGGACGAGGACGGTTATTATTGGTATGTGGGCAGGACGGATGATATTATCAAGTCCAGCGGCTACCGCATCGGCCCCTTCGAGATAGAGAGCATAATAATGGAGCTACCCTATGTGCTGGAATGTGCTATTACTCCCGTTCCGGATCCCAGTGGAATAAGGGGCCAGCTTGTTAAAGCCACGATCATTCTGGTCAAGGGTAAGGAACCCTCCGAGGCGCTAAAAAAAGAAGTGCAGGATTATGTCAAGTCCCACACCGCCCCGTATAAGTATCCACGGGTGGTGGAATTTGTTGAGGAAATGCCCAAGACCATAAGCGGAAAGATCAGGCGTGCGGAAATCAAGCGCGTTGACAGGGAAAAGTATATGGAAAACGCCGAACAGTAAGCCCAAAGGTGTTTTACCGTAATTTTAATGGAGGAAAGCAATAATGGATGACACTGTTTATGAAACCGAGGTAATCGGCAACGACGAAAAAAACGCCGATATGGAGATGGATTTTTACCGTAAGCTACGCATGAAGATAGATGACTATCTTCAAAAGCACCCAAGTATTGAATTTGCAAAATACCTTGCAGCGGTGCCGGATGTGTTTTACCTTTTGATAAAGCTTATGATGGACTCGTCTGTTCCCGCGTCTGCCAAGGTCAAGCTGGGAAGTGCGGTGCTTTATTACATTTCGCCTTTAGATATTATCCCGGATTTTATTCCAGTGGTAGGCTGGCTGGACGATCTGATTGTGGGTGTGACGCTGCTTAACCGAGCTCTAGACGATGTGGATCCGGCAACAGTGGATAAGTACTGGCTGGGAGAGGATAAGGTATATGACTTTATCAAGGACATTATAAACAAGGGCGACAAGCTTGTAGGCACAAAGGCATGGAACAAGATCAAAAAGATGTTTGACTCCAAGGCCGCTCAAAAAAACTGAACCGTAGCCACCAAAAGCCTTTCCGAAAAATGAGGAGAGGCTTTTTGCTGAGTATGAAAAAACGATGTATTGACACCCGAACCCGAGTGTGATAAAATTAATTTACGCGGTTTTAAGTCCGCGCAAAAGGGCAGGTGATATAATGGCATCCCAATTGATAGAGGAAAAGCTTAAAAATCTGCCTGACTGTCCCGGAGTGTATCAAATGAAGGACAGGTCAGGGAAAATAATATATGTAGGCAAGGCTAAAATACTCAAAAACCGTGTGCGGCAGTATTTTCACGCTTCCGCCAACCATAACGTCAAGACCCAAATCATGGTCAGCAATATTGCTGACTTAGACTATATAATCTGTGACAGTGAAATGGAAGCCCTTGTGCTGGAAAGCAATCTGATCAAGGAATACAAGCCCAAATACAACATACTTTTGAAGGACGACAAGCACTACCCGTATATCAAGCTGACCCTTAATGAGGAATATCCCAGAATACTGTATGTGCGCCGCATTGAAAACGATGGCGCGAAATACTTTGGCCCCTATCCGGCAGGGTTTTCGGTGCGGGAGACACTTGACCTCCTTAAAAACATATTCAAGGTGGCTCACTGCAAAAAGCAGTTCCCCCGTGATATCGGGAAGGAACGTCCTTGCATCTACTATTCGATGGGGAGGTGTATGGCTCCATGTCAGGGCAATGTCAGCAGCAAGGAATATCAAAAGCTGTTTAAGTCCATTGCCGCATTTATGGAGGGCAAGGATCAAGAGGTCATTGACGAAATGACACGTGAGATGTATCAGGCCTCCGAAAATATGGAATTTGAGATGGCGGCCGCCCTACGGGATCGCATCCAGTCGGTAAAAACCCTCAGTGAAAGGCAGAAGGTGATCACGGACAACGATGCGGACATGGATGTATTTGCATTTATGGCGGAGGACAGTCTGGCTTGCGTGGAGGTGTTCTATATACGCCACGGCAAGCTAATTGGACGGGACAGCTTTGACGTATCCAATTCTGTTGCCGAGAACGATGCCGAGACATTAACGGGCTTTGTGGTACAGTATTACCGTGATGAGTATTATATTCCCAAAATGATACTGCTTTCCCACGAGCCGGAGGATACCGATATGCTGGAGCGTTACATTTTTGAGCTGCGGGGGAATAAAACTCATATCCACGCTCCACGGCGCGGCGCCAACAAGCGCATTGTGGACATGGCCTTAGAAAATGCGGCAAAAAATATTGTTAATATGAAGACCGAAAAGGTAAAGGAGCAGCTTAAGGCCAATGCCCTTATCGAATTGTCTCAGGCTCTAAAGCTGGAAGTAGTGCCCGACAGGATCGAGTCCTATGACATTTCCCACATATCCGGCAGTGACAGCGTTGCCTCTATGGTAGTCTTTGTGAATGGCAGACCCGCAAAAAAGGAGTACCGTCACTTTAAGGTGGACGAAAGCATCGGCAACGACGATGCGGCCTCTATGCGCCACACTCTGATGCGCCGCTTTACCCACGAAAGCCGCTACGAGGACGGTAGGTTTTCTACACTGCCCGATCTGATACTTATGGATGGCGGAATGACTCAGGTGAACGCTGCTCGGGAGGTGCTGGACGATCTGGGAATTGACATACCTGTTTTCGGAATGGTGAAAAATGATCGTCACCGAAGCCGTGGGATAGTGGGCTCCTTTGGAGAAATCACCCTGCCTCCGGGGGGCAGCGCATTCAGGCTTGTGGCTCAACTGCAGGAGGAGGTTCACCGATTTGCCATTGAATACCACCGCAAGCTTAGAAACAAGCACATGGAGGAAAGCGAGCTGGACAAGATACCCGGCATTGGCAAGGCAAAAAAAGCGCAGCTGCTTAAAAGCTTTAAAAGCATTGCCAATATCAAAAAGGCCAAGGTGTCAGAACTTTGCAATGTCCATGGCATCAGTCGGGGCATAGCGGAACGAATATACGGCTATTTTCATTCTTCGGAGAGCTAAATCACGGGCGTTTCAAAAGCCTTGCAGTGCTAAGAAAGCAAGGTTTTTTGAAGCGCCCTATTGCATATTTTGTTTTTTTGTGGTACAATTAAGATATTAAATTGGATCAAGGAGAATGTCAGATGCAGGACAAAATCAGAAATTTCAGCATAATTGCTCACATAGATCACGGTAAGAGCACCCTTGCTGACCGCTTGCTGGAGCTTACAGGCGTGGTGGAAAGCCGGGAAATGGAGGATCAGCTCCTTGACAATATGGAGCTTGAGCGAGAAAGGGGCATCACCATCAAGGCTCGTGCTGTCCGTCTGAACTACAAGGCCAAGGACGGCGAGACATATATACTTAACCTTATCGACACTCCTGGACATGTGGACTTTAATTACGAGGTGTCACGATCCCTGGCGGCCTGTGAGGGGGCATTGCTTGTTGTGGATGCGGCTCAGGGCATTGAGGCACAGACCCTTGCCAACACCTATCTGGCTCTTGACCATGATCTGGAGATCCTTCCTGTTATCAACAAGATCGACCTTCCCAGCGCACAGCCGGATGTTGTAGCCAAGGAAATCGAGGACGTTATCGGCATACCGGCCATGGACGCCCCACGCATAAGCGCCAAACAGGGCATCAATATAGAAGAAATACCTGAATATATCATTAAAAATATTCCGGCACCGAAGGGCGATCCCTCCGCTCCGCCCAAAGCGCTGATATTTGACTCATATTACGACTCCTATAAAGGGGTAATAGTTTACGTACGGGTCAAAGAAGGGACTATACGTCCCGGCATGAGAATACGCTTTATGGCCACAGGGGGCGAGTTTGACGTGGTGGAGACCGGGTATCTGTTGCCCAATGGTACCCAAAGCGCCCCGGAAATAAGCGCCGGTGAGGTAGGGTATATTGCTGCCAGCATCAAGACCGTCAAGGAAACTCACGTGGGAGACACAGTTACCGATGCGGCCAATCCGGCCAGCGAACCACTTGAGGGCTACCGCAAGGTCAATCCAATGGTGTTCTGCGGTATTTATCCCGCTGACGGAGCCCGCTACAATGACCTTAGAGACGCATTGGAAAAGCTTCAGCTCAATGACGCGTCACTTTCCTTTGAGGCGGAGACCTCTGTGGCTCTGGGCTTTGGCTTTCGTTGCGGCTTTTTGGGACTGTTGCACCTTGAGATCATTCAGGAGCGGCTGGAAAGAGAGTTTAATCTTGATCTTGTAACCACCGCCCCCAGCGTTATATACAGGGTGATTAAAACAGACGGGGAGGAGATCTTTATTTCCAATCCAACCAATTTGCCCTCCCCTGCCGAGATTGAGCATATGGAGGAACCTGTGGTCACGGCGCATATTTATGTGCCCAAGGACTATGTGGGCGCAATAATGGAGCTGTGTCAAGAGCGTAGGGGCGTATATAAGGATATGACCTATATTGACGCAGACCGTGCGAATCTCCACTACGAGCTTCCGCTTAACGAGATAATTTACGACTTTTTTGATGCGCTTAAGAGCCGCAGCCGGGGCTATGCGTCTTTTGACTACGAATTCCTTGGATATGTGAAGAGTGAGCTTGTGAAGCTGGACATCTTGCTTAATGGAGAAATGGTGGATGCTCTCAGTTTCATTGTGCACAGCTCCAAGGCTTATGCCAGAGGCAGAAGAATAGCCGAAAAGCTAAAGGAGTCAATTCCACGCCAGCTATTTGAAATACCCATACAGGCCGCTATTGGGGGAAAGATCATTGCTCGAGAGACAGTCAAGGCCATGCGCAAGGACGTGCTTGCAAAATGCTACGGCGGTGATATAACCCGAAAAAAGAAGCTCCTTGAAAAGCAGAAGGAAGGCAAAAAGCGTATGCGTCAGGTGGGCAGTGTGGAATTGCCTCAGGAGGCCTTTATGTCGGTGCTGAAGCTTGATGAATAACGGCCTTTACGTTCATATTCCCTTTTGCGTCCGCAAATGCCCCTACTGTGATTTTTATTCCGTCGCGGATATGGGACGGGCCGAAGCCTATGTCAAGGCGCTAATCAGGGAATTTGAGAATTACAAAAATTACAGTTTTGACACTGTTTTTATAGGCGGAGGGACGCCTACATCCATAGGTGATCTGCTTGCGGAGCTTTGCGGTGTGTTGCCGAGGGCGGAGGAATTCACTGTTGAGGCCAACCCCGGTACGGTAGACTACGGCCTTCTTAAGACACTTAAAAGCGCCGGCGTCAACCGTATCAGCTTCGGAGTACAAAGCTTTAATGATAGTGAACTTAAGGCTCTCGGACGCATTCACTCGGCAGCTCAGGCAGAGGAAGCCTTTAACGACGCCCGGAGGGCTGGATTTGACAATATCAGCATAGACCTGATGCTATCCACGCCATATCAGACTTTTGAAAGCGCCGAACGCAGCCTTGATACGGTAAGGCGGCTTGGCCCTGACCATGTCAGCGCTTATTCGTTGATAGTCGAGGAAGGCACGCCTTTTTACAATATGGATCTGACCCTTCCTGACGAGGACGAGGAACGGGAAATATATTATCTTGTCCGACGCAGACTTGAGGAAATGGGTCTTATGCAGTACGAAATATCCAACTTTGCCCGTCCGGGATTTGAGTGCCGCCACAATATAAAGTACTGGATTCTTGAACCGTATATAGGCATAGGTGCGGCGGCTCATTCCTACAGCGGCGGGATTCGCTGGCGGAATGAAGCTGACATAGACCAATATATCGGCGGTACCGGACGTTGCCTTGACAGGGAGGAGATAACTCCCGAAGAGGCTCTCAAGGAAAAATTCTGGCTGGGGCTACGCATGACCGGCGGGATCAGGTACAATGGGGAATTCCCCGACGTTGTGAAAAAGCTGACAGATCAAGGGCTATTGGAGCTTAAGGACAGAAATCTGCGCCTTACATGCCGTGGCATTGATTTAGCAAATCTGGTATTTATGGAGTTTGTGACTTGAAAAACAAGCGACTCATCTTACCTCTTTTCGGTACTCGGAGTATATTTACGCCGTCGTCCCTCAAGAAGGCAATCTGCTTGCTTCTTTTCCACGTTATGGATTTGAATCGCCTAAGGGCGGCACGGAGGATTATAATGAATTGCAAGGATTATGCGGTCAAAATATTGTCAATTAAGGATCGCACTGAAAAGGAACTCAGGGACAAGCTTAGGGAGAAAAAGTACCCGGAGGATGAGATTGATGGGGCGGTTGAGGACATGAAGGGCTATGGCTACATAGACGATGCCCGTTATGCCGCCAGGTTTGCCGCCGATGGTTTCAACCTGAGGGGACACGGTTCGGCGAGAATAAAGACTGACCTGATTAAAAAGGGCGTGAGCCGGGACATTGTGGACAGCGTACTTGAACAAAATCAGACAGACCCAAGGGAACGGATAAGGGAGGTTTTGAAGGTGCGCTTCAGTTCTGCCGATTTGAGCAACCCAAAGGAGCGTAACCGGATACTTGGTTTCTTTTCTCGGCGGGGATATTCCTACAGGGATGTTATTGGCGTCATTAATGATATATGCGCCTTTGAGAACATAGATTTTGAGGAGTGATGTCATGACAAAAATAGGATTTGTATCCCTTGGATGCAATAAAAACCTTTGTGACAGCGAAAACATGCTTGGCATACTGGCGGAACGGAATTACGAGATCGTCAGCGATCCTGCCGAGGCTGAGGTGATAGTGGTAAATACCTGCGGCTTTATTGACAGCGCAAAGGAGGAGTCCATCAACACCATTCTTGAAATGGCGGAATATAAAAACCAAAGCTGCCGTCTGCTTGTGGCGGCGGGATGCATGGCTCAGCGCTATCCTGAGGACATACGCCGGGAACTGCCGGAGGTTGATGTGATAATCGGTACCACGCTCTTTGACAAAATTGCTGATGCCATTGATGAAGGCCTTAGGGGTAAGCACGCTACCTACATCGGAGATATTGACATGACCGTGCCCGAAAGCCTTCCGCGCATAAGGACTACCGAAGGGGCCAGCGCCTACCTTAAAATCGCTGAGGGCTGCAACAACCGCTGCACCTATTGTGCAATACCGAACATACGGGGTCGATACCGCAGCAGATCTATGGAAAATATTCTTGACGAGGCTTGTTCTCTTGCTGAGGACGGAGTAAAGGAGCTTATCGTTGTGGCTCAGGATACTACCCGTTACGGGGAGGATCTGTATGGGGAGCGAAAAATCGCCCCGCTTCTGAGAGAGCTTTGCAAAATACCCGGCATAGAATGGGTGAGGATGCATTATTCCTATCCCGAGGCTGTGGATGACGCGCTAATAGACGTTATCAGAACCGAGCCCAAAATAGTGAAATATCTGGACATTCCTGTCCAGCATGGTGATGATGAGGTGCTTAGGCGTATGGGACGCCATACCAACCGTAGACAGATACTTAACCTTGTTGACCGGCTGAGGAGAGAAATTCCCGGCATAACTCTGCGTACCAGCCTGATCGCGGGCTTCCCGGGAGAGACAGAGGAACAGTTTGAAAACCTGCTGTCCCTTATGAGAGAGGCAAAGTTTGACCGGGCAGGGGTTTTTTCCTATTCCGCCGAGGAAGGCACTCCGGCGGCCAAGATGCCCGATCAGCTTGACGAGGAAACCAAGGCTCGCCGCCGCCGGAGAGCCATGGAGCTTGCACAGGAGATTTCATTTGAGCGCAATCAGAGCTTTTTAGGAAAAGAGATTGACGTAATGGTGGAGGGCTTTGAGAATGGCCTCTACAGTGGACGCAGTCAAGGGGAAAGTCTTGAGGTTGACCCAAAGATATATTTTGGTTCGCAAATGGAGCCCTTACAGGGCGATATCGTTAAAGTAAAAATACTTGACGCTCAGGAGTATGATCTCTACGGCGTGCAGATAAAAAAAGGGAGAGAGTATTAATGAATTTACCTAATAAACTTACTATGCTTCGGATCGTTCTTGTTCCTGTGACCATGGCGTTGATGCTGTTTGGCTATCCTATTGCGGCGGGAATAGTGTTTGCCGTAGCCAGCATTACAGACTTCCTTGACGGATTTATCGCACGCAAGTATAATCTTGTGACCTCTTTCGGTAAAATAATGGATCCCCTTGCGGACAAGATACTTATTTTCGGTGCGCTGCTTTGCTTTGTGCAAAACGGTACGATCAATGTATGGCCCGCCATCATAATTATTGCACGGGAATTTTTCGTTACCTGCATGAGAGTGGTTGCTGTAGACAAGGGCAAGGTCATAGCTGCATCCTGGTGGGGCAAGATAAAGACTAATGTCCAAATATTTGCCGTGCTGTTTTCCATATTCTTTGAGCAGGCTATGCCTGATGTGTGCAACATAGTTTTGTGGGTGACAGCGGTATTTACCGTAGCCAGCTGGATAGCCTACATCTTTGAAAACGTGGATGTTTTCAAAAGCTGACATATGAGTAATGTGCCGATATAACTAAAAGAAAGATTCTGCAAATTTTTCACATCCGACCCATAAGCGTTTGTGTAAAAATATTTAAGGTGCGTAAATTCTTACAACTTAATACATTTTTACAGTTGGCGATACCAAATCTGCTTAAAACGAAGAAGGGGCTGTAGCAAAATGGTTTTTCAATCAATTTACCCAGCCCTTTAATCTACCTATTTTCAGGCCCAATATGGCATATTTAGCCTAAAATTAAGCGTAAAAGTTAAAGGCAATACCCCTTTAGCCAAAAAAACATTATAATTGATGAAGACATACTGTATATAGATTCATATGAGGAATTCTCAGAAGCCGAAAGAAAAGTATCTGAGCGACTTGAAAAAAATAATTGAATTGAAGAGACAGGACTGCGGACATATTCTTGGATTATCAGCATAAAAATTATCCAAGAATATGAGGCAGTCCCATCAACAAAGCTTGGAGATGACAAACGAAAAAAGGGCAGACCCGCATTGGTCAACCCTCTTACATATTATCTCAGTTAATTGCAGTAAAATCTGTTTTCATGTAGCACCTTATACGAGACTCGTACGTACGGTGCAATGTAGGTGGAGAGACGCTACGTCTCTCCACCTACATTGTTTTTTGGCTGTTTTGCTGCAGCTCCTTCATCGTTTTATGTTACTTATTCAGCTTTCTTCACTGTAAGCGTTACCGGAACCTCAGTCCTATTGCCCGCGAAGTCCTCAACATAGATAATCACGGGATAATCACCCTCAACTGTAACGTCAAGCTCACTCACATCAGCCTTTACGTGTGTCTTAAGGTCAATTGCATTTACGTCCTCGGCAACCTCAACATAGTCACCCCAGCTTATGGTTGAGGTATCGCTGTCAAGCGTTACTGCGGGAAGTTCTTCCTTTACTATAAGGGAAGGAGCAACTGTGTTGTCCTTGTCGTAAATATAGGCTGTGTATTTCTTTTCCCCTACATTATCGGCCTTATCGGTGACCTTGACCACAATCCCGTCTGTGTAGCAACCCACTGTATTGAAATCTACCGCACTGCAGTCAACCTCAAAGCGTCCGCTCTCAAATGGAACTTCCTCAGGTTCAACCAAAGTCTTACCAGTGGACTTTTCTTTTGCTTCTTCCTCGGCCTGCTCAATATCATTGCTGCCGCGAAGAACGACCTTGCCGCCTTCTGTTTTAAGCTCATAATCGCCGTCTACATTGTCACTTGCACTAAAGTATTCTGTCCAATCGATCTTAGCGGAATTTGTACCCTCTGCAAATACAATGGGGGAGTCGTCAATCTTAGATGAGCTGGGAACTACGCTGTCAACTACCTCGCCGGAGTTGAGCGCCTTGGAAATACTTTCGATCTTGTTATATACGCTTGACTTCCTTGCTTCAACATATGTGTCATACTTGGATGCTCCGCCAACGCCATATACGCTGGCTCCGAAGGTGCCGTGAGCCCAATCCCAGAATACCTCGACGGATTCACCGAATTCGTTTTCCGGAATGCTGCCAAGCTGGGTGTAAATTCTCAGGTTTGCGTCACCGATTTCAGGGTGAAAAATATCGATTCCATCCTCAACGGCCTTGCTTTTCGCCATTGTGGATTTATATTCCTCAAAGCTGTCTACATGGCCAAGCGCCTTGTAGAACTCCGTACGGTACATACAGTATGCTTCAATTGCCAAGCGGCTCTCAGCCTCGTCAAAGCCCTTCAGCAGGCCGACACTGTCGGCAACTGAACTGTAAATCTGGTACTTGCCGTTGTCATCGTAATCCTCATAGGGATCGTTCATTTTTACATCATCGGGACGGGGAAATGGAATAATGCCCATGGACTCGCCGCGCTCCGCAAGGGCGGTACCGCAGTTATCCATCATCCAGCGAGCCGCGTTGGTGAATACAGTCTCACCGGCCATAAATGCGTTGGTTGCAGCCATGTAACCTGTGTTGGTGGTGGTTGGACCGGCCGCAAGGTTGTTTACAAGCCCCTTCTGCATAAGACCGTCAAGGTAAAGCGCCGCTTCCTTGCCTTCTGCACTGTCAAAGCTCATGTGACTGCCGTCGTAGAGGCAGGCGCCGTTGGAGTGAAGAGCATGAAGAATGGTGTACGTATAATTTGTATGGAAGGGATATATCTGGTTGCCGGAGGAAGCCTTTTTGCCATTGTAGTAACTCTGGATCTTAGTAAGGTATTCCTCAAATTTGCTCCATGTCCATTCGCCGTTTTCGTAAAGGGTAGCGGGGTAGATTGTCTTACCGTTTTCCTTAAGACCGGGAACCCGCTCAATATATGTGGCATTGTAAACTATGGGCCAATTGTTCATATAAATAAAGTCACGGTTCATGAGATAGTAGTCGCCAAAGCACTTGTCAAGGAGTATCCAGCTGTAGTCGGGACTTTCATCAAAAATGTCCTTATATTTACTTAGGGACTGGAGAATATTCTGAGAAAGAAGAGTGCCCTGAGAGCCATTTGCCATGACCGGAATGTGGCACAGTGGATCACCGGCCAGAACGGTCTGGAGCAGACATTGCTTAATATCGCTGGGATACGAAACCCATTCAATATCAACGCCCAGTTTTTCCTTCACAACGCCCAGCGCTGTTATAGCGGCGCGGCGGTTGTCCTCGCTCATGCCGGATTCACCGGTTATCTCGTCAGTCCAATAAGGGTTGTCCTCAGGCTGATAGTGGTGACCAATCACTATAGAACTGACATTGGCCACCGTTTTTTCCGTCTTTTTGGTACAACCGGAAATATTGATCGCGATAAGCGCCGAGCAAAGACCGACCAGTACGATTTTTTTCAGGTTTGGCTTCATTTTCGCTCTCCTCTATTCTATACAATAATTCTTATTTTTAATTATACTATTTTAATTGAATTTTGTCAATATCTAACTGCATAAAAATAGGAATTCACATTTGTGAATTCCTACTAATAGCGGTTATCTCAAGGTGTACCTGCCCATCATGACACATCGATCCATGTCCGATTTGACTACCCGATCAAGACTCAGACCCAAGGCGCTGCACAAAGACGCCGCGTAAAACATGGCTTCTCCCAGCTGCGCTGTTACGGCCTGACGGCAGTCCTCGCAAAGCTCGCCCGAAAGCTGGGTGCGGCTTTCGGGCAGGTTCTTCCGTCCGTCTATTTCTACGCAGCCGCAGACTGTCACCGCCTTGATCACGCTTCTTGAAACCCGGGCATTGGCACATTGCAGTTTCGTCAATATATCAAGCACACTTTTGTTCCTCGAAATTATTTCAGCAGCATGTTTTTGGTATTTCATCAGCAGATCTGATTCCATGTCAATTCTCCTTAATATTTTTACTGGCTGATTAAATTATAGCTTCCGGCAGAGCGTTTGTCAATAAGAGAGATTGTCGATTGGAATTTGATTAGGGTACTGGACTTTTGCGACCTCTTACTTCTGCCCGCTGCTCAGACGCAGCACTGTTACAGACATAGGCGGAAATTCCACAGCATGCTTGTCAAGGGTCAGCTCAGTTTCCATCGGCCTTAATACTTCATTGTCAAGGGTGTTTTCAGCGTCCTTGTCCCCGCTGAGAGTGATCCTCTTGCCTGACCATACCCCGCCGGGCAAATCAATATCAGCTTTGAAGGGCGTCTCGTTGATATTCACGGCCTTAATGATGATCTCTCCGGTCTTTTTGACTTTGCTTGCAGTGATGTACAGATCCCTTATGGCCGGAAGTTTGTCCTCACATTCGTTCATTACAAGCCCGTCTACCTCAGTGGTGATCTTACGGTTTTGTATTCTAAGCTTAAGCTTATATTCGTAGTTTGTGTTCACTATAAATATATGCTGGTCAAGGCAGGTGCTGAGTCCGTTAACCGCGCTGGATATCATGCAGTCATGATTTTGCCAGCCGCCAAAATCCCAGTACAGACGGTTTTCGTCATCTATCTTTCCGAAGTTGATAACAATGCCCCTGTCAGCCCGACCTCCGGTCTTGATGAAGCTGAACTCTATTTCGCAGTTTGGGAGGTTGATCTCGCTCAGGGGATGGCGGGTGTCCTCCAAAAGGTCAAAGCTGCCAAGGTTAACGGCATCGTTGTTGTCAAGGTTAGTCACCTTAAGGTCGTTTACCCGTCCAAAGATGCCATTGCTGACAAATTCCAGGAGCCCTGTAATGGGATGGGAGGGGTTTGCGGCAGCGTTAATTCCTTTGGTGCTTATCGGAAGAATATGATCGCCTAAGTTTTGACTGAACATCTGTTGCACATAGTAGTTGGCAGTTCTGCAAATTCTGCTGTTGTCAAAGTATATCAGATCGGGACTCCAGTCTTTGTAGTCCACATTGCACAAAAGAGGAGCGTAGCATGCCATGGATACGGCGTGGGCGGCGTTCTCAAGCCCGGTCATGTATGCCGCTTCAGCCAGCGCATTGTAAAGTCGGTTACCCCATGAGGCGTATTCGCCCAAGAATACCTTTGGTTTTTTTGCCGGAAAGTCGGCATATCGGTCGATATTTGCCAGCATCCATTCCGGCGAGGTGTAGTAATGCTCGTCAATGAGCTGTGCACCGCTCATTTTGGCGGCGGTATAGCCTCGCTGATACTCGCTACCTGAGGGGAACGGCCCGGCGGAATGGATGAGCTGAATCTTTGGATATTTTTCCTTTATGGCAGAGGCAATCATATCAAAGCGGGGAGGGAATTCCGACCCTACTTCTTCGTTGCCTATAGCAAGGTACTTCAGCTTGAAGGGTTTGGGGTGTCCCAATTCCGCCCTTGTTTTTCCCCACAGAGTGTCCGGATCACCGTTGGCAAATTCTATCAGATCCAAAGCGTTGTCGATCCATGTCTGCATGTCATAGGTGGGGCAGGCCTCCTGACGATGGGGATTCCATCCGGCGGGCACCACCGGGATCGGCTGGCAGCCTAACTGCTCACAGAAAACAAAGTATTCGTAAAAGCCCAAACCAAGGGTCTGGTTGTAGCCCCAGTTGTTGCGCCTGGCAGGACGGGCTTCAGGCGCGCCTAATGTGTTTTCCCAACAGTAGCAGGATGTGCGGCTGTCGGGATCAAGGTCGCCGTCATGGACAAGGCATCCTCCCGGGAAGCGCATAAATCTGGGACTAAGATCGGCTATAGCTTCGGCCAGATCCTTGCGGAGCACGCCCTTTTTGTATGTGCCTGCCGGGAACAGGCTCACCGCGTCAAGGCCGATCCGTCCTCCCTCGGGAATATAAAATCCCAGCCTTCCGTCGGCTGCGCCAGCCTTCGGGGAGAGTGTAAGGGAATATTTATCCCATTCGTCGGAAGGGGTCAGCTCCTCTACGGCAAGGACTTTTCCGCCAGCATCTTCAAGGGTCACTTCAAGTTTTACCGCTCCTTTAGCAAAAAAACTCAGATGGTATTTTGCGTTCTTCTTTAAATATATTCCATTGTTGAAGCCAAGATTTCTAAGCCCGTTGTGCCCTTGCTCAGCTGCGGCAATGTCAGCATAAAAGGGATTTTTGGCAAACAGTCCGCCCCTGTTCTTGCACCGCACATCAGCGCTACCAACTATCTCCCACCCTGTGAGGGCATTGTAAGATGTATTGTCAAGCGGGCAGAACTCAAATGATGGATTTTGCACCAGCTGGGCGTAAAGTCCTCCGTCGGCACTGTGATTTATATCTTCAAAAAATACTCCGTAAAAATCCCCCAGAGATGGCCCATTTCCGTTGGGGTCAATGGAAATAACGGGTGTTCCTTTTTTCATTTTGATCATCCTTTCTGTTATTTGATACTCAGTTCATAGTTGCCTGATGATCTGCAAAGGTTTCGGTAAAAATGTGACTGCCGTCGCCCTTGGCTTCATCTGTGTGATAAAAAAGATAGCTGTGGCTTTCGGGAGCCATTGCCGCCTGAATGGACTTTGCGCCCGGATTGCATATGGGACCGGCGGGCAGACCGTAGTTGAGGTATACGTTATACGGCGACTCTACCTCTAAGTCCTTGTAAAGAATTCTTGTAACATTGTACATCCCGTCACTGACCACATACTGTACGGCGGCATCAATCTGGAGCTTCATTCCATCCGAAAGTCGGTTTTCAATTACTCCGGCAATAGTAGGCCTTTCATCGTCAAGCTTTGCTTCACGTTCCACGAGGGAAGCAATGGTAACTATTTCAAAAGGACTCCGCGAACTTTCGCCGCTAATGGCGTCGTACTCGACAATGAACTGCCGAAGCATTTTGTCGATGATCTCGTGTGGCGTAGAGTCGGTGTACACATTGTAGGTGCTTGGGAAAAGGAAGCCCTGCAGACGATATTTTATGCTGCCGTCTGTGGGAATGGAGGATAGTATTTCGTAATCAAACTCGCCGTTATTGACCTCATCAAGAAATTCCTCCGCTGTGAAAAGCCCCGCGCTTTCCAGCCTTGCGGCGATCTGCTCCACACTGTAGCCCTCGGGAATGGTGATTTCCATTGTTGAGCGCTGTTCACCGCCTGTGGCAAGCTCCTCCAATATTTCGCTGATGGTCATTCCCTTTGCAAGAACAAAGGAGCCGCTGCGAAGCTTGCCCGCATATTCGCTGTTTTTAAGCCTGAGTGAAAACACAAGCTTTGATTTGATAAGTCCGTTATCCTTAAGCAGTTGTCCGATATCACTGCCGGTGGATCCCTCAGGGACTATAATATTGATGCTGCCGCTATTCAGTCCTTTGCTTTTGGTGAAGCTTATATCAAAATATTCAGCTGCCATAATTACTCCAACGATCAATACAGCAAGCAAAACGACAATTAAAATGACACTGACGATCTTTTTTGTCGCATTTGACTGCTTTGAACCATGCTTTTTGCTCATTTTCATCCATCCTTTTTGTAAAAAAATCATTACTATTTATATATTACCATAAATAAAACCCGATTTCAACATTTTTCTTGTAATAATGACGCCAAATTTATGTCTTCGGCCAATTATCAAAGAAAA
>CAYTWZ010000031.1:0-17634 GCA_964442035.1 uncultured Oscillospiraceae bacterium
ATGATACAATTTTAACAGGAGTGATCAAAATGAAAAAAATACTATCGATACTTACTGTTATTACAATGCTGATGTTCCCATTTGATACGGGAGCGGCAGAAATCGGGGACAATGAGCTGCAAAGCCTTTTCCTCGCCTGCGAAACGGTGTTTGACGCATCCTCGGCGGAGGGCGGCCTTGAAGGCTGGGGCTGGAGCGCCCAATTCCCAACCGGTATGAGCGTGGCCGACGCTGACGGAATGAGGGTCGTACAGTTTACGAAAACCGACGGCTATAACGAGGGCGGTAACCTGACGTTAAGTGAGGATATCACCGCCGCAACAGGAAAGGCCAGCTGCGACTTTGCGGTAATTGAGTTCCTTACATATTTCAGCGGAAGCGCCGGCGAGCACATATACACCTTTTACGGCAGCAGCACAAACACATCAGGTAAGGAAATACTTAAATTCAAATATAAAAACGGAAGCCTCTACCCATGCACAGCTGCCGATCAAAACGCCGACAGCTATTCATCAAGCGCCATTGCGTCCGGCAACGGCGTACCGGTGAGGGTGTTTTTTGTCAGGGACGGGGATAAGCTGCAATATATTTATCAGGTAAACAGCAGCGGCTGGCACACTGCCTACCAGGGGGAAACAACGGCGGACAGGCTTGACAGCGGCATTGGCACAATAAGGTGCTTTGTAAAGTATGGCGAGCTCAATGCGCCCACAGGTTTTGGTGAGCTTAAAATTTACGCGGGCAAAAAAGGCGACAGTGGCAAGAAACAGCCAAGATATATGGAAAGCCTTGGCCGGGGCCTTGCGGCAATGAAAACAGACGAGGGGATTTATCTCAGCTGGCGGCTTCTCGGCACTGAGGAATACTCCGCGTCCTTTGAGATATACCGCGATGGGAAAAATATAGCTCTTGTGGATGACAGCACAAACTATATTGACCGTGACGGTAGTACGGACAGTGTCTACTCCGTGGCTGCGCAGGGCGATGAGCCCTGTGAGGGGGTCAAAGCCTTTTCCAGCATGGGAAACTATTTTGACATACCCCTTTCTAAGCCTGAGAATGTAAATCTTCCCGATGGAGGCACAGCGGAATACACCCCTTGGGACGCCTCCTGCGGCGACCTTGACGGGGACGGGGAATACGAGATAATACAGCGCTGGGACGGGGAAAGGCATCACGCCGGGAACGGCGGCTACACCGGCGGCATTATACTTGACGCCTACAAGACTGACGGCACAGTTTTGTGGAGAATTGACCTTGGCAAAAATATACGCTGCAACACGGAGCAGGGCTTTTTGGTATATGACCTTAACTGTGACGGCATAGCGGAGATCGCGGCAAAGACCGCTCCGGGCAGCAAGGACGGTCTTGGGAACTATGTGACCGAGGCCTCGCTGATAGACAGCATACGGACTGCCGACAACAGCGCGGACTACCGCAATGACAACGGAACAGTGCTTGACGGGCCGGAATACTACACCCTGTTTGACGGCCGGAACGGAAAGGCTCTTGACACGGTCTATTACCCCAAGCCCCGGGGCGAGGGCGATGACTTTTATGTTTGGGGCGACAACTACGGCCACAGAAGCGAAAAGTACTTTGATACGGCGGCATATCTGGACGGCATCCACCCATATATCGTTTTGTGGCGGGGAATTTACTCCGGGCAGTCCAAATACGGCCCGGGCCGAACGGGAGCGGCGGCCTTCAGCGTTACCTCCGGCAACCGGCTTAGGCTGGAATACACCTTTGACACCATGGAGGGTCAGTCAGGCTATACCCCCGGCAACGAGGAATACATCGGTCAGGGCAACCACAACATCTCCGTAGGAGACGTGGACGGGGACGGCCTTGACGAAATAATTTCCGGCAATCTTTGCCTTGACAACGACCTTAGCGCGCTGTGGTGCTCCGGCCGGGGACACGGGGACGCCCAGCACCTTGGTAATTACGATCCCACCACCGAGGGTCTGGAATACATGACCGTACACGAAAACGCGCCCTACGGCATGACAGTCTACAACGCTAAGACCGGTGACGAGCTGCTCCACAAGGACGGCAGCGGGGACACGGGCCGGGGCGTAATGGCCAATGTGGGCTCCGGCGGATACTATCAGGTATGGGGCGCGGGAACATACCAGTCTGATGGAGGCGGCAGCTTCAGCGAAACAAAGCTTTCGGGCCAAAGCTACAACTACCGTATATTCTGGGACGGCGACACATACGACGAGCTTTTGGACGCGGTAAACTCCACATCCAACCACACCCCCGTGGTCACCTCCTACAACCCCGAAACCGGCGCTATGGAAGAAATATTCCGGGCATACGACACCGAAACCATTAACAGTACCAAGTCCACTGTTGCACTGCAGGCGGATATCATAGGCGACTGGAGGGAGGAAATAATTGCCGTTACCGACGATATGTCAGCCCTCAGAGTGTATATCAGCGATATCTATACCACCAACAAGGTCTACACACTTATGCATGACAGCCAGTACCGCCAGAGCATTGCATGGCAGAACGAATACTACAAGCAGCCTCCTCACATAGGCTTTTACCTCAGCGGTACAAACAACGAATATGACGAAAGGAGCAAAAAGCCCAACATCATTACCCCACAGTATCAGCCCACGGAATTTGAGGAGCCGATCAAAATACCCAGCGGAACACTTAAGGAAAAAAAGGTTCAGAACAGCGAAAACATAATCGATCTTGACGGGGACTACTACCACTCCTTTGACTTGATCTGCGGAAGGGGCTCCATAGCCAAAATCGGCGAAACCACAATATCCGTCACCGGCAAAAGCTACGCCTCACTGTCCGCCGCCAACGAGCGGCACAGTTCTGTCATGCTCTGCGGCGGCTTCAAGGCCAAGGACGGGCGCTTCCTCTCCTTTGGCAGCACAGGAGATCCGGAAGCCGCAATGACCATAAGCGGCGAAAGAGCGGTGACCAAGACAGGAACGCTGCACTTTGACTTTGCCGTTCCCGCCCACTACTCACACAATGGCTCCGCCGATAGGACGGGCAACAACGTAAGCCTTAAAATCGGCAGCAGCGTTGTTATTGATTACATATGGGAAACAATGGAGCTCAAGGTCAATGACCTTACTGTTTACACCTATCAAAGCCGGGAGGACGCTCAAAAGTGGACGGCTGTGGACGCCGACATCAGCTGCACAGACGGCAGTCTCAGCCTGAGGCTGACATTCCCTGACGGGAGCGAAAAGGTCATCGGCTGTGATATCAGCAAAAACGCCATTATCAATGAGATCTCCGCAACGTTAACATCCGGGCAGTGGGACTGGGGCTGTGTACTCCTTGACAACATTACACTGTACTCTCAGGAGCCTGAAACAATATGGATCTCCACCGGAGGCTTTACACCCCACAGCTTTGACAAGGTCACCGGGGACTTCAGCATTGAGGCGGACATAACAGCGTACGAAAAGACCGACGGAGTTATCGGACTTACCGCCTCCGGCGTAACCCCCACATGGTATGACAAGTTTAACATCGTAATGCGTCTGACCACCTCCGGCACAATGGAGGCCTACGACCAAAGCGGCTGGGCCAGCATAAACCGGATAAGCTACAATATCGGCGAGGATTATCATATTGAGATAACGGGCAATACGGTTCAGAAAAAATACAGCATTTATGTAACAGACTCCAAGGGAGTACGTATGACCCTTGCCGAAAGCTACGGCTACCGCCAAAGCGCCCCTGACGCAGCGGATTTAGGCAGCGTATGTGTCCTTGGGGGCGACGGTGTGGGTGGCGGAAAATTCGCACTGAAGAATTTTAAGGTAAATGTTCCACTTTCAGCAAATTTAGAGGGCAATGTTTTAAAAATAACAACCCGTGACGATCTTAATGTTTATGCCGCATTTTACGAAAACGGCTTTCTTAAGAAGGTATATGTGGACGAAGTGGAAATTGAACCGGAAGCAAGCTGCGACCGCATAAAGGTGATGTGGTGGGACAATATGGCTCCGGCAAGAGAAGCAGAGGTAATCAGCCGTTAGCCGCAGCCGGTTGCCGGCCTCGTCACCGGAAGTGCGATCGTCTCAGATACGTTGAGGCTTTGCAATTCTATAAAAAATTTTCAAAAGCAAAATCCGATGCGCTGAACATCGGATTTTGTTTTTTTATTCCCTGTTTCTTCTCCAATAAAACAAATACTGCTGGGCAAACCCGCTGTTTTCCCCAAAAAAACGTTCTCCAAAGCTTTTTGCCTCTGATGCGGATCTTTGGTCAAAGCTTTCCTCCATCACCTTTTTTATCCATGTATCTGTGGGGAAAAGGTCATATTTTCCCAAAGCAAAAAGCATCACGCAGTCGCACACCTTGTTGCCCACGCCCTTGACCTTCATCAGCTCACGGCGGGCGTCCTCCGTGGACATAGCCATAAGGCCTTCAGCGCTGAGGGAGCCGTCGTTAACAAGCTTTACCGCGCCTTCCAGATAGCGGTCACGGAAGCCCGCCCCAAGGGCCCTGTAGTCCTCCCTTGAAAGAGAGGCAAGAGCCTCGGGAGAGGGAAAAGAGTAGTACACCTTGTTCTCCATGGTTATGGGGTCGCCATAGGCCGCGCACAGCCGCTCCACAACACGCTTGATGTTGGGTATGGAATTGTTCTGAGAAATTATGTAGGATATAAGAGTCTCAAAAAAATCCTGGCGCAAAATTCTTATGCCGCTACCATAGCTTACAGCTGCCTTCATAACATTATTTACCGCAACAGCCTGCTTGATCTTTCCGTAATCCCTGTCCATATCCAAATACACCCGCCAGAACTCCTCATAGTCCCGGCGGGAGCAATTTTCGATAACTATTTCATTCCCGTCATTGCTGAAACGGGCAACCCGTCCTCCGGCTACACCTACATAGCTTCCGTCGTTTTCCCTGTTCCAGCGAAAGCACTGGCCGCAGTCAAAGGTATGGGTAAGATCAAAATCCCTGTTTGGTATCCGTACTGTGTCCATCCGCTCAGTCTTCCTTTGCAAATACTATAACGCAGCTTTCCCCCGCACATAATGCCTCGATTTCCGCACGGCGCTGAGGAGTTGCCGACTTGTATTCCGATGTGAGATCCTCGTTTGTCAGATATATGCCGTAGCTGACGCCAAGTGCGTCAAGCTCATCGCGGAGCTGATCTATGGATTTGCCCTCCGGGGATACCTCCGCAGCAGCGCCGGCATTTTCGCCGCTGATGTAAAACTCCGCAATGATGTGTATAAAGCAGGGCTCATCACCGACAGCGGCCTCTTCCCTGCCGGCCTTATCCGTTGCAGTCGAAGTATCTGCGCTTTCGTCCTCCTCATCAGAAATTGGCGGACTTGTTCCGCCGCCGGAGCCTTTGGAACCGATATGATTGAAGCCCACCGCATCGTCCCTGACCGTATAAACCTTGGCGCCTGTATTTTCGTCCGAACTTTGGTTTTCTGTTTTCTCCTCAGAGCTGTCCTCGGTCACGCCGGTAGTCCGGTCATTACTGTACCCGGATCTGGACTTGGACGTTACGCTGTCCCCGGCAGAATATATGTCCACGCCGCTGGCAGAACCGGAAAGCGCCGCGCCGCTGTCTTCATTCCGAGTGTCTCCATTTTTGTCGGCGCCTTCCGACTGAACGGCATTGTCGGCGTTCCCGCTTGTACTGTTAAACTCTTCAGAGCTCTCGGAGCTTGCAACGCTGTCTACCATTGCGGTCTTACGCGGAGCTGACTTTCCTTCCGTTGACGCGATTGCCGGCGCGTCAGCTTCTCCGGCGGACGCGCCTGTATCAAAGTAAGTTTCACTGTTTTCCGTCGGGGCGGTCTCCTCATCGGCTACATCCGATTCAGCCTTATCCGAATATGTGAATGTGGCGTGATCATTGCCAAGCTCATCGTCACCGGCCGTTTCTGTTTCGGAAGCCGTATTTCTATATATCTGATCATCGCTGATGTACTCGTCTTTTTTGCTCCCCATCCTCGGAACAGCCGTAACAATACCCGCCACAAGCAGCGCGGCCGCCGCTACAGCAGTACCGATGCGCAACACACGAACGCGCCTGCTCATCCTGTCGGATCTGACACGCCGCATTATGTTATCCGCCATATCTTCGGGAGCCTTTTCCTCCCTGAGCTGCGACATCACCTCAGCAATTGAGCAACAGTCCATATATTCGTCACGGCATTCGGGGCAGCTTTCCATATGCGCTTTGGCCGCTGCGGCTGTATCCTCATCAAGGCGGCCCATGGCAAGGTCAAGCTCCAGCTCTCTGAATTCTTCACACTTCACTATTACCGCCCCCTTTCATTTCTTATTTGTACTTTAGACGCACAGAGTTCAAAAAAGTTCCCTGTTTTGTAACAAAATATTTTTTAATTTTTCTCTTGCCCGGGAAAGTCTGGAACGAACGGTGCCAATGTTGAGCTTCAGCATCTCACTTACCTGCTCGTAGCTGTAGCCTTCGATGTCCCTCAGCACCACTACGGCTCGCATATCCGGCGTAAGCTCATTAATAGCTCGGCGCAGAATTTCTCTGCGCCGCTTCGCTTCCGCCAGATCCTCGGGAGTGTCCCGGGACGCCAGGTCGTACTGATCATCTATGTCAAGGTTATATTTACGCTGCCTTATCATGTCAAGGCAGGTGTTAACGGCAATCCTTGTCAGCCAGGTCTCAACCATGCTGTCGCCGCTGAAGGAATGGAGACTGCGGTACGCCTTCAAAAAGCTTTCCTGCGCCGCGTCCTGTGCGTCGTGAGGATTTTTGAGCATATTAAGGCATACGGCATAGATTTTGTTTTGGTTTTCGGTAATAAGCCTCTCAAAGGCCTTTTCATCACCGCTTCTGAGCTTTTTGATATAGTCCTCCACAGTCTCCCTCCTTTCACTGTCAACAGAATGCCGGCATGGATGTCAGCCGGAACAAAATTTTATTCAACGCAAATTTCCCCGTCCCTAAGTACAGCCGTAAGCTTTTCCCGACGTTCACCGCGAATAATTATGTCAGCAAGCTTATCCTGAAGGTAGCTGCTTATGGCGCGGCGCAGGGGTCTTGCTCCAAAGCGGGGATCAGTACCCTTTTCCAGTATAAATTCCTTTGCTTCGGGAGTCACCTCAAGGCTCATGCCCTTTTCCGCCAGCATTTCGTTAAGTTCGCCAAGCATGATATCAAGTATCTGCATAAGCTGATCCTTGGTAAGGCTCTCAAAAACAATGATCTCGTCTACACGGTTGATAAATTCCGGGCGGAAATGCTGTTTTATTGCGGAGGTCAGTTTTTCCTCGTTTTGAGCTGCGCGGTCGGAAGCAAAGCCTATCCCCTCACTCTTCCAGTCACTGCCTAAGTTTGAGGTCATGACAATGATCGTATTTTCAAAGCTGATCATCTTGCCGTGGCTGTCATTAATTCTTCCGTCGTCAAGAATTTGCAGCAGCACATTCATAACGTCCGGGTGCGCCTTTTCCACCTCGTCAAACAGTATCACGCTGTAGGGGCGGCGGCGTACCTTTTCCGTAAGCTGGCCCGCGTCGTCATAGCCCACATATCCCGGAGGCGATCCGATGAGCTTTGCGGCGGAGTGGCGTTCCATATATTCCGACATATCCACCCTGATAAGGGCTTCCTCGCTGTCAAAGAGCTCTATCGCGAGCTGCTTGACAAGCTCGGTCTTGCCAACGCCGGTAGGGCCCGCAAATATGAAGCTGGCCGGGCGGCGCTTCTTTGACAAAGCGGCGCGATTTCGCCTTATGGCGCGGCTTACCGCGCTGACAGCCTTGTCCTGACCTATGACTCGCTTATGGAGCCTTTCCTCAAGGCTGAGAAGGCGCACTGTTTCTTCCTGTGTTATTTTCATTACCGGTATCTTTGTCCAGCCCTCAAGGACATAGGCCACATCCTCAACAGTGAGATACACGTTTTCCAGCTGCTGCTCCAAATTTGCGATCTCGTTTTCAAGCTCGCACTTTTTGGTGCGAATTTCCGCGGCTCTGGCGTAGTCCTCATCCTTCAGCTCGCCGTCCTCGTAAACAGCGTCAAGCAGCGCGTTAGTCTCGGCAAGCTCATCCTGCTTTTTCTTAAGAGTGGCAAGGGCTATGTTTTTAAGATTGCAGCGGCTTCCCGCTTCATCTATAAGATCAATGGCCTTGTCAGGCAAAAAGCGGTCAGTGATGTAGCGTTCGGACAAAACCGCTGCCGCACGAATCACCTCATCGGTAATTTTAACCCTGTGGTAATCCTGATACTTGTCCCTAAGGCCTTTAAGTATTTCCACGGTCTCCTCCACCGACGGTTCGTCCACCATTACAGGCTGGAACCGTCTTTCAAGAGCCGAGTCTTTTTCAATATGCTTGCGGTACTCGTCAAGGGTTGTAGCGCCAATGACCTGTATTTCCCCGCGGGCAAGGGCGGGTTTAAGTATGTTACCGGCGTTCATAGCTCCCTCGGCATTGCCGGCGCCCATAATATTATGCAGCTCGTCAATGACAAGGATAACATTTCCTCTCTCACGAACCTCGTCGATTATACCCTTAAGTCGAGCCTCAAACTGGCCCCGGTATTGGGTTCCGGCCACAATTGCCGTAAAATCAAGCAGATAAACATCCTTGTCAAGGAGCTTGACCGGAACGTTTTTCTCCGCTATTCTGAGGGCAAATCCCTCGGCAACAGCCGTCTTTCCCACGCCGGGCTCTCCCAGCAGGACAGGGTTATTTTTGGTACGACGGTTAAGTATCTGCGTAAGACGCTCGATTTCCTTGTCGCGGCCTATACAGGGATCAATTTCCCCCTGAGCGGCCTTTAAGGTAAGATCAGTACCGAAGCTTTCCAGCAGTGAGCGGCCCCGCCGCCGGTTTTCCGGCTTTTTTTCCTTTCGATTTTCACTGTCCGCCTTTGCGTCCTTCTTGGCTCCGCTGCTTTCGTCGGAAGCGGGGCCGGACTGGGGCATTTTGCCGAACATATTCATGATGTTTTTGAAGATACCGCCGAAATCTGTGGCCGAATCGCCGTCCACGACCATATCCTCTTCACTATCCCCCTCCATCAGCTGGGACATTTGCTCGTTGATATTTTCCACGCTTTCGGGATCCATATCAAGTCCTCCGGCCAGCTGACCCATAGGGTTGATCCCAAGCTCACGTGCGCAAGGCAAACAAAGGCCCTCATTGACCCTTTTACCGTTTTCTATACGGGTTATAAATATAACCGCAACATTTTTTTTACATCTTGTACAAAGCATTTTTTCGTCTCCTTAAAAATTTCATCCTCATTATATCACAACCCTGCCCCAAATGTAAACACCCAAAATCAAATTTTAACATTTTATTCTTAAAGTTTTTATTGAATTCCACCGGTTGGTGTGTTATACTGTAATTAAGATATTGTCCGTTTACTTCGGACAGACAGGAGGAACAATGGTATGTTAAAAAAACTTATATCTGTCACAGCAGTCATATGCATGCTTTGTACAGCCGTTATGCCCGCATCCATGGCCGCAAGCAATAAAAGCAGCTTTTCCGATGTGGAAAGTCCAATGTACGACTGGGCCATTGACGACATTGAGCAAATGACAGTGATAGGCATAATCAAGGGCTATACCGACGGTACCTTCCGCCCGGCCAACGAAATCAAGAAGATCGAAATGCTTCTGCTCATGGCCAGAGTCGCCGGATTTACAAACAGTCAGTATGCGCCCTATGGAGAATTCGCGTTGTCCATGTACGAGCCTGTACTGGACAATTACAACCTTGGCGAGTCATATGACCGATACAAGCCTGAGGTTGCATTCCTGCTGTACAAGGGTATTCTCGACGTTGATGAGCTGGGGGATTACCTTGACGATGCCGGCAGCGCTGTGAAGCGCTATGAGGCCGCTATACTGCTCACAAAGCTTATGGGCGCCGAGGAAGAGGTAAAACAAAATACAGCCGTTGCGCTGGATTATGCCGACTCGGCCAGCATACCCTCAAAGGCAAGGGCATATGTTGAGTATGTGTCCGAAGAGGGTCTGATGAACGGCGTGGACGAAAAGAACTTCGGCCCCACAGACAGCGTCACCAGAGCTCAGGCGGCAGTCATTCTTCGCAGAATAATCGACAAGCTTGACTACTCCCTTCAGGTCGGCACAGTAACATCTATCAGCTCAAGCCGCGTAAGCGTGGAGCTCAGCTCCGGCTCAATTGAAAGCTACAAATTTTCCGACTCGGTAAAAGCGCTCAAAAACGGCATTGAGGTCACCCCCAATTCCACCGAGATACCGGCGGGTAGCAGCGTGCTCCTGCTTTTCAGCGGGGACTCTCTCATTAGCATGGAAACGCTTATCGCCGCTGACGACGGCACATATACCGGTACGCTTGTTTCCGCAAGCATCAATACGAGCTACACTAAATTAACCATCTCAAACAGTGATGACGGCAAAAGGAGCTTTATGTATCTGGCTTCCGACGACCCTGACATTACATACAACGGTAAGTCCGCCAAGCTCAGCAGCATTAAAAGCGGCGACGCCGTTACTGTCAAGATCAAAAATGGCGTGATAACATCAATTTCCGGCCGGAGCGGTTCGAGAACTCTGTCCGCCATGATTAAGAACGTGGACAATATTCTTGACTACGAGATGACCGTTGCCTTGTATGACGACGACGGCAATCTTAACGGCGAAACAGAGCTGCTTTATATCGACAGCGATGTAGCGGTAAAGCGCAACGGCAAGTCCTCCACTCTCCGCAAGCTGAATGCCGGGGACTATGTGGAGCTTGAGCTTGAGGGCGAATATGTCACTTCCATCAGCGCCACTGAAATGCTAAGTCAGATAGCGGGCACGATATATTCAATATATATCAGTTCAAATTCCTCTATCGGCATACGTAACGGTGACAGTGAGAATGTGTACAACATCTCCCCTAACGCCTCCTATGTAATCGACAACAAGAGTGCCAACATCTATGACCTGCGTCTCGGAATAAACGTAAGCCTCAATTTTGAAAACAATATGGTAATTTCCGTCACATCCGGATCAACTGCGCAGGCCAACGAGCCCGACACCGGTATTGTTACCGAAGTAAACAGCAGCTACGGATATCTGAGTGTTGATTTCTCCGGTTACATCGGGCAAGTCATGCTGACCCGGGATGATAACCTCAACTTTACCACCAATGTGATTGACGGAGCCACAGGTGGAAAGATCTCCGCCGATGAGCTGACTGTGGGCGATAAGGTCACGGTTATCGGCGAATCCGCGAACGGCGTGTTCACAGCCAACACCATCATATTAGTCAGATAAATACCATGCCTCGGTTTTTAAGGCAACAAAAAAGGATCTCAATGTGACCCACAATCGTTAGATTTTAGTCTGAGGAAACGCTGATCAATTCACAAGCTTGCGGCTTAAAACTCCGCTTGACGGGGAGTTTCCACAGCTCGGTTAAAAAGGGCAAGATACATCAAGTATTCATACGCTTTTTACATGCTGTGAGAAAAATTTTCTCGCCAATAAGCATTTTAGAATTAATCAGCGCTTCCCTGACCTTTGGGGGTCGGTTCAAAAGAGATCCTTTTTTTGCGGTCTTTTTCCGATAAAATTCATGCTATCGCCTCAAAGAGCGAAAGAACTATCACATTTTTTCTAATTCACCATTGATGACAACCCCTGCAATATAGCTGAATTGGACAGGCAAAATGTGTAATTTTCAATAATAAAATCGTTTATTTCATGCTCCGCGCAAAAATCAGCAACAGATATTTCTACACTGCGGGGATCTACAACATAAATTTCCTCATAATGGTTGGTTAAAAACGGTACCAGCGCATTTCCGAAGGAGTCCTTGGAAACAAGAAGTCTGCGTCCGTTTTTGTTATTGGTAACGATTTTGAGTAATGCGTGGTCGCCGCCGGTGAACGCCAGATACTTGTTCGTGGTTTTCTCAGGATTCTCGATGAGCTTGACTTCGTAGCCCTCCGCCGACATGTCGGCGGAATAATAGCCTGTGCAGCTTTCCACCTCAGGCGGATAGAACACTTCCACCTGATCGGGATAATCCTTGAGCACCTGTTTTTTGGTATATCGGTACAGCGTACCCACAAAGCTGTCGGCAATGGTCTCCGCGGGGAAATCCTCAAGAGGAACAGCATCCAGCCCCGCCGCCTTACAAAACGCGTAATAGCCCTGATACGCTCCACGTCCCGTCCAGTGATGATCGGTGCGGAAATACAAATACTCGTCGGCGTTAGCCGCCACATAGGTATACACGTCCACAGGCTTCACCTCAGGATCCAAAAGAGCATAAAGCTTGGTTATGGCGTCCTTCTGGGAGCGCATACCGGTGTGATATTTTTCCGGAGAGTAAAACTCCACGGCGGTAGGTACCATAAATGAGTAAACATTGACATCAGGGAGGGCCGCCTTAATATTGTTGATCTTAGCGGCGTAGTTTTCCAGCATTCCGTCATAGTAGCCGAACAATTCCATTGCCCTTACGCCCGAAATAATTATACCGTTGCTGTTGTAATCTGCCTCCTCCGCTACGTCAATATGAGCAGCCTTTGGCAGGGCTTCCTCCTTAACAGCATCTTCGACAGCTTCCTTGATCTCATCGGTAAACAGATTTTCACCGGCGCCCATGTCGTGATCAACAGCCGACGCCAACACCTCCACGCCGTCATCCCCGGCGCCCGTGCTTATAGTCAGCAATGAATTTATCTTATCACCGGTAGCGATCATTGCTTCCCTGAAGGGGAAATTATCCTTAAGATACTCGTTTATCTGCTGAGTATATTCGCCGGATAAGACGCTTTTAAGCGTAAATTCGGGGAATTTTGCAAGAGTGCGGTTTTCGTCGTCGGCAATTCCATCCTCATCCTTCGGCGCGGCAAAAATCAGTAGCGCACCCACAAGCAACAGTGTCAAAAACAGAGCCGGAACAATTTTTTCTCTTTTCATATTCTGGCCTCCTAATACCTGAAGTACATAAAGGGGTGATAGGTTCCGCCTATGATAAGCGCGGTACAGATAAAGAGCATTAATGTTACATAGACACACCTCAGCACCGTTTCAGTCCACGGTCCGCAGCGGCGAAGCAAAGCGTTTTTTATCCTTGCCGGGATAGGCGTCGCGCCTATTACGCACAGGCTTATTACCGGCAGCGCCGAAAGCAGCACAGGCCCGGCAATGATATTGCCGCCTTTCCCGACGCCGAACATTCGGCCAAGCATTTTGAGTCCTACGCCCATATCCTCAAAGTAGAACAGAACCCACCCGATCACTACAAGCGCGAAGGTAAAAATCAGCGATACCGCCCTGTAAGACCGGCGGGAGCGTATTCTCTCGGGAATTTTTGAAACAAGAAATTTTTCCAAAATAAGAAGCAGGAAGTAATACAGACCCCAAAGCACAAAGTTCCAGCCCGCGCCGTGCCACAGTCCCGTAGCGGCCCATACCACAAGCATATTAAATACCTGATGGCGACGGTTGCCGCCCAAGGGGATATAGATATAATCCCGGAAGAAGCTGCTCATGGATATATGCCATCTGCGCCAGAACTCCTTAATAGAGGTGGATATGTAAGGATAGTTAAAGTTTTCGTTGTAGTTAAAGCCAAGCATTTTTCCAAGTCCGATGGCCATGTCGCTGTAGCCGGAGAAGTCAAAGTATATCTGGAAGGCGTAGCATATCATTATGCCCCATGCCCCGATGGCGTTAAGCTCGGCCACGTCCCGGGCAGCATTGCCCGACTGCTCCAGTACGGAGGAAAACACCCTGCCAATAGTATCCGCCAGTATGACCTTTTTCCCAAGGCCGGTAACAAAGCGGCAGACGCCCTCGGTAAGGCCCTCCGCCGTAACGCTCCGGCTGCTAAGCTCCTTTGCCACATCCGAATACCGTACAATGGGTCCGGCGATTAGCTGCGGGAAAAGCGACACATAAAGCATCAGATAAAAGGGATTTTTCTGCGCGGGGGTGACCCCTCTGTACACATCCACAATATACGCTATTATCTGGAAGGTATAAAAAGATATGCCAATGGGAAGCCCGGGTCCCTTAAAGCTAAGGTCAATGTTAAGCGCCGCGCCTACGCTTTCAGCAATAAAGCCGCTGTATTTGAAGAAGATAAGAGGCAGAAGATCAACAACCACTGCCGCTGCCAGCACAAGCCTACGATGGGGCTTCTGCTTCACAGCAAAGCTCTCCACCGCCATACCAAACAGCCAGCTGACCAAAGAGGTACCAATCATCAGCAGCACATACACCGGCTCGCCCCAAGCGTAAAACAGCAGCGACATCACAAGCAGCACGGCGTTTTTCCCGGGAACATTTTTAATAACTATATTCAAAACCAGACACACAGACAGGAATATAAACAAAAACGACGGCTCGGAAAATACCATTTTGATCACCCTAAAAATTTTCTCCCAATTATTATACACTGATATATTTCAAAATTCAACCCTTTGTTTCAATTTTTTTAAATTTCTCGACCGTCCGGAGCAAAAGCGGATCTGCGAAAAAAAATGTTTGTGTTTATTTAGAAAACGAACACGCATTTTCCATAATAATACAGTTGTTTTTTCTTTTCGGCTGTGGTACAATGATGATGTCAATTATGCAAACGAGAGTATAAAAGATCAGCTATAAAAAGTCAATAGGAGGAAATGAATGAACATTTTAAGCAGGCGATACGCCGAGTATGAGGGCAGGGTAAAAGACATTCTCTATTCCCCGTCCATGGAAAGGCTCAAGGCATACAACCAGCACATGGGAACCTCACGCTTCACCCACAGTCTCGCTGTCAGCTACAAAAGCTATATTATCGCCCGGCTTTTGGGCTGGAACAGCCTTGCGGTAGCACGTGCGGGCCTGATGCATGACATGTTTTACTACAACTTTCGGGATGCGGGCTTCACGGCTCGTGAACACTGCCGTATACATCCCAAAATAGCCCTGAACAACGCAAAGAGGAATTTTACCGTGTCCGACCTGGAAAGCGAAATAATATTGGATCATATGTTCCTTGCGTCCTGGACTCCGCCTCGGCACAAGGAGGCCTATCTTGTGACCATGGTGGACAAGTACTGCGCCACAGCGGAGCTTTTTAAGGGATTGTTTACAAAGCTTTTCCCCGCGGCTTAGCGCTTTTCGCGCATCAATAAATGAAATAACACAATGATAAGGCTCAACTCCAAAAGCCTTGTCAGAGAAAAAGTGTTTTTGTTTTTGGGGAAACACTGACCAATTCCGAACCGCCGGGGCAAATTTATTCACTTCTTAAGAAGATAATTCTTGACTAAACGGCAAAATCATTGTATAATAGATGTTGGAAGATATTCCTTTAGTTTGTTTAAAATATATATTTTTTATGAGGTGATTTTTATGGCAGAATTACGTTGGCACCCACTGACAAAGGATTGGATCATGATTGCGTCTCATCGGCAGAACAGGCCTCAAATGCCTAAGGACTGGTGTCCGTTTTGTCCCGGGCCGGACAACGACAAGGTTCCCAAGTCATTTGATGTATTGGAGTACGACAATGATTTCCCCGCTCTGATGCAAAATCCCCCCGCTCCCGATGATGTTGAGACCGACATTTACAAGGTCAAGCCCGCTTACGGAAAGTGCGAGGTCATACTCTACTCTCCCGAACATACAGTTACTCTTCCCGAGCTTCCCGAGTCCCATGTACGCAAGCTTGTTGACCTTTGGTGCGAGCGTTTCGAGGCGCTGAGAGCTGACAAAAATATCAAGTACGTATTTATATTTGAAAACCGCGGCGCGGTAGTGGGCGTTACAATGCCTCACCCCCACGGCCAGATTTACGGCTACAGCGTTGTTCCCAAGAAGCTTGAGCTTGAGCTTGCCTCATGCAAGGAGCACCATGACGAAACAGGCCGCTGCCTTATCTGCGACATGATCCATGACGAGGTTAAGGACGGACGCCGCGTTATATTTGAGAACGACGACTTCGTAGTATTCCTGCCCTTCTTCAGCGAGTATCCCTACGGTATATATATCGCCGCCAAGAATCACAAGCAGTACATAAGCGAATTCACCGACAGTGAAAAGGACAATCTTGCCAAGGCCGTACGTGAGGCCGCCGGCACCTTGGACAGCCTGTTCGGTTACACATTCCCCTATATGATGTGCATGTACAACGGCCCTGTCAACTACGACGAGGACACAAGCGAAAACTATCACTTCCACATCGCCTTCTATCCTCCAATGAGAAGCGCCGATAAGCAGAAGTTCAACGCCTCCAGCGAAACAGGCGCTTGGGCTCACTGCAATCCCACCGCTCCAGAGGAAACCAGCAAGGAGTTGAGAGAAGCCTACAAGAGGTTTAAGGAGGGCGACAAATAAAATGACACACGCTGAGCTTAAAAAGGAATTTATCAAATTTTACGGCGGAGACGAAAGCGACATCCGCCTGTTCATGAGCCCTGGGCGTGTAAACCTTATCGGTGAGCACACCGACTACTGCGGAGGCTATGTATTCCCTGCCGCTCTTACCATGGGCACAACTATCGCCGTACGCAAGATTGACGAGCCCGTTATCCGTCTCCGCGCTACTGACCTTCCCGACTTTGTGGAAGCAAAGCTGGACAATCTTGACAACTACCGTGATCTTAAGTGGGGCAACTATCAGATCGGCGTAGCCGTTGAGCTTCAGAAGCGCGGCTATGAGATTGTAGGCTGCGAAATGCTTTTCTACGGCAACCTTCCCTACGGCGGCGGCCTTTCCTCATCCGCTTCTATCGAGGTGGCCACAGCCGTTGCGCTTGCCACCTTCTCCAACGAGAAGAAGGGAATTACCGATCCTGTTGATATGATTGAAATGGCACAGGTAGGACAGGGTTCCGAGTGCAATTATTGCGGCGTAAACTGTGGCATTATGGATCAGTTTGCTTCCGCTATGGGCAAGAAAAATCAAGTTATCTTCCTTAACTGCAAGGATCTGAGCTATCAGCTTGTTCCCCTTGAGATGGACGGATACAAAATAGTTATTTCCAACACTAACAAGAAGCGCTCCCTCGCGGACAGCAAGTACAACGAGCGCCGCGCCCAATGCGAGGAGGGGCTTAAAGCTCTTCAGCAGGCTATCCCCGAAGCCACCTGCCTTGGCGACATCTCTATGGAACAGTTCATTGAGTATAAGCACCTTATTAGCGATGAGATCATTCGCAATCGTGTGGAGCATGTTATATCCGAGGACAATCGCGTACTTCTCAGCATAGAAGCCCTCAACAGCGGCAATGTAGTCGAGTTTGGCCGTCTTATGAACGGCAGCGGCGACAGTCTTCGTGACCTTTACGAGGTTACCGGCAAGGAGCTTGACACCCTTGTTGAGGAGGCCCGCAAGATTGACGGCACTATCGGCAGCCGTATGACAGGCGCCGGCTTTGGCGGATGCACGGTTTCCATTGTCCGTGAGGACGCTGTGGACGAGTTCATCGAAAAGGTCGGCAAGGCATACAAGGAAAAGATCGGCTATGCCGCTTCCTTCTATGTTGATGACATCGGTGACGGCGGCCATGAGATAAAGTAAGATAATAGATACTAAAAAGAGTGCGGCAACGCAATGCCGTACTCTTTTGTTGTGTAATTCAATAAGGGCTGAAAGCCCGTCATTCAACGTTTCGGTGGGAGATTGATCTCC
>CAYTWZ010000032.1:0-17262 GCA_964442035.1 uncultured Oscillospiraceae bacterium
AAGCCCTTTGTCCCACAAAAAATATATATTTGCTTTTTTTTAATTATTGTGTTATACTGTTAGGGAAGCGCTGAATAATTCACGCCTACGGCTTAAAACGCTGCTTGACGGTAAATTTCCCCACAGCTACGTTAAAAATGCTCTGAATACGACAAGCTTTCATGCACTTTTTGCCTTGCTGCGAGAAAAATTTCTCGCCAATCAGTATTTTAGCATTGATCGGCGCTTTCTTAAGTAATAAGCATCAAGAAAGAAAGTGATCACTTATGAAATTTATATCATGGAACGTAAACGGCCTGCGCGCCTGCATGGCAAAGGGCTTTGAGGATTTTTTCATCCGGGAGGACGCGGACTTTTTCTGCCTTCAGGAGACCAAGCTTCAGGAAGGACAGATTGACTTTGCTCCGCAAGGGTATTATTGCTATTGGAACTACGCCGAAAAAAAGGGCTACAGCGGCACCGCCATATTTACCAAGCATCAACCCAAAAGCGTTTCTTACGGTATTGGTGTGGAGCAGCACGACCACGAGGGCAGGGTCATCACCCTTGAATATGAAAGCTTTTATGTAGTGACGGTATATACCCCCAATTCCAAGGATGGGCTGCTGCGCTTAGACTACCGTATGACCTGGGAGGATGACTTTCTAAGATACCTTAAGGGACTTAACGAAAAAAAGCAGGTGCTTTTTGCCGGTGACCTGAATGTGGCTCATCAGGAAATCGACCTTAAAAATCCCAAGACCAACCGGCGCAATCCGGGCTTTACCGATGAGGAAAGGGACAAGTTCACCACTGTTACTCAAAGCGGCTTTAAGGACACATTCCGAAGCCTTTATCCGGACACTGTGGCCTATTCATGGTGGTCCTACCGATTTAAGGCAAGGGAAAAGAACGTGGGGTGGCGTATTGACTACTGGTGCGTTTCGGAAAGCATGCCCGTTGCGGACGCGCTTATTTATTCGGATATTTACGGCAGCGATCACTGTCCCGTAGGGCTGATAGTTGATGAAAAGGAGGCAGGCCTCATTGTATGAGCTTACAGACCCTAAAATTATCAAAAGCCTTTGCTCCCGCTTTGGCTTCACGTTTTCTAAAAGCATGGGCCAAAACTTTATCACCGATCCGGCCGTTTTGATGAACATAGCCCGGAAGGCTACAGCTGGCGCGGAAGGCGTAATCGAAATCGGCCCGGGCTTTGGTTCCCTTACGGCCGCACTGGCATCAAAGGCAAGGCTTGTGACAGCTATTGAGCTGGACAGGAGACTTGAGCCGGTTTTGAAGGAGACCCTTGGAGGCTTTGACAATATTGATATTATCTGGCAGGACTGCCTTAAAGTCAATATCAGGCAGCTGCTTGCCGACCGCTTTGCCGGAATGTCTGTAAGTGTAGCGGCAAACCTGCCCTACTACATTACTACTCCCATATTGATGAATTTAATCGAAAACCGGTACCCGTTCAAGCGTATTATCGTCATGGTTCAGAAGGAAGTGGCCCAGCGGCTGTGCGCCGCTCCGGGGGGAAAGGATTACGGGGCTGTCACCGTTACAGCCCAGTATTACACACAGCCTCAGATTATTGAGATTGTACCCGCGTCAAGCTTCATTCCGTCCCCAAAGGTGGACAGCGCGGTAATCTCCTTAGAGATTAGGGAGCGCCCTCAGGTGAGTCCCAAAAGCAAAAAAATGTTTTTTGATCTGGTTAAGGCCGCGTTTTCTCAGCGCAGGAAAATACTGGTCAACTGCCTTGTGAACACCGGAAAATTCGGTTCCCGTCAGGTCGTGGAAAAGGGAATTCTTTCCATAGGAAGGGATACTAAAATAAGGGGAGAGGTACTGAATATACAAGAATTTTCCGATTTAGCGGATTTTTTTGTTGAAAATGCAGAAAATGAAAACTAATTGTGAATTAGCAAAAAAAGTTGTGGACAAAAAACAAGCTTTGGTGTATAATGATAAATGGTAAAATTTGAAGTTATGCAAAAACTTTTGAAAGGAGATTTTATGTAATGACTACAAATCAGACAGTACTGAAATGGCTTGACGAGATGGTAAAAATGTGCCAGCCTGAAACAGTGGAGTGGATCGACGGCAGTGACGCCCAGCTTGAGAAGCTCCGGGAGGAAAGCGTAAGAACAGGCGAAATGATCAAGCTTAATGAGGAAAAGCTCCCCGGTTGCTACTATCACCGTACAGCTGAAAATGATGTTGCCCGCGTAGAGGACAGAACCTTTATCTGCACCCCCACTAAGGAGGAAGCAGGTCCCATAAACAATTGGATGGCTCCCGATGAAATGTATGCCAAGCTCACCGCTTTATATACCGGCGCTATGAAGGGCAGAACAATGTACGTAATTCCTTATTCCATGGGCCCCGTAGGTTCTCCTTTCTCCAAAATAGGCATTGAGCTTACAGACAGTATATATGTTGTTCTCAACATGGCTATTATGACAAGAGTGGGAGATCCCGTCATGAAGGCATTGGGCGATAACCCCGATTTTGTAAAGTGCCTTCACGCCAAGAAGGATGTAAATCCTGACGAAAGATATATTGTGCAGTTCCCTCAGGACTCCACAATATGGTCCATAAACTCCGCTTACGGCGGAAACGTACTCCTTGGCAAGAAGTGCTTTGCCCTCAGAATAGCATCCTACCTTGGTATGAAGGAAGGTTGGATGGCCGAGCATATGCTCATCCTTGGCCTTGAAAATCCTCAGGGTGAGGTGCACTATATTTGTGCCGCTTTCCCATCTGCCTGCGGCAAGACCAACCTCGCTATGCTTATCCCTCCCGAGTATCTTAAGAAGCAGGGCTACAAGGTATGGACAGTGGGCGACGATATTTCTTGGCTTAATATCGGCCCGGACGGACGCCTTTACGCCATCAACCCCGAGGCGGGCTTCTTCGGCGTAGCTCCCGGAACCAGCGTTAAGACCAACTTTAACGCCCTTGAGTCCACAAAGAAGAACACTATTTTTACAAACGTTGCGATTAATGCTGACGATATGACAGTTTGGTGGGAAGGCCTTGACAAGAATCCTCCCGTCAACGCTATTGAGTGGAAGGGTGCGGCAGTCAACGGCCCCGAGTATGTGGCCGCAGGCAACAAGCTGGCTCATCCCAACAGCCGCTTCACAGCCCCCGCTGTAAACTGCCCCTGTATTTCACCTGAATTTGAAAATCCTCAGGGCGTGCCAATCGACGCCATAGTATTCGGCGGCCGCCGCGCTAAGTGCGCTCCATTGGTATATCAATCCCGTGACTGGACCCACGGTACGTTTGTGGGCGCAACAATGGCTTCCGAGACTACTGCCGCCGCTGCCGGCGCTGTAGGCGTGGTAAGACGTGATCCTATGGCTATGAAGCCATTCGTAGGCTACAACATGGCTACCTATTGGGGACATTGGCTTGAAATGGGTAAGAAGCTTGGTGACAAGGCTCCAAAGATCTTCCACGTCAACTGGTTCAGAAAGGACGACGAGGGCAACTTCATGTGGCCCGGCTTTGGCGACAATATGCGCGTCCTTCTTTGGATACTTGACCGCTGTGCCGGGAGGGTCAACGCTGACGAGTGCGCTATCGGTTATGTTCCCAAGCCCGAGGATATTGATGTTACCGACCTTGAAAATAACGGCAAGCCCATGACTTCCGAGGATGTTAAGGCTCTGCTTACCATCGATAATGAAGAGTGGCTCAAGGATATTGAGAATCCCGAAACAGGTATCAAGCAGTACTTTGCTCAGTTTGGCGATCTCCTTCCCAAGGAAATGGCAGACGAGCTTGAAAAGCTTGAAGCCCGACTTAAGTAAGACTGACAGTCTTTTTAATAGCAGTTCCCTGAAATATGGGGACTGTTATTTTTATTTTTTCCTATTTACAATTATAAAAAATTATGGTATGATTGAATTGTAAAAGATACTTTATTGAACGTATCGAAAAAAAAGGAGGAAATTTTTATGCGTGTAAAAAAACTGACGGCAATTGTTTTGGCTGTTGCCATGGCGGCGATAATGCTTCCGTCGTTTGTCGCAATGGCGGAGGAATCGCCCTCGGATTTGGAGCTGCTTAACAGCGCCAAGGCGCTAAAGCCGGTTTTTGACGCCATGGCTCCGGCTCCGTATGAGGCAAGCGACACCGCCATAAGGGACGCTTGGCCCGGCTCCGGCTGGAGCGGAACCGTGGCAAGCGAAGTAGCATATCTCAATGTGGCGGGAGGCCTGACAAATCCGCGTATACAAGCATACGAGAGCGGTTCAAGCGAGGGCTCAGATTTGGTGAATGTGATTAATCTCCCCGGCTACGGTGCGGGAAGCGATTATGTGGTGTTCAGCTTCACCGCCGAGATGACGGCGGCCTGGGGTGATGTGGCCTTTGTTGATACGGAGGGCAAGCTTATAACCGCGTTCCGTTACGGCTTGGACGGACTTAACGTAGAATGGGGACACACAGGATGGGGAACGCCGTACAGCTTCGAAGGCAGAAGCTATTTAATTGAGAATGACACTACGATCTCATTGACCAGCGGCGCAACAAAAATCGACGTGCTGATGCGCAATTACCGGGACGAAAATAAATACACAGCCTCCATCTTTGCGAACGGAGCGCTTGAAACCGTAACCACATATTCCGGCGAGACCTTTAACGGCCTTGGCGCAATCAAAATGTGCCGGGGCAGCGGAGATGCGTATCAGCGCATTTCATTTTTGAAGCCTGAAGTATACGCCCCTTGCGACACTTATTATACAGTAGAATACAAATCCGGGGATACCAAGCTTCGCGATCCGGAATCGGTATACTACATATCCGGCAACGTGGGCTATAAGGGCTACAACAATGAAGAGGTTTTCCCCTATGTGGATATCCCGTATTTTGACGGCTATGTTTTTAAAAACAAAGAGGTCAGCGGACTCACAGTCACTCTTAATTACGAGCCTGTAATTGATGGGAATTTCTTTGACAATGTGGACAATTCCACATCCTTCATTTCCCTGAATATGCTTGGGGCGCACGACGCCTTTACATCGGGAATATCCGGTAGCGTCAAAAGGGACGCCGCAGGTACAAAGCAGGGGGACAGCGGCTCTGTTGCGGCAACTGTATTTAACACGGGGTCAGCTAAAAGCCGTGCTCAGAGCGGGGACGCGCTGGAGCTGCTCAACGTCGGTGTGCGTTACTTTGATGTGCGCCTTTCCCGTTCCGATACGGATGCAAAAGGCTCTTATTCTATTTTTTCCGGCACAGCTCCCCACACAAACGGAGTGTTCTATACCACACACGGAATGCTTAGTGACGAGCTGCGCCCCGTTGCCCACACCATAGGCCAATGGCTTAAAACTCATCCGGGGGAGCTTGTAGTGCTGGACTTTCAGGAGGTATATGACTATACGACCACTGCCGAAAGCGAAGGCGACAGTAATGCCCGGACATGGAGGAGCATTGACGCCCTTCTGAATGAAGCGGGAATACTTGACTATGTAACTGCCGGCAACGGGGATATCAACGGCCTTACCTACGGCGGACTTACCTCCAATGGCACAAGGGCGGGAGCGGTACTCTTCGGACGTGCGGTTGCCACAAACAGCGGCGTGGGTAAATTTATTCTCAGAGGCGACACAAGCGGAGCCTTTAACGGCAAGGTGTATTCCAACTACAGCTATGGCGTCAGCCAACCCTCATCATTCAGCGCTGACTATATTCAGGGTCAGGCGGATTACATGCTCGAATATAGCGGTGACAATCCCATCAAATGGATGTTCCGGGTGATGCAGGCTCAGTCAGGCGGCAGCAACCTTATAGAACAGGCCGCCAAGGACAATACGTCGCTTTATGACGCATTGACAAATTCCCAATATTCCGGCTGGCTTTCCTGCCTGCCTGTTGTAATGGTTGACGATGCCGTAACAAATACGGGAGATATACTTAACATATTAAAGGAATGTAACCAAAAAGTCGATCTGGTGGTAAGCGGTTCATCCTCGGACGGAGCTTTTACCGGCACGACCAGGGTGATGATCGGCACACTGATCTCAACCGAAAACATGATCGTCAACAGCGGCGATGACAAATATTATATAACCAACGGCGAGCCCGACCTGCCCGCTCCATATAATAAGGTTTTGGAAGGCCTGACGGTTGAAAAAATCACAAGCAATGTATATACTGTTCAAGGCGGCTGCTATTATATAAGCGATCTTACGGACAATGGCGAATACACCGGCAAGGACAATTTTGGAGCCTACAACTGGGGCGTGACCGGAACTGCTGACCGCGTAGGCGTGGCTGTGCTGGACGTTACCGGGGGCGACAAATACACGTTAAGCGCCTCAAGGATACGCAACTACGGCAGTCCGCAGGCAAGCATTTACGCCATAAGCTACGAGGATTACATAAGCATGGATATGTGTGATGCGGCGGACTTCCTTATCCCGGAGAACCTTGTCTGCGGCGATATTGACGAATCAGAGGAGACGCTTGCGCAGGAGCTTGACCCGGAGGTAATGAATGCCGCCATTGGCGACAGCGGGAAGGTCGTCCTCCTTGGAAACGCTTACGGAGGACTGTACGGCCTTAAGGGAGCGGATATGAAGATATACAGCCGGGGTAGCGGTATAACGCCGATGCTTGGTTATGACGGAGACGGCCTTGTCTTGGACTTCGAGGTTACACAGCTACCTGATGTAGAGGGCGCGTCTTCCTATGATATGACGGTAACATCGGAAAACGGCCGTTATACAGCCGCTCAGCAGGGTGTAAGCGTAGGGGACAAGGTCGGTATCAGCCACAAAAACTCCAATATGCTCTATACGGCTGTGGTAAGCGCCGGGGGCATAGAGGTGGCGGTAGCGAGTGGAAGCCTCTATGCGGCAGTCGCGAACAACCTGTACGATAACAAGGAAGCGTACGCAAGTGGCAGGCTTAACAGCGCAAGGGTCGCGGCGGTAAACAAGGTCATAACCGATGGCGGCGTTTGCTTTGATGAAAACGGGCTGACTCCCGAGACGGCGCTTATAATGAGCCTCAGCGATGACCGCACGACCGTAACAGTTGATTCGCAAATTTTTGCCCTTGGCATAGGCTTTGTTCCCACAGAAACGATTTGCGTGGGAGACGGCACGGAGCTCACCGTGGTGACCGAAGGTTCGGCAGCGGTATACAATACACTGACGCTCAGCGACGGAAAGGCTATCCTTTCCGTAACGGAATAGAGGAGGCTGATATCAATGAAAAAAGAATTTAACATCCCACGGGTGATGACAGTGAAATTGACTCCCCAAAATGCAGTGATGGACAACGCTGTGCTTTTAAGCGCCGACGCTGTTAGAACATCCACCTTTTCCCTGACGGACAGTCAGGATCTGTCCCAGGATTACAAGGCCTGGAAAAAACGAAATTGAGCAAGCAATAATTCAGTTCCGCCCGGCGGTATTAAAGCCGCCGGGCGCTTGCTTTTTCAAAAAAGTAAGCGGACAAACGTTAACAATTTGTTTACAGTTTTGTTTTAGAAATTTCTTTAATATAGCTTAAAATAAAAAGTAGATTTATTCAATATGGAGTGAGTACATTGGCGAAGAAACTTCTATTAATCAACGGACCTAATATGAACATGCTTGGCATACGCCAGCCGGAAATTTACGGCCGTGATACCTTGGAAACTATCGAAAAGCTCACCGTGGCTAAGGCGGCGGAGCTGGGATATGAATGTGAGTGCTTCCAGTCCAATTACGAAGGAGCCATTGTTGAGGCCATACATAAGGCATACGGACGTATTGACGGCATAGTCATGAACCCGGCGGCCTTTACCCATTACAGCTACGCTATTGCCGACGCTGTAAGCGCTGTGGCGATACCCACTGTGGAGGTGCATATGTCCGATGTACACAATCGGGAAAGCTTCCGGGCCAACAGCGTTATCCTGCCATACTGCATAGGTCAGGTGGCCGGTCAGGGAAAGGAAAGCTACACTGTGGGTGTGGAAAAAATGGTAGCTTATCTGGAGGGAATAAAAAATGTATGATGAAAGAATAGGACGTCTACTGTCCGCTATGGCCGCAAAGAATGGGGACGCTTTTCTTATTTCGTCCCGGGAAAACAGGGTGTTCTTCAGCGGCTTTACCGGGGACACCGGAGCAATGCTTATTACCGAAAAAAGCCGTACTCTTTTTGTGGAGCCGAGGTATGCCCTTCAGGCCGCTATGGAGGCAAAGGATTTTGGCATAGCGGTTACCACCGGCGGACTGTACAACTGCATCAACGATACTATTATAGGTGACGGAGTAAAGCGTATTATATATGAGGACGATTCTTTCTCTGTAAGCGAGTTCCGCTGCCTCAGCAGACGGCTACGCTATGAGGAGCTTATCCCGGCAGGTGATGTGTTGCTTAGATTGCGGGCTGTTAAGGACTCGGACGAGATAGCCGCCCTTACCGAAGCGGCCCAGATTACCGATGACGGCTTTGCCCATGTGGAGCAACTGCTCAGGGTTGGCGTTACCGAAAAGGAGCTGGCGCTTAAGGCGAGGATGCATTATCTCAGCCTTGGAGCCGATGGCTTTGCCTTCCCGCCGGTGATCGTTTCAGGCGTACGCTCTGCCATGCCCTCAGCCGCCCCTTCCCAAAAGGAAGTTGCTTTTGGAGATATAGTTGTGGTAAATATGGGCATAATATATAAGGGCTACTGTACTGACTGTAGCCGTACCTATGTAATGGGCAGCGCCGGGGACAATGTGATGAATATGTATGAAGCGGTGTTCCGTGCCAGAAATCGTGTGCTTGGAGAGGCCCGTACCGGCACACTTTGCCGGGATGTGGATATGTCGGCGCGGTCAAGCCTGTCGGACAGCGGTTTTCGTGAGTGTTACCTTCACTGTGTGGGACACGGTGTGGGACTGTCTGACCGGGAGCTCCCTCATATAAGCCTGCAGAGTAGCGATACACTCTGCATGAATATGACCGTCAGCATAGGCACCGGCGCTTACCAAAGCGGTTTTGGCGGCATAAGGATAACGGATACGGCCGTTATTACCGATGAGGGAGCCAAATGCCTTACAAAGGTGCCCGACCAGTTGAAGGTGCTGTAGCTTTTGCGCCCATTTGTGTTGCTTTTTCATCAAAAAACGGTTTTCAAAGGCATACCTGTAAGAAAATTAAACTTTTTTCAAAAAGGTCTTGATTATTTTTTCCGTTTGTAGTATTATAATTATATCTGTATATTATAAATACGAAAGGAAGATTGCAAATGATTACCGCAGGCGATTTCAGAAACGGTGTAACTTTTGAATTAGACGGCAACGTTTATCAGGTTATAGAGTTCCAGCACGTTAAGCCCGGCAAGGGAGCCGCGTTTGTGAGAACAAAGATCAGAAACGTGATTTCCGGCGGCGTTGTTGAGAGAACCTTCAGCCCTACTGATAAAATGCCCAAGGCACACATTGAGCGTAAGGATATGGAGTATCTTTACAACGACGGTGACCTTTACTACTTTATGGATCCCGAAACCTATGAGCAGATTCCTATCGGCGTAGATAAGCTGGGCGATGCTTTGAAGTTTGTGAAGGAAAATATGATCGTTAAGATACTTTCCTTCAAGGGCAGTATCTTCGGTATTGAGCCTCCGAACTTTGTGGAGCTTCAGGTCACCGACACCGAGCCCGGCTTTGCCGGCAACACCGCTCAGGGAGCGACTAAGCCCGCCACACTTGAAACAGGCGCGCAAATCCAGGTGCCCCTGTTTATCAACAACGGCGAGGTAATCAGGGTGGATACCCGCACAGGCGAGTATATGTCCCGTGCATAATTTTTTTAATTTGAAATGGAGGCGGAATTATGAGCTACTTAGCAGAAAAAGCAGCATATATCAATGGTCTTATTGAGGGCGCCGAGCTTGACCTTAATACAAAGGAAGGCAAGGTACTTAAGGCTGTTGCGGAGCTTCTCGGTGACATGGCAAACGATATTGACGATGTCTACAGCACCGTAGAGGATCTTGAAAATGAAATGGACGAGATCGATGAGGCTCTTGCGGATGTTGAGGACGAGGTCTTTGGCGAGTGCGATGATGAGGAGGACGAGGATTGGGATTACGATGATGACGACGAGTTTGCCGTTGAATGTCCCAACTGCGGCGACACCATCTATCTTGACGCGTCTCTGCTTGACGAGGAGAATACCATTACATGCCCCAACTGCAAGGAAGAGATTGAGATCGAGTTTGACGACGACTGCGGCTGTCATGACCATGAGGAATAATTGACGCAAAAATAACGGGCTGCGGCATTTGATATGGCTGCAGCCCTTTTTCTCAAAAAAAGTAAGTTCCTTGCAGCATATCAATTTTGATTATTTAATGAAACGGGGTTGTTCTTATGAAAGCTGCTAAAACCGGCTATATCCAGATCGATACCGCTCAGATATATTTTGAAGTGTACGGCAGCGGAAAAAAACATGTTTTGCTCCTGCATGGCAACGGTGAGGGTTCGGGTTGCTTTAAAAAGCAGTTCGAGCTCTGGAGTAAGGACTGCACTCTGATAGCCATGGACAGCCGCGGACAGGGAAAATCCTCCTTCGGACGCAAAAAGCTCACTATCCGCCAGATCGGCGCTGACGCCTTTGTGCTTTTGGAAGCGCTTGGTGTGAAAAGGGCAAGCGTAGTGGGCTTCAGTGACGGAGCTAATGCGGCTATATCCATGCTTCTTAACGACAAGAACAGTGTGATAGACAGGGCCGTCCTTGCGGGGGCAAATCTTTACCCACAAGGGGTAAAGGAGCTGTACCGGATACCTATTGAGCTTGGGTTTAAAATGCTGGCAAAAAAAGCTCAGCGTGAAAGCGCTGCCCGGCGTAAGCTGGCGGTCATGGCGCTGATGGTTCGTGAGCCAAACTTTGATCCGAAGGAGCTTAAGGCTGTCCGCGTACCCGTGCTTGTGGCGGCGGGTAGCCGTGATATGATAAAGGAGTCACATACCAGACTGATCGCTTCGTCTATACCCGATTCAAGGCTTGAGATAATTGACGGATGTGACCATTTCTTGTTTGACAAGGCGGCGGACAGAATCAATCCGATGGTGCTTGATTTTTTGAAAGATGAGTAATTTTAAGCTGACTGTAATGTATAACGGCGGTCGTTACAATGGCTGGCAGCGCCAGGGTAACACCGATAACACCGTTCAGGAAAAGCTGGAAGCGGTTTTGAGCAGCGTTATCGGCCATCGCGTTGAGATCGAAGGCAGCGGGCGCACGGATCGCGGGGTTCATGCCGCCGGACAGGTGGCATCCTTTTCCGCCCATACGGATGTTACGCCCGCCATGATGATGGACGCGTTCTGCCGCTGGCTGCCTAAGGATATTGCGGTTGTAACGGTGGAGCAGGTCCCCGACCGTTTCCACGCCAGACTCAACGCCAAGGGAAAGGTATATGTCTACCGTATCTGGACCGAAAAATATCCAAACGTCTTTGAGGGAAGATTTATGTACCATTTGGGGAAGAACCTTGACTTAGATAATATGCGCCATGCCGCGGCGCTGATGGAGCGTAAGGCGGATTTTATCGGATATTCCTCCCTTAAAAAAACAAAAAAGTCCACTGTCAGGACAGTGCGCGGAATATCGGTGGAAAAGCTGGGCGGCGAAGTGCGGCTTACCTTTGAAGGTGACGGATTTTTATATAACATGGTCAGGATAATGACCGGTACGCTTGTGGAGGTTGGCCTTGGACGTCGGGAGGCGGAAAGCGTGACCCGACCCTTTGATACCCTTGACCGCGGCGATGCGGGGGAGACCATGCCTCCTGAGGGACTTACGCTTATGAAGGTAATTTATTGAAGATATGAAAAAATATGTTGCAGACAGGCGATTAATGTGGTATACTGATCGTATAGCTAAACGTTGAATGCTATGCGTCTTATTTAAGGCGGCGTTACAAAAGCGCCGGTACAATATCGGGAGGTAGTGATTATGTCGTTAAAGGATTTAAACAGATCCGCACAGGAGGCTTTTTTGGAAACCGCACAGTTTGTGGTAAAGACTGACGGAATTATTTCGGTGGAAGAAGCTCAGCACATGAGTATGTATAGGCGTGAGTTTAACATCAGCGAAGAGGATTACCCTGCCGATGGTAAGGGCAATAAGCTTGAAGAAGCCATTGAGGTTCTCAGGCGTCTGCCTAAATATGAGCGCACGGTCATTTTTGATGAGCTTGAGCGCCTTGCAAAGTGCGATTACGATTACAACAGCAGTGAGCGGATCGTTATTAATGCAATAAAGGATATGCTTGAAGTTTGATTTAACAAAACCGGCCGCAGCATGAAAAACATGCTGCGGCCGGTTTTTTCTAAAAATTGATCGAAAATGTAAATATCTGCAAAAAGCTGCCTTATGGGCATTTTTTCTCAAACAAGGGACTTTATATGATGCCAAGCGCTTTCAGCAGCTTAACGCAGTCCTTTGCCCCTTGAACATAAAGAAAAGTAAATTCATCCCGGTCGCTCGATATGGACTTGTCAATATAATCCTCAATAGTCTGCACGTCCTCAGGCGACAGCTTTTCAAAGACCTTCTCCACCTGTTTGTATATCTGATCGATTTCAGCTACCTCGTCATCGGGGATGTTTTCACGCTGTACGGAAATCGCGTTTTCTATCAGTTCGGTTATAGCATTGTTTATGATATCCTGCTTTGTCAAATTAGTCACCTCCTTAATAACTGAACGAAAGATGTCCCCGGGCTATAGGCGGCGGGGGCTACCCTTCCGTTTTTCGGAGGGAGATTGATCTCCCACCGGAAACGCTTATGGCGGGCTTTTCAGCCCTTATTGAAAACATACTTGTCGAGTTTTGGGATAATATAGGAAAAAAGCCGTACATCATCTCCGTTTCAGGCGGGGGTATACATGCGCTATTTGGTTTTAGGGAAGCGCTGATTAATTCAAAAATGCTTATTGGCGAGGGAATTTTTCTCGCAGCAAGGCAAAAAAGCATAAACGCTTGTTGTATCATGGGCTTTAACAGAGCTACGAAAACTCCCCGCCAAGCAGCGTTTTAAGCCGTAGGCGTGAATTAATATGCGCTTCCTTAGTTTGGCTTACTTTTTATCCCCTCTATTTATATACAACAATCGTCAGCGCTTCTTTTGTCATGTTTTGCGAAAATTTTATGAAAAAATTTTCTGTTATGGAAATTTTCAATTCATGCCTGTTAGAAACAAGTTCCATAAAAAATTATAAATTTTTCTTGACATATTATATAAGTAGAGTTATAATATAAGTGTATTTTTGTGCGCTTTTGCATGAAAATTTAATATAAATTAAAGGAGGTGTTTCAATGGAAGCAGGGACAATTATTGTTGTTGCCGCTGTAGCAGTCCTCCTCCTGAGTGCTATCACAGGCTTTATCTGCTTTAAGGCAGGTATTTCTCATAGAAAGAAAATAGCTGAAGCGGAGATCGGAAGCGCTGAAGAGCAGGCCAAAAAGGTTGTTGCGGACGCTGTGGCCGAGGCCGAAAATAAAAAGCGTGTGGCTCTGGTCGAAGCTAAGGAAGAGATCTTGAAGTCTCGTAACGACGCCGAACGCGAATTTAAGGAGCGCAGGAACGAGATCAGCCGACAGGAGAGAAGAATACAGCAAAAGGAAGAAACTCTTGACAGAAAGAACGACGCTCTTGACAAAAAGGACGAGCTTTTGAACAAGAAGATCAAGGCAGCTGAGGCAAGACAGGAAGAGGTCGAGGAATTACATAAAAAGGAGACCGAGGTACTTGAACGACTCAGTGGATTGACCGCTGAAGAGGCAAAGGAATATTTACTGCACAACATTGAAAGCGAGGTTCGCCACGAGGCGGCCATTATGATTAAGGAAGTAGAAACACAGGCTAAGGACGAGGCTGAAAAGAAGGCGAAGAACATTATCAGTACGGCAATTCAAAGGTGCGCCGCCGATCATGTGGCCGAAACTACCGTCAGCGTCGTTTCACTGCCTAATGATGAGATGAAGGGCAGGATAATAGGCCGTGAGGGACGCAATATCCGTACCCTTGAAACATTGACAGGAATCGATCTCATCATTGATGACACACCAGAGGCTGTTATCCTTTCGGGATTTGACCCCATCCGCCGTGAAGTGGCGAGGGTTGCCCTTGAAAAGCTTATTACTGACGGACGCATCCACCCCGCCAGGATTGAAGAAATGGTAGAGAGGGCTAAGAAGGAGGTAGACGCCACTATCAAACAGGAGGGTGAGCAGGCCACCTTTGACACAGGCGTACACGGACTTCATCCCGAGTTGATCAAGCTTTTGGGTAAGCTGAGATTTCGTACCAGCTATGGACAGAATGTGCTCAAGCATTCTATTGAGGTGTCCCATGTTGCAGGCATTATGGCCGGTGAGATGGGCGTAGATGTGACTATTGCCAAGCGTGCGGGTCTGCTCCACGATATCGGCAAGGCCGTTGATCACGAGATTGAAGGTAGCCATGTTACTATCGGCGTTGACCTCGCCAGAAAATACCACGAGGGCAAGGAGGTCATTCACGCTATTGAGGCTCACCACGGTGATGTTGAGCCCCAGACTGTTATCGCATGCCTTGTTCAGGCGGCGGATGCCATCAGTGCGGCTCGTCCCGGCGCACGGCGTGAGAACATTGAAACCTACATAAAGCGTCTTCAGAAGCTGGAGGAAATTGCTAACTCCTTTGACGGAGTCAACAATTCCTACGCTATTCAGGCTGGCCGTGAGATACGCATTATGGTCAAGCCCGATCAGGTGGGTGACGATGATATGAGCTTTATAGCCCGTGAGATATGCAAAAAGATCGAAAGCGATCTGGAATATCCCGGCCAAATCAAGGTCAATGTTATCCGTGAGACAAGAATAACGGATTTCGCGAAGTAAATCAAAATTAATTATTGAAAAGAACCGCGATAGGCGGTTCTTTTTGTGTTTTTTGTAAATTTTTTGTAAAAAAACATGATTTTTATCAAAACAGTAAAATTGATGTCAGATTTTTGATTTTTCAGCAGATACATATTGACAAATTATTCACATATATTTAGAATAAACATATTAAATAAAAAATTAAGTTTGAGGTGAACATGAATGAAAGCAAATCATAGGCTTCTTTGCAGGATTTTTTCAGCCGCTGCGGCGCTGACGCTTGTCTTTATGACAATTATTCCTGCGTCTGTCCTGGCAGAAGCGGAAAATCCCGCCTTTGTTTACGAAATAATGGAGGACGAACATGGAGAAAAATATGCCGCTATCACGGGTGTAAACAGTGATATCAGCGGCGTCAGGGAGATTGAGATCTATTCCATCTGCAACGATGGAAAGGAACAGTATCCCATTAGGGAAATAGGCGCAGGAGTGTTTAAGGACTGCACCGCCCTTGAGTCCCTTGTTATTACAAGCAACCTTACCACTATAGGGGACAGCGCTTTTCAAGGCTGCACCGCCCTTAATAGCATCACGGTTTCCGGCGTAAACGCTGACAAAAAGTCCGCCGCGCTTGTGATCCCCGCCAGCGTCAAAAGCGTGGGAGCCCATGCCTTTGACGGATGCGCGGCGCTCACAGAGGTGACCGTGTCCGACGGAGTGAGTTATCTGGGAATAAACGCTTTCGCGAACTGTCCTTCTCTTACGGCAATTTCACTGCCCAACAGTCTGGAAGCCTCTGATACTAAGGAATCTATCGGCGAGGGTCTCCTTTCCGGCAGTCCACTGGCCGTTATCAAGGCACATAGTGACAGCTATGCCTGCGAGTATGCCACTAAGAATGCTATCCCCTTTGAAAAGGTTTCATATACGGTGATGGAGACCATTGCTAATATCAACGATGTGATCAACGGCTTTGTATGGGGTCCAATCATGCTGGTAGTATTCCTGTTTGTAGGACTGCTCTGCACTGTAAGGAGCAGATTTTTTCAGGTCAGCAAATTCAAGCTCTGGATGGACGAGACCATTCTGGCCATCTTCAAAAAGAAGAGTGTGCGCAAGACTCAGGACAAAAAGGCTATCAGCCAGTTCCAGGCACTGTCCACGGCTTTGGCAGCTACAGTAGGTACCGGTAATATTGCCGGTGTTGCTACGGCAATTGTCAGCGGCGGCCCGGGCGCTATTTTCTGGATGTGGCTCAGCGCCTTCCTTGGCATGATGACCAACTTCAGTGAAAACGTATTGGGTATCAAATATCGTTACAAGAACAAAAAGGGCGAATGGGTTGGAGGCGCCATGATCTACATGGATCGCGGCCTTCATATGAAATGGCTTGCGGTGATTTTTTCTTGCTTCTGCATTCTTGCATCATTTGGCATAGGCAACCTTAGCCAGGCAAATTCCATCGCCCAGGCGGTCAACACCACGTTTACCTTCATTCCCACATGGGTAGTAGGTATTCTCATAATGATCGTGGCGGCTCTGGTTATTATCGGCGGTATCAAGAGAATTGCCAAAGTTACCGAAAAAATCGTCCCTTTCATGGCTATCTTTTACATACTGGGCGGCTTGATCGTCATCCTGATTAACATCAACAAGGTTCCCGCAGCCTTTGGTATGATATTCAAGAGCGCCTTCAACATGAAGGCAGCCGGAGGCGGCATACTGGGATTTACGGTAGCGCAGGCAATGCGTTACGGTATTGCCAGAGGCGTATTCAGCAATGAGGCCGGTCTTGGTTCTTCTGTAATGGTTCACTCGGCTTCTGATGTTAAGGAACCTGTTGTTCAGGGTATGTGGGGTATTTTCGAAGTGTTTGCCGATACTATTGTTATCTGCACTATCACCGCATTGTCCATACTTACCACTGTTTACGATCCGGTTAAGCTTGGACCGGTTGACGCGGCGGGCGCGGAGATTTCCGGAGCGGCGCTTACTACGGCTGCATTCAACAGTGTGCTTGGCCCAATAGGCGGTATATTTATAAGTATAAGCCTTACGATGTTTGCCTTTTCTACAATTCTTGGCTGGTCCTATTACGGTGAGCGCGGAATTGAATACGTGTTTGGACTGAAGGCTGTTCCCATTTACAAGGTCATATTTATCTGCGTTATATTCTTTGGTTGCATAGGAAATCTTTCATTCGTATGGAATATATCCGACACCTTTAACGGACTTATGGCCATTCCCAACCTGTTTGCTGTAATTTTGCTTCACGGTCAGGTCATGCAGGAGATCAAGGATTACAACAAACGTCGGAAGGAAGGCAAGCTTCTGCAGTAGAAGCAATTTAATGCTTGATATAACTAAACGAAAGATGTCGCCCGAGTCTTGTCTACCGACTCGG